>NZ_VATN01000006.1:0-503348 GCF_005781105.1 Escherichia sp. E2586
ATTTGAGGAATGGCAGTCACGTATCCAGTTAATAAAGCACTCGTGAAATTTTGCAGGACAGATCAGGATACAACTCTGGCAATAGTATCGTGAACAGGAATACCATTTTCAAAATCACCATATTGCTTCAAAAAACCGAGATGTGTTTCCCCAATTCCTAACCTTCTGCACCAGAAATAACGGCACAAATAGTCAACAGTAGAATATCCAACATTTTATGTTCCACTTTCCAGGCTTGTCTGTAATCAGGGATAATAGAAATATGTTCCATCAACTATTCAAGTTCCATTTTATTCTCCTTATTTATATAAAGAGTATTTGATCACATATAAGCTGTGAAAAACAATTTTAAGCAATGAAGTATCACTCAATTCTTGAACATAAAATACGAATTATTTAGTATAAAAAGTATGCTACTTATGTTCTCTCCTTGAGGTTGTACTACATACAAAATGCCTTTACCTGACTACCGTCTCAATAATAACCATTCAGCAGAATTCAAATATTAAATTATTTTACTGACTTTGTTTAAAATTATTTGATTCTTTATTAAAAAGCAGTTCAAGCTCCAGTAAATCTTTTTTTCTTTCTTTAATCCTTTTTGCAGGAATACCGAAGTAACAGCCCCAAGGTTTGGTAGATTTTGTCACCATCGTCATAGCTCCGACTGAACATCCTTCTTCAATTGTTACACCAGGAAATACTAATGAATTTGTACCAATTATGACATGCTTACCAATTACAACTTGCTTAATTATTTCCTTTTTAAATTTTTTGGGTATCGTAGGGTTAGTCATAGTACGCCCAGTATAATCATCTGATTGAGAAAAGACGTGGCAACCATATGCTAGTCCAGAGAAATCACCAAGTGTTACACCTTCTATACCTCCAGCAATATTGCAAAATGCCGCAATATGTACATTCTTTCCTACCGTAACTTTTCCGGATAATAGACAAAAATCATCAATTCTTGAGTTATCCCCAATTTCAATATTTTCAGAATTGTAAATTGAAGCCTTGCTGCTAATCTTTACATTTTTACCAATTTTTTTGAAACCTAATTCTTTAAGTTCTAAATCAGACAAAAATGACATAGTTCACCCCAATATATTAAAAATATAATTAATGCTTTTGAATAATAATTCAAGCATTAAATCCTAATAGTAGACTCAAAAAAACAACTACTAGATTAAAAATGTATGAAATCATAGAAATCTAAGTTACAATAAAATTATATCACTGAAGTATCATATGAAAAGCAAATGATTTATTACGAATAAAATGTAGCGTGCGCATAACGATCTTCAATATATATAAAGAAAAATTAGTAATGTCAATAGAATATTGAACCAAAAACGCATCTAAAAATACAATAGTCATTAACCACAAATAAAACATCACGAAATTGCATTCAACATATAATCATAACCAAAACAATTTCACAACATAAATTTTAATGCATATTTGACAAACAAGTTATCAATAACCAACCAAGCAACGGAATTAACCTCCAAATACTTTAAGATAAATATTTTTCTAATGTGTTATGGTACATTTTAATTATTTTATTTTCGTCAAATTTTCTAATAATATACTCTCTCCCTGCGTAGCCCATATTTATTCTTTCTTGTGACGTAAGCGCAATAAATTTACGCATTGCATTCGCTAAGCCAATGTGATCACGTACATTGCAAATAAATCCCGTTTCACCATCGACTACAACATCCTTGCAGCCTACGTTGTTAGTGGTGATTATTGGCTTGCGCATTGATGATGCTTCCATTAATGCTCGAGGTACTCCTTCTCTATAGAATGAAGGTAAAACTATACAATCAGCGCTCATTAGATGTGGTCTAATATCATTTTCTACACCTAAATACTCAACTATGCCTTTAAGTTGCCAATTTTCAATTTCTTGTCTTGTAATGGCACCAGGGTTATGACTATCACAAGCGCCTAACAATTGAAATCTAACATTGGGACACTCAGCTTTTAAAAGCTCGGCAGCATCAACATATACACCAACACCTTTTTCCCAGAGCATTCGGGCTACAAGAAGAAATATAATATTATCATCAGAATTTATCTGTTCCAAAACTTGTTTGGGGCTAAAATAATCAGTATCAACACCTTCACTTGCCAAAATGAATGATTTATTATTATTTATTATTCTTTTTCTTAAAAAGACATCCCTATCATCCTCATTCAAAAACCATACCTCTTTTGCAAAACGAAATGAAAACGCATATAGATGAGTAATGAACTTAGTTAGAAGTGTTTCTTTGTTAAATACAAAACCAAGTCCTGTAGTTATCGCTATAGATTTGCAATTAGTAATACCAGCCGCTATCGAGCCATAAATATTTAGTTTGATGGTATAATGAAAAATAAAGTCAGGCTTTATTTTCCTATATATTTTTATCAACTTCAACAACAGCATTAAATCTTTAAATGGATTTCTTCCTTGAGATGAAACAGAAATTGATTCAAAATGGCACCCTAAACTCTTGATTTTTTCTATATAATCGTCTGCTGGAGCAACGACAGTAACTTCATATCCTTTTGCAATTAAACTTTTTATCAATCCTTTCCGAAAATTATAGACTGACCAAAGTGTATTTGCCACAAGCAATATATGTTTACCATTTTTACGAGACATATTTAATCCTTATTTACTTAAACCATCCAGTAACAAATAAAATTTTAAAAATTACATCATCCATAAATTTTACTCTCTTTACACGCCTCGCAAGAACATACTTCAATCTACCTACTAAACTATCTTGGCATTCAACAAAATCTCTACTCATTGCATACGCTTCTTTTTTGTTATGTCTTAAACAGTATAAAGAAATCAACTCCATCTGAAACAATAAAAGATGGCTTCCATTTTTTTTATTTTTTTTAAATTGCCTTATTCTATTATGAAAAATATTTTTAAATCCTGATTTTATGCCTACAACATTATTATCATGCTGTCTATAACTGAGATAACTGTTGTGGTCATATATTAATATGCCGGATATTTTTGCCAGTATTAAAAAAAACCAATCATGCATAACAATCCGATTGGCAATATTTTCCTCTTCTAAATCTAAATCTAAATATAATTTACGTAAATATTGGTTGAAAACAAAAGTACAACCAGGCGCACAATTTTCAATCAATATATTATTCAGCGAAAAATCACTATGAGAATCATAACAACCTATATAATTCAATTTATCATCAACATAATTATACGAAGAGCAATAGCCTATTGCTGTATTTTGCTCATATTGTGCAATCTTAGTTGTTGCAGCAATCAATTTAAGGGGATCCCATACATCATCCTGATCACAAAAGGCGTAGTAATCATAATCCTCAACTTTCTTAACCAACCACAAAAAACTAGCTATAACCCCAACATTTTCACCTTCATACAAAAATATGGAGTGATTTTGCGACATATAGTTTTTAATAATTTCACATGTTGAATCAACAGAACCATCATCTCGTATATGAATATGCAAATCGAAATCTCTATAGCACTTTATTATCGACTCCAGTTGTTCTCTAATATATTTTTCACCATTATAACTCGATAATAAAATAGCCATTTTTTTTAATTTCATTTTTTTCCTATATCATCAGCATTAATTGTATTTCACATACTGAATAAAACTCAGGTTTTACTTATATCTGATATTATCCAAATCTACAGAACCGAGTATTCTTTTAAAATCTCAAGATGATAAATATTTATATAAAACATGATAAAGCATATGCCAACGACGACTAGTTTTGCAAAATTTTTTTGCTTGAAAAGGAGGACTAAGGATGGAAGTAATATTATCTCACTGATAGAAAAAAGTTCACTAACACGTAATGAAAAAACTGGCAGTGAAGATAAAACAATGAAAGCAAGCGGGGATAAAGAATAGATTTTTAAAAAAAGCACCCCCTTACCTATCAATAATTTTTCCCGAGCAATAACAAAAGAAAGTGTAACTATAAGCAGATGTAATATTTGCATTACAGAAAAAATATTAACAGGGACAAAATCAGCACCTTGACTTTGGTTAATATAATCACTGAACTTATATTGTACATAAGAAATAGGGATAAAATTTATTACAGTTAAAAAGTTCACCCCCAAATAATAAGACAAATACGCACCAAATAGCATTAAAAAATAAATAATGATGTATTTTCGGCTAACAGCATATGGATCAAACAATAAAACAACAAGAAATAATAATGCAGTTATATGGAATGTTGCTGCAAGAGAGATCAATATGACAAATTCTATGGCTTTTGTCTTTTTAGCATACTGCAATACCGAATATAAGACTATAGCACCTGCAACCCCAGCCCTTATCTGAGTCATATCTTGCAATAAAAAAGTATTAGAGTAATACACGAGCACTGATAGCAATAAAAAAGGTGAACATTTTTTAATTACATTATATTTTAATGAAATTGATATCAGCGCAAAAACGACAAAAACAATTAAATAGGCATTAAATGCATTGATTGCAATAAAACTCATCAATTTAAATGATGGCTCTATTGGAAATAATAAGTTATTTGCCGAATGAAAAATCAACATGATATAGTTTGCATAATCCCTATCGACAGACTCGCCGCGAAATGCACACATTAAAAACAAGAATATCATTATTGCTTTTAGCAAGAGTTTCTGCGCAGGAAGAAATGATAGTGCAGCGATGCTTATAAATATTGATAGGTATAAAAACATTACAATCTCATTTCACGATAAAATGGTTAATATAGCTTAACATTAGTTTTTAATTGCCAATATATTATCAAGAATTAGAGAAGTAACCTTTCCCCATTTTACCTGTTACACCATCTCTTATTGCAATCGCTAACAACTTGATTTTCTTTAATTTTGAAGATGCACTAAGTGTATGTACAATTATAAATAATGGTAACTTAAAAAACAAATATACACGATGATTGAATGATATTTTATTTTTACGAACTAGATATATTGAATTTCTCACTATGAAATAATGTCTAAAATCACTATGCATTATCACATTTTTCCCAAATACACGTTTCGCTTCATTTCCAATATTGTGCATCATGACAATGTTTGGCACTACATAAGATATTAACCCCATTTTCTTCGCACGTTCGCACCATTCAATATCGACAAAATCTATAAACAAAGACTCATCCATAACACCTATTTTTTCCAGGACTTCCATTCTAATCAAACTCCCTGAGGAAATTAGAAAATCAGTCTCTATCGGGTGTACGCCTTGGAGCAATGTTGTTTTCTGAAAAGGTTTTATATGGATTGCTCCTGTTATCTTTCCAGTTTTCTCATCCTTAAATGCTGGACCAAGTACAGCTACTTGTTTTCCGTCATTTATAAGAGAACGTTCACTCAACAGCAACGTATTAACCATATCTTCTGGAAGGATACTGTCTTGATCCAAAAATAAAATATGTGATGCCTTCGATTGCTTGGCATATTGAATTCCAATATTCTGAGCTTTTGCAATACCCAAATTGTTGTTTAAACGATAGAGCTCAATTTTATCTTCGTATGATTCAAACTCTGCATCAGGTATAATAAAACTCGGATCATCCGTGTTATCTACAAGTACAATTTTGTCAACTTGTACAATTGTTGTTCTTAATAATTCATGTACCCGATTAGTTTCCGGCCTGAAAAGAATCACAATCGCAATAATATACTTACCTTGTTCTATCATGTTTTTCCTATCACTAGTTAGATGCAATGTATTAAATCATACAACGGTCAATCCATTAGTAAAACTTAACCAAACCAACATAGATTATGTTATATGTAACTAGTTTACAATTTGCTATTACCAAAAAAAAATTCAATTTCTTGCAAGCAATTAATAACTCTATCTATTGATTTATTATGTTCAGCTACTATATGACTATAGACTCTATCTTTGGTCCTTTCTGCCCAATTAATTTGTTCTTCAGTAAAACCATAAGCTATCCCATAACGGTCGCTTTCATTAGGGTACCAGTCGTTCACACTTTGCTCTTCTGTTGGTACAACATATGATGGGCAACCACATAGAACAGAAAATATAGAATATGCAGTATAATCATCATAAGAAATAAATTTTTGTGCTCGTTTAAATATATTCGCTATTTGTTGATGTGTTAAACCATCAATTTTTATTGAATTTGGGGGATGAACTATTTTTTTGTCAGAACCTTTCCGAATAAGATAACAACATTCTATATCCCTTTCTTGACTTACTTTATTGTTGTATATCTGAATCGGGTAGTAAATTACCTTTAGCTCATTTGATGCTAAGCAAGATCCCTCATTATAAAAGTCATTAATCGCTGAGTTAAATTTAAAATAGAGTTCATTTTTTCCATAGTCCACAATATTAGTATGATATCCTGGCTGATGTAACAGCCACCTTACAACATTTTTTATTTTTAAAGGATTACCATTAATTATTTCAGGATAGATCACCACAGAATCTGACGGAAAATTATTTAGTTTTAGCCAAACAGGAGTATCCCACTCATTATTAGTTTTAAACTTAAATTTACCATAAAGCTCCCATTTTAATTTTGATAGAAACTTCCTAATTGTTCTGCTTCCATAATAAAATGGGTCTAATTTAACTAAATATGCATTATGAGTACTGTATTTGTTAATTATATGACATAACCGATGCAAAACCACAGAACCGCCGCTATTTTCATCATATGAGTTTGTATATATATATATATTCATTTATCAGTAATCTTTAATGAAATTTGTGAAACTCTTTTCGCTATCAACATACAGTGAACAATAGCAAACACAAGCCCTGCAAAGCCCACTAAAAATAGTTGTACAAATAAAATCCATTTAACACCATGCTCATATTGAAATTTCGTAGAAAACTTAAAATATATCAACTCTATCAAAAATAAAGGGATGATATATAAATATATAATCCGTAATCCTTTGATAAAGAACTTGGCAAAATTATACCCGCCCCATAATAAAAATAAAAAAGCAGAACTTACACCAAAGAAAATAGATGTTCCCTCTCCAAAATATTTTTTTGCAACAAAGATATTTACCGGGATTACGATAATACTAAATAGTGCATAGACAATAGTATGTTTCTTTAGTTCACCAAAGCTATATAACAGTAAAAACACAAAATTGGAATATATTGAAAATACTCCACCTATAAATAACCATGGTAAATAGTTGGCAGCTTTTACTGATAATGTTTCATTACCGCTCCATATAAATATAATATCCTTACTATAAAAAACCAAAAATGCACTTAGCGGTATTGTAACGATAAATATAAATATCAATGAATTGCTAAACAATTCAGAATATGCTTTTAAGTTTTTTTGATGATAATATCTTGTTAGCTTGGGTTGTAAATATTGATTTAGTGGGTCACTCAATATAGCTAATACACTTATTATTGATACCGCCACACTGTAAATGCCATATTCGGTCAATGTACTGTATTTGGTTAGTGCTAATTTATCTGATTGATTAACCAAAACCCATAAAATTGATAAAGTTGACAACTGTAACGCGAATCCTATTATTTTCTTAACTGATGTATCACTAAGTTCGATATTATTTTCTTTTGGTGGACATAATAATAATCCTGTTTTTCTTATTTTCTCACTACACAACACCATTAAAGCACAACTAATAGCCGATGAAATCAATTGCATCGAAAAATAAAACTCAATCCCTTCATTAAAGTATTTCATTAAAAATATCGTTAATGGTTGAGATAGTGTAATGCTGAATAAATTAATAGTTGTCAATGTAACTTGTGATTCGTTAGAAAGTAGTATGCTACGAGATGGCCCTTGCATATAACGTAATGCAAATATCCAAAACATCAATGTTGTACAAAAAACAACCACCCCTCTATCCAGTTGTGTATTTAGCCATGAAGCACTATACTGCTCACTTATCCACCAACCAATGATAGCTAATAAAAATGACACAACTAAAAAAAACATAACTATTTTTTTATATAGTATGTTAAATTTTTTATATGTTTCTTGATTTTTCCTAGAAATAATTGCTTCTCTAGTTATTACGCTTCCCAAGCCAGCATCCAAGATACTAAGGCAAGCCTGAAGAACTGTAAAAAATCCAATTAGACCATATGTCTCTAATCCAACTATATCTATCAGTATTGGAATAAGAATAATTGTAATTAATGCGGAATATATCCTTACGCTATATATGTAGGTTAAAATCTTAACTTGTTTATTCATAAACCATACTTCATAATATATGACTTCCTCCAGAGCATAAAGTGGTGGTTATAATACCACCACTTTATTTCAAGCATTTTTTTTAAAGAATTCAGTTATCTTTTCCGAAATATAGTTAACCTGCTTACTCTCCAACTCATAATACATTGGTAGTCTGAGCAAACAATCTGAAAATTTGTCACTATTTTTCAAATTAACCTTTTCATTTTGTTTAATATAGTATTCACTTTTATTTAATGATAGGTAATGAAAAACAGAATGTATTTTATTTTCTTTAAGGTAAGAGATAAGTTCAGAGCGTTTTTTAAGATCATGGCACAGTATATAAAACATATGTGCATTATTGGTTGCGTATTCCGGTATTTTAGGAAGTTGAATATATCCAGAACTAGCCAAATCATTTAGGTTACTATAGTATTCATTCCACAATTCCTTTCGTTTATTTTGAATGGTTTCAATATTCTCCAATTGTGCATAAAGATAAGCGGCTATTATATCCGATGGAAGAAAAGAAGAACCTATATCAACCCATCCATATTTATTGACTTCCCCCCTGAAGAAAGAGGCGCGATTAGTTCCTTTCTCTCTGATAATTTCTGCTCGATGAGAATATTCACCATCATTTAAAACAATTAATCCTCCTTCTCCTGATATTATATTTTTGGTCTCATGAAATGAAAATGTCCCAAATGTACCAATACTGCCTAGCGGTCTATCTTTATAATATGAATCAATTGCCTGGGCAGCATCCTCAACAATATGAATCCCGTATTCTTTAGCAATCTCTAAAAATCTATCCATATCGCATGCTACACCTGCATAGTGCACAACGATTATTGCTTTTGTTCTATTTGTGATAAGTTTACTCGCAGATTCTGGGTCCATATTTGGATTATCATCATAACTATCAGCAAAAATTATTTTTGCACCTCTGAGAGCAAAAGCATTTACAGTTGAAACAAAGGTATAAGCAGGTGCTATAACTTCATCGCCAGGCTTGATATCTAACAGAATTGCTGCCATTTCCAGCGCGTCTGTGCAGGAAGTAGTCAAAAGCGCTTTCTGAAATCCGTATTTTTCCTGAAAAAAATCATGACATTTTTTTGTAAAAATTCCATCACCTGAGATCTTACCATTCGACACAGCTTCTGAAATATATTTCAACTCATTTCCATGAAGATACGGTTTATTAAAAGGTATCATCTGCATTCCTTATTCTCCAAAAAAAAATCAGCATTTTTATCTTTATCCGATAGGATAAGTTCATTACTTTTTATTGGCCAGTCAATATTCAATATAGGATCATTCCATCTGATACAACCTTCGGCACTTGGCATGTAATAATTGGTCGTTTTATATAGAAATTCGGCCTCTTCACTAATTACTACAAAACCATGAGCAAAGCCTTCGGGTATCCATAATTGTTTTTTATTTCGCGCTGAAAGGAATACACCAACCCATTTACGGAATGTACTTGAGTCAGGACGTATATCAACAGCGACATCATAAACTTCACCTTTAACACAGCGAACTAATTTTGCCTGAGAATAAGGTTTAATTTGAAAATGCAATCCTCTTAAAACACCTTTAACTGATTTCGAATGGTTATCCTGAACAAATTCGACCTTACGCCCCACTGCCTCTTCGAATACTTTCTGATTAAAGCTTTCCATAAAGAAGCCACGTTCATCCCCAAAGACTTTTGGTTCAAAAATCAGCACATCAGGAATTTCAGTTTTAATTACATTCATTTTATTAATAACCTTTAATCATTTTGAGCAGATACTGACCATAAGCATTTTTCTTCAACGGTTCGGCTAATACTTTCACCTGCTCAGCATCAATAAACCCTTTACGATAAGCAATTTCTTCCGGGCAGGATACTTTTAATCCCTGACGCTCTTCAATTGTTGCAATGAAGTTACTTGCTTCAATAAGGCTTTGATGCGTCCCTGTATCCAGCCATGCATAGCCACGCCCCATCATAGCGACAGACAAACGTCCCTGTTCCATATAAATACGGTTAATATCGGTAATTTCCAGTTCGCCACGGGCAGAAGGCTTAAGGTTTTTCGCCATTTCCACAACGTCATTGTCATAGAAATAAAGCCCAGTAACCGCATAGTTACTTTTTGGTTCCAGCGGTTTTTCTTCCAGGCTAATTGCCGTACCGTTATTATCAAACTCCACCACACCATAGCGTTCAGGATCATTAACGTGATAAGCAAATACCGTTGCACCGCTTTCTTTGTTAACCGCAGCGTCCATTAATTTCGGCAAGTCGTGTCCATAGAAGATATTATCGCCAAGCACGAGTGCACAATCATCACCACCAATAAAGTCTTTACCAATGATAAACGCTTGCGCCAGGCCATCCGGACTCGGTTGTACTTTATACTGTAGATTAAGCCCCCACTGGCTCCCGTCCCCCAACAATTGTTGGAAACGCGGTGTATCCTGTGGCGTACTAATAATCAAAATATCGCGAATACCCGCCAGCATCAGTGTTGAGAGCGGGTAATAGATCATAGGCTTGTCATAAATAGGCAGGAGTTGTTTACTCACGGCCATAGTCACAGGATAAAGACGAGTGCCGGAACCACCAGCCAGAATAATACCTTTACGTGTTTTCATTTCACCATTCCTTTTAATTCATCCCGCTCTGGCATCATAAGCGAGATGCAAAAATTTGTTAAATTGCCGTAGTCGTAAATAATTCGTTGAGCATACGTTTCACGCCCACCTGCCAGTCAGGCAAGACAAGCGCAAAGTTCTGCTGAAACTTTTCTGTATTGAGGCGAGAGTTATGTGGTCGACGGGCTGGTGTGGGATAGGCCGTTGTTGGCACGGCGTTAAGTTTGTTAAGAGTAAGGTTGATCCCTGCTTTGCGTGCTTCTTCAAATACCAGAGCGGCATAATCGTGCCAGGTTGTTGTACCGCCAGCAACCAGATGGTACAACCCAGCAACTTCTGGTTTGTCTACTGCTACGCGAATGGCATGAGCGGTGCAATCAGCCAGCAATTCGGCACCTGTTGGTGCGCCAAACTGATCGTTTATCACAGCCAGTTCTTCGCGCTCTTTTGCCAAACGCAACATTGTTTTGGCAAAGTTATTTCCTTTACCTGCATATACCCAGCTGGTACGGAAAATAAGATACTTCGCGCAATGTTCTTGTAACGCTTTTTCTCCGGCTAGTTTAGTTTCACCATAAACATTCAAAGGTGCTGTTGCATCCGTCTCCTGCCACGGTATTTCACCTGTCCCCGGAAATACGTAGTCAGTAGAGTAGTGAATAACCCAAGCGCCGACTTCATTAGCTGCTTTTGCAATCGCTTCGACACTTGTCGCGTTAAGTAATTGTGCAAATTCCGGTTCTGATTCTGCTTTGTCTACTGCGGTGTGAGCGGCTGCGTTGACTATAACATCAGGCCGAATGCTTCTTACGGTTTCAGCTACACCTTCGGGATTACTAAAATCACCACAATAATCAGTGGAGTGAACATCAAGAGCAATCAGATTACCCAGCGGTGCCAGAGCACGTTGCAATTCCCAACCGACCTGCCCTGTTTTGCCGAATAGGAGGATATTCATTACTGGCGGCCCTCATAGTTCTGTTCAATCCACGATTGATAGGCGCCACTTTTCACATTATCAACCCATTTTGTATTGGACAGGTACCATTCCACTGTCTTTCGAATCCCGCTCTCAAACGTTTCTTGCGGTTCCCAGCCCAATTCACGGCTAATTTTATCGGCATCGATTGCATAACGGCGATCATGCCCTGGGCGATCAGCAACATAAGTAATTTGCTCACGATAAGATTTCTCTTTCGGTACTATCTCATCCAACAAATCACAAATAGTCAGCACAACATCGATGTTTTTCTTTTCGTTGTGTCCGCCAATGTTATAGGTTTCCCCCGCTTTACCTTCAGTAACTACGGTATACAACGCTCGAGCATGATCCTCTACATACAACCAGTCGCGGATCTGATCTCCTTTGCCATAAATAGGTAATGCCTTACCTTCCAGTGCATTAAGAATAACCAGTGGAATAAGCTTTTCCGGGAAATGATAAGGACCATAGTTGTTCGAGCAATTAGTCACAATTGTCGGTAAACCATAAGTACGTTTCCATGCGCGAACCAAATGATCGCTTGACGCTTTAGAAGCAGAATACGGACTACTTGGCGCGTATGCTGTCGTTTCCGTAAATAACGGCAACGTTTCATTGCTATTTACTTCATCCGGATGGGGTAAGTCACCATACACTTCATCAGTAGAAATATGATGAAAGCGGAAGTTTTTTTTCTTTTCATCATCCAGACCAGACCAATAATTGCGCGCTGCTTCTAAAAGTACGTAAGTTCCTACAATATTAGTTTCAATGAATGCCGCCGGGCCAGTTATTGAGCGGTCAACGTGGCTCTCAGCCGCCAGGTGCATCACCGCATCTGGCTGGTGTTGTGAAAAAATACGAGCCATCGCTGCGGCATCGCAGATATCTGCATGCTCAAATGAATAACGTTCAGAATCAGAAATTTCAGCGAGCGATTCCAGATTTCCGGCGTAGGTTAATTTATCGACATTAACAACACTATCTTGCGTATTATTTATTATGTGACGAACAACAGCAGAACCAATAAATCCTGCGCCACCAGTAACAAGTATCTTCACTTTTTTATTCCATATAGCCAGAGAGCATGCTGTGAAATAGACTGCTCCAGATTTGATTAATAGATGCATTAATGCACGCTACCGCCCCTGGCTTAACAGCTACCAGAGCACTGCGTACATTTCCACGATGTGACGAGCGTAACCCACTCGTGCCAAATCCGAAAAATTCAAACGCTAATTGTCTTACCAAACAGCTGTAGAAACAAGGAAAATCCTGGAAAAATTTGAACTATGATTGCAAGCTAACATACTGTTTTTATTATATTTATAAAAACAACAACGGCAGTGAGATTCAATGAGCAAAACTTATGCTACGAATCTTCACTGCCGTTTTTAATTACTTACTGACCGACACTTCCAGTCAGGAATTTGTTACTCGCTTAACAACTTCTCAATGCCTTTGCGGAACTTAGCGCCTTCCTTCAGGTTACGCAGTCCATACTTCACAAACGCTTGCATATAACCCATTTTCTTACCACAGTCGTAACTGTCCCCAGTCATCAGCATTGCGTCAACTGCTTGTTTTTTTGCCAACTCAGCAATGGCATCAGTCAACTGAATACGTCCCCATGCTCCAGGTTGAGTACGCTCCAGTTCAGGCCAAATATCGGCAGAAAGCACATAACGCCCTACAGCCATGATGTCTGAGTCCAGGGTCTGCGGCTGATCCGGTTTTTCGATAAATTCAACAATGCGGCTGACTTTGCCTTCGCGATCAAGCGGATCTTTGGTCTGGATGACGGAGTATTCAGAGAGATCGCCCGGCATGCGTTTTGCCAGAACCTGGCTGCGGCCAGTTTCGTTAAAGCGCGCAATCATTGCTGCCAGGTTGTAACGCAGCGGATCGGCACTGGCGTCGTCGATAACAACATCCGGCAGCACCACGACAAACGGGTTATCGCCAATGGCTGGTCTGGCACACAAAATAGAGTGGCCCAGACCTAAAGGTTCCCCCTGACGCACGTTCATAATGGTCACACCTGGCGGGCAGATAGATTGTACTTCCGCCAGCAGCTGGCGCTTCACGCGCAGTTCAAGGAGAGATTCTAATTCATAAGAGGTATCGAAGTGATTTTCGACTGCGTTCTTGGACGCATGAGTTACCAGGAGGATTTCTTTGATCCCTGCAGCCACAATCTCGTCAACAATGTACTGAATCATTGGCTTGTCGACGATCGGTAGCATCTCTTTAGGAATCGCCTTAGTTGCAGGCAACATATGCATCCCAAGACCCGCTACAGGAATAACTGCTTTTAAATTCGTCATTATTTCATCCACCTGTAAAATGGTTGCTGAATTATAGCTTGTTCGATTTTTTTCGCCAGCATCAATTCCCCTGAATTGATTACTGATTTACTTCCGATGTTACGCCGCTTCGCTCAAGATTGCAGTAGCGTTATTCCTAAGTATGGCTCTATTTTTCCAGGAATGGTCGCAAATCTACCTGCCCCGTTCCGGCAGCTTAAAGTTAATATTTTCCACATTAACGACATGGTGATTAATCCTGTCGATATCGACTGAACTTTGTCCTTTTTCATTCACCGCATGAACATTTACCAGCGACAGTAGCGTCTCGTTCTTTGCCATAAAGACACCACGAACGTCCTTTCGCAGGTCGAAATTCATGGTCAATGCCGGCCCCGCAGTGGATTCTTGCATTACGTTGATATTACGCATAAAAATGTGTTGCGGCTTGTTGTGAAGCTCCAGCGAAGAACGCTTTATTTCAATGTTGGTCAACGCCACGAATGAGACGGCATTCCCTGCGGAAATTTGGATTCCGCGCAATTTCCAGGCAATGTTAGTGTTATCAAGATGAATATTACTCAATCTGAAGTTTTGTGGTATTGAGAGATACTTACCTTTAATGACTCCGTAACCGATTAACATTCCGGCACTATTGGTCATTTCTATATTGTCAATAACAAAGTTATCACATCCATATATCGCTACCGTGGCGTTATCAATACCCGCTTTCTTGCTGAAAGCTGGCGTAATATTATGAGCCTTGATATTACAAATGATGAAGTGTTTGCCGTTCTCAACATGAATCAGTTGCCGACAATCCGATCCCGTAATATTCGCCACGACAAAGTTTTTAACCGACTGGTCTTCCGGGTAGTTATTATTGTAAGTACTTCCTGCCAGTCCTATGCCAATACCCCAGTTAATTTTGCCGTTAGTACAGTTGATGCGCTCGATGACATGGTCAGATATCAAAATGTCGCGATCATTGATTGCTACATTCCATTCAATAGCGTCGCCCTGTAAATCGCTGAACTTACAATTGGTGATGTTGGCACCGATAATCTGGTTATGAAATCCCTGGCGTAAAATGGCGTAATTAGCGTGGCTAACAGTCAGGTTATCGATAGTCAGGTTGCGCATGACACGTTTATTTTTGCCGCCGATATAAATCTGCGTTACCGGGCCAAAGCCGCTCATCGCCAACCCTTTAATGGTGCAGTCAGAACCGCGCACATCAAGGGTGATGTTATGCATACGGCCGCCCTCCTCCCCTGTCACCTGGCTGCCGTCCTGTAAGACAAATCGCCCTCTGCCGTTGCCGCGCAGGCTTCCAAGGATGTGTAACGTTTTGCCACGAGGAATGAAGATGCCGGTGTTGATATTGTCACAAACCAATCCGGCAGGCACGACGACCGTTTGCCCTTCGCTGAAAGCCTGTTTAAATGAGGCGATCCAGTCGTGTGGATTGTAGTCGTTGATATTAACGCTTTGTCGGGCAGGAAGTGCACGGGCGAAAGGGGTATGGAGGAAGGCAAGCGCCGAGCTTGCCGTCAGGAAGGTGCGTCGGGAGAGTTTTTTAAATGGCATGCGTTCTCCTCTATAAAGCTTGCAACAAGCTGGCGAGTTCTCGGTTAATCACCTGCTGGTTAAAATCGTGTTCGACTTTTTCGCGCGCGCGTTTGACGACCGGAGCCAGTTCGTCGGTGTCCAGTTGGCTAAACGCCGCCAGTCGTTGCGCCAGTGCGCGAGCATCGTTCTCAGGCACCAACCAGCCGGATTTATCGGCCTCCACCAGTTCCGGTATTCCGCTATGCAGAGTAGAAACAACCGGAATGCCGACCGCCATCGCTTCCATCAGCGCCACCGGAATGCCTTCCATATCGCCATCCGTACCCGTTACCGATGGCAGCAGGAAAACATCCGCGTCGTCGAGCATCGCCTTCACTTCGTGGCTCGGTTTAAAGCCCGGCATCTCCACCACATCTTCCAGTTGATATTGTTCGATGAGGGTACGCAGCCGTCGTTCCCACGGGCCAATGCCGAGAATGCGATAGCGAAATGCCACGCCCTGCTCTTTCAACTGACGGCAGGCTTCAATCGCCACGTGCAGGCCTTTTTTCTCGGTTAAGCGTGCGACGGAAATGATTTCCAGCGGTGTTGCGGGGGCTTTTACCGGACGCGGGCTAAAGCGCGTCATATCCACGCCCATGCGCGATACGGCGATTTTTTCCCTCGGGCAGCCCATTTTTTGCAGCCTTCCGGCCCACAGATCGCTGATCGGTAGCATCAGGTCGCCACGGCGGAACAATTGTTGATATTCGGGAGTGTAGTGGTTGAGCACTTCCCGACTGGAGATATCAATGCCATGGAAGATAGTCGCAATTTTGCCGCGAATGACACCCAGTTCGCGTAGTTTTGCTGCGGTTACCCCCGCTGGGCCAAAATGAGCGATAAAGACATCGGCATGAAACGGTGTTGCGACCTGGCCGCAAATGGCAGACAAAATCAGGTTCCGCGACTCTGCGCCATAGCGTTTGAGGTTAAGCGCCTGCCAGGTATTTTTACGATAAATGCCGCGTAAGGTCTGGCTGGCGCGATGACGCAGCTTCGCCACTTTGCCCGTAGGTTCGTCCTGTAACCAGCGGGTTCTGGCGGCAAGGTTATATTTCGTCCATGCCGAGTGGGTGTTCTGGGTGTCGCCTTTTTGCAGCGCGACAATCTCCACCTCAAATCCCATATCAATAAATGCAGTGATTTGGTTGAGAACGAAGGTTTCCGACGACAGCGGAAATTTCAGTAAAAAGAAGCCGACCTTCATTTCGCCTCCCCGATGCGCTCAAGCACAGATTGCACCATCTGCATTCCCGTCTGACGTTCGCGACTGACGGCTTCGTTAAGTCGCGCGTTCAGCGCCGGAAGCTGGCCTAAGGTATCCGCAACCATCGCTTGCAGGCTGTCGTCTAATAAATGACGGATATCAATTGCCATCTCTGGCAGTCCCAGCTGCTGCATAATCCCGGCGGATTTATGTTCGTAGTTGATGGCAATCGCCGGAGTGGCAAAGTTCATTGAGATAATGGCGGAGTGCAGGCGCGTACCGACGGTGAGTTCACAGGCACCAAGAATTTTGCCCAGTTCCAGATCGTTGAGTTCATCCATCACCACGTGGTAACGGGCAGGATCGCTGATGTGCTGGCGCAGATTGAGCGCCACCATGCGGTCGTCTTTGTTATAGCTGTCGATGCCCGTACAGGTGGAGAGAGCAATGACCTGATAGCCTTCGTCGAGAATGCGATTAACCACTCCGGCAAAAGCTTTTTCATACGCTTGCTGAGTGGTGCCGAGACGTTTGTCGAACGGTGACAGTTCGCGCAGGGTAATTGCCACCGTTTTCTGTTGTGCGGCAACGTCCAGCCAGTGTTGAACAGCATAGCTGGCAGTGAAGTCTTCTGTGTGGTGATCGACCAGCCACGCGGTATCGACGCCATGTTCAACTTTTGCGGTAGTGATATTGCTGCGTTTCATCAGTTCAAGACTGACCGATTCGCGCAGGATCAGCGCGTCGCAGTGACCAAAGACGTAGTTCGCCAGTTGGTTAAATTGCTCATCCTGGAATGGACCGACGCTATGACCAATCATAAACAGCGGCTTTTTTGCCATAAACGTGCAAAGTGCGTGTTCAAACTGCGGCACGCCGTAGAGATCGACAAAAAACGATCCGCCGACCTGGATAATGGCGTCGTAACCTGACAGCAGGCGCACGAAGTCGGTGAATCCCTGCGCGATAGCGATATTACGCAGCTTGCCAGTGTCGGTCACACGGGAAAGCAATACCTGATGCTGGTAGCGGCGACGGAGGACTTTTTTAACGCGCCCGACAACGCCCGCCGCGCTGTTGTGTTGTTTCATTTGCAGGAACAGCGGATCGCCCATTACCGGGCGATTGAGCAGCCAGGAAGAACTGACCGGATAGCGGCTCATCACGTCCACTTCGGCGTGTGGATTTAGGATGTTGATGGCATCAAGTAAGCCGCGCAGGATGGCGCTGTCACCGCGATTGCCGCAAGTGTGGTTGCCCAGAATAAGTAATTTCATTTTTTCCTCATAAATTAGACGCCAGGTGAGGCTGTGCTTGTTGTGTTCGTTGCCGCTTTTTACCTGATGCGACGCTGGTGCGTCTTATCAGGCCTACAGGTCCCGAGCACAGAACCGTAGGCCGGATAAGGCGTTTACGCCGCATCCGGCAACCGTTATCGGAACCGAAAACAACAACTCACCCCGCCCGTAAAAGCATTTTCATTTTTTCGCTGCGACAAAACTGACGCTTCACTTCCACCACCAGCGGATGGCGCGACAGCACAAACATCACCACAAACGCCAGCACGCCCGCGGCTATTTGCACCGCCAGCAGCATCCCCAGCGCCAGTTGTGCTTTCAGCAATACGCCCAGCGCATAACTGACCACCAGCGTCGGCAGCGAGAGATAAAACGGCAGCCACAAACTCAGGATGTACTGGCGATAACTGGAACCAAGAACCGGTTTAATCATCACGAAGTAACTCAGAATGGTGTTGATAATCTGCACCAGCAGGAAACCGAGCGTGACGCCGATCGCGCCCGCCATCTGCCCACCAATAACAATCGACGGAATAAACAGAAAGGTTTTGAATACGTTGAATTTAAAGCTGATATCGACCCGCGCTTTCGCCATCAGCAGCGAACCAATCGGGTTACCCACGGAGCGCAGAAGCCCCACAATACACAGCAATTGCAGTACCGGAATAATGCTGTTCCACTTTTCACCAAAGACCAGCGGTACAAAGTTATTCGACACCACCATCAGCCCGAGCAGCGCCGGAAAGTTGATAATCCCCACCACCGACAGCAGCTTGTAGAAGTTAATGCGCAGCTTTTCGGTGTCGTCCTGAATTTTGGCAAATGCCGGAAACAACACGCGGGTAATGATTGGGTTCAGCTTCATCGGCGGCACAACGGCCACGTTGTACGCCAGGTTGTATCCCCCTGCCACGCCCGCGCCAAGAATACGCGCCAGCACCAGCGTCGAAAGGTTGGTGTTGAGATAGTTGATGATGCTGTCCGCCGTCAGCCAGGCACCAAAGCGTAAGTTCGGTGCCACCGACGCCAGCGAGAAATGCAGACCGGGGCGATAAATTTTGCGACCAAAGTAGCCAAACAGCAGCGTTCTTACCGCACTATTGACCAGATAACCGAGGATCGCGGTCATCGCCAGCGGCCAGAAATGGGCGCTAACCACCGTAAAAGTGAAGCCCGCCAGCACCGCGCTGGTTTCGATCATGCCGATTTTGTTGAACTCCAGCTCCTTCTGCATCAACGCGCGGAACTGCTGCCCGTGGGGGATCACCACAAACGCCAGCGACAATGTTTTAATCAACGGTGCCAGGTCCGGGTTATTCAGCACGTCACCAATGGCATCACTCAACAAAAACACCGCCACGCACACCACGATCCCCAGCCCGACGTTCAGCCAGTACAGCGTGGTGAGTTCCAGGTGGCTGATTTCTTTTCGCTGAATAATCGAGTTAGCGATACCGAAGTCAGAAAGCGTATCTGCCAGCGCGATGATCACCAGCGACACAGTAAGCAAACCGAACTGGTGGTTGTCGATAATCCGCGCCAGCACGGTCATCTGCACCAGCCCGAGGCCGATAATGATCACCGTGGCAATCGCCGACCACTTTGCGCCGCTGATGGTTTTTTCACGTAAGCTCATATCAATATGCCGCTTTGTTAACGAAGCCTTTGAATACCGTCAGGAAAACGATTTTGATATCGAACCAGACGCTCCATTCGCGGATGTACTCAAGGTCGAACTCGACGCGTTTTTCCATTTTCTCCAGCGTGTCGGTTTCGCCGCGCCAGCCATTAATCTGCGCCCAGCCAGTAATGCCCGGTTTCACCTTATGGCGCAGCATGTAGCCTTCAATGAGCTGGCGATATTGTTCGTTATGCGCCACCGCGTGCGGACGTGGACCCACAATCGACATCCCCCCGGTCAGCACATTGATAAACTGCGGCAATTCGTCCAGCGAGGTGCGACGCAGAAAGTTCCCCACTTTGGTGACGCGCGGATCGTTCTGCGTCGCCTGGGTCACCACTTTGTCGTTCTCCATCACTTTCATGGAACGGAACTTCCACACTTTGATCGGCTTGCCATCCATGCCGTAGCGAGTCTGGCGGAAAATAACCGGTCCTGGTGAACTGAGTTTTACCGCTAGCGCAATACAGCACAGCACCGGGGAGATCAGCAGCAAGATCAGCGTCGCCAACACAATATCTTCCGCACGTTTGAGCAGACGGTTAACCCCGGAAAGCGGCGTGTCGTATAGCGGCACCACCGGAACGCCGTTCATCTCTTCGATACGGGAATGAAGAATATTGAAGGTAAAAACATCGGGGATGAGCAGCACCGAACAGGTGGTATCCGCCAGTTGATGGACCAGTTTTTTCACGCGCGCGCCGTCGCACATTTGCATCGCAATATAGACGTTATGAATCTTGCCCGCTTTCGCATCCTCGACCAGCTGTTGCAGATTGCCCGCCCAGTCGTTAGAAACGCCGCCTGGTTTCGGGTCGTGGTATACGCCCACCACTTCAAACCCTAACCACGGCTGATTACGGAAGCTCTCCATCAGCATTTGTCCGGCGGCTAAATCCCCCGCCACCGCGACCATGCGCTTGTTATAGCCATGGTTACGCAGCCAGCCCGCCCCAATGCGAATACACGAACGGCAAACCACCAGTCCGATACTTGTCAGCGCATACCACGCCAGCCAGATTTTCAGTTGCGTGTCGAAATCATTATTGAACGCCACCAGTCCGGCGCTGAAAATCACGCTTAAGGTCCAGTTTTGTAGCAACAGGGCAAATTCTGTCGCTGCCCGAACACCGCGCCATGAGCGATAAAAATCGGTGATGCCGCCCAGCATCTGGAACACCACCAGCGTAATCAGCGCCACCAACAGGTGCATGTAGAGGAATGACAGTCCGCTGACTTCGCAAACCAGCCATAGTCCGGCAAACATGATGGTGATATCTGAAAAGCGTTGCACCATAGAGATTAACGATGCATTGGTTTTCGCTCGCTCGCGCTTTTTTAGATTTGTCATCGTTGTTCCTGTTATTAGCCCCTTACCCGCAATGGGGTAAGGGAAGATCCGACATTACTCGTTCAGCAACGTCAGCAGAGTTCGCGTTCGCGCTTCCATCAGCGGCACATCACCGCGCGATTCCACATTCAGGCGCACCACCGGTTCGGTGTTGGAAGAGCGCAGGTTAAAGCGCCAGTCGGCAAAGATCATGCTGATGCCATCGGTACGATCCACTGCCAGCGCCTCACGGCTAAAGTGCTGTTCGACGCGGTTAATCGCCTCAACGGGTTGCGCCAGTTTGCTGTTGATCTCACCGCTTGCCGGAAACGCAGCCATCCGGTCGCGCACCAGTTCGCCCAGCGTTTTCTCTTTCAGGCACACCAGTTCGGCGACCAGCAGCCACGGGATCATGCCGCTGTCGCAGTAAGCAAAATCACGGAAGTAGTGGTGGGCGCTCATTTCGCCACCGTAGATGGCGTCTTCCTTGCGCATACGTTCTTTAATAAAGGCGTGTCCGGTTTTCGACATCACCGGCGTGCCGCCTGCGGCAGTCACCACATCAACGGTGTTCCAGGAAAGACGGGGATCGTGGATGATCTTCGCGCCGGGATTTTTTTCGAGGAACGCTTCTGCCAGCAGGCCGACAATGTAGTAGCCCTCGATAAACTGCCCTTTTTCGTCAAACAGGAAACAGCGGTCAAAATCGCCATCAAAAGCAATGCCCATATCTGCGCCGTGTTTAATGACTGCATTGCGAGTGTCGTCGCGGCATTCCGGCAGCAGCGGGTTAGGAATACCGTTGGGGAAATTGCCGTCCGGCGTGTTGTGCACTTTGATTAATTCCACAGGCGCGCCGAGGGCTTTAAAGCGGGCTTCAATGGCGTCCACCACCGGACCCGCTGCGCCATTCCCGGAGTTAATCACCAGCTTGAGCGGCATGAGGTTTTTGACGTTGATATAACCGAACAGGTGATCAACGTAAGCGTCACGCAGATTGATTTGCTGATAGCGACCACGTTTGGTTTCATCGACGGGAGGAAAGGCGTTGGCTTCTGCCAGGCGCTGGACGTCGCGCAGTCCGGTATCACCGCTGATCGGGCGAGCCCCCTCGCGCACCAACTTCATGCCGTTATAATCCATCGGATTATGGCTGGCAGTAACTTCGATGCCGCCATCCACACCGAGATGGAATGTGGCGAAATAGATCTCTTCGGTGCCGGACATGCCAATATCCAGCACGTCGACGCCCGCATCCTGTAAACCTTTCGCCAGCGCCAGTTTTAAGGTTTCGCTGGTGAGGCGGACATCACCGCCTAACACAATGGTTTTCGGTTTGAGAAATTCGCCATAGGCGCGACCAATGCGCCAGGCAATATCTTCATTCAGTTCTTCGCCTAATTTTCCGCGAATATCATAGGCTTTAAAGCAGGTTAATTTTTTCATGTCGTTACCCTTTTTCAGGCAATAGTTAGCCCTGACCGAAGCGGTCAATTTTGTTTTTGTCGTTATTTACATCGTGGTTTCGCATTCATTGCCTGATGCGACGCTGCCGCGTCTTATCAGGCCTACAAATCCGAGCCGTAGGTCGGATAAGGCGCTTACGCCACATCCGACAAACTGCGCCTGATGCGACGTTTACACCCGTCCGTAGCGATCCGCGAAGCGCACCACATCATCCTCTTCGAGATAAGAGCCGGAGCGCACTTCAATTAAATCGAGCGGAATTTTCCCCGGGTTTTCCAGGCAGTGCGTCGCCCCCAGCGGAATATAAATGGACTCGTTTTCACCAAGCAGTTTGATATCACCGTTGATGGTGACTTTTGCCGTTCCCGCGACCACTACCCAGTGTTCCGCGCGGTGATGGTGCATTTGTACCGACAAGCCCTCACCCGGTTTCACGGTGATGCGTTTCACCTGGTAGCGATCGCCCGCGTCGATAGAGTCATATTTACCCCACGGGCGATACACTTCGCGATGCACCCGATGCTCATGGCGACCATCGGCTTTGATCTGCTCGACCACTTTTTTCACATCCTGCACCGCATTACGGTCGGCAATCAGCACTGCATCTTTGGTCTGTACTACCACCAAATCTTTCACCCCGACGGTAGTGACCAGGCCAGATTCGGCATACACATAGCTGTTTTCAGTTTTGTGATTAATCACATCGCCGTGGCAAACATTGCCTTCCGCAGTGTGAGCGCTGATCTCCCATAAAGAGGACCAGGAACCGACATCGCTCCAGCCCGCATCCATCGGCACCACAACGGCGTCTGCCGTACGTTCCATGACCGCGTAATCCACCGACTCTTCCGGGCAGGCGAGAAACGCTTCTTCATCCACGCGAATAAAATCGAGATCCGGATCGACGGCGCTCATCGCTTTTTCACAGGCATCGAGAATATCCGGGCGATATTTTTTCAGTTCTTCGAGATAGCGTCCGGCGCGGAACAGGAACATACCGCTGTTCCAGTAATATTCGCCGCTTGCCACATAGGCCTGAGCGGTTTCCAGATTCGGTTTTTCGACAAACTGCGCCACTGCAAAGGCCACCGTATCCTGCTCACCCGCCGACACTTCACCGCGACGAATATAGCCATATCCGGTTTCTGGTAGATCCGGCACAATGCCGAAAGTCACCAGTTTGCCCGCTTCGGCATACGGCATGGCGTTACGCACGGCGGCGCGAAAAGCATCTTCATCGGCAATCACATGATCCGCCGCCAGCACCAGCATTAATGGGTCGCTCTCCGGGCTATGACGTTTTGCCGCCAGCGCCGCCAGCGCAATGGCTGGTGCAGTGTTTCGCCCTGCCGGTTCGAGAATAATGTTCTCGGTGAGTTTGTTCAGTTGACGTAGCTGTTCCGCGACAATAAAGCGGTGCTGCTCATTGCAAATCACCACCGGGCTTTCGCACTCCACGCCGTTCAGGCGGCAGATAGTGGTTTGCAGCATGGTGAGATCGCCTTTCAGGCATAAAAACTGCTTGGGGTAAAGTACGCGGGAAAGCGGCCATAAGCGGCTACCGGAGCCACCTGCCATCACAACTGGATAGAGTTTCGACTGCGCCATAATTATCCCCGAATATCATTTATAAATTGACGTAACACGTTCTCTTTATCGAGCGTGCGTTCGGCATATTCACGTGCCACCGTGTTGTGTTTGGGCAGCAGGAGCGCCTGACGAATCCCCTCCACCAGCGCCTCGACCGATTCCGGTTCTACGCAAACCGCGATCCCCGGAAAGGTTTCGCAAAGCTGCCCCAGTTCTGTGTGGGCTTCTGCGGTAATCACCGCGTTACCGCCTACCGCCAGAATATTGGTCAGTTTCGACGGCAATACGGCATCTGCCGCGCCGCGTTTTTGCACCACCAGATGGCAATCGCCCATCTTCAGCAGTGCGGGTAAAGCGTCATACGATTGCAGCGGGAAGAATTGCATGTTGTGCAGTCCACGCTGCTGCGCCATTTTTTCCAGCCGCGCTTTGCCGCCGCCCTGCCCGACAATGGCAAAAATCAGCGGTTCATCACGCAGGCGTTCGGCAGCTTCAATAACGTTTTCCAGCCCCTGCTTTTCACCAATATTGCCGGAGTAAAGAATGATTTTTTTGTTATCCGGCAGGCCAAGCTGGTTACGAAGGGCATCAACATCGGCCTCTGCGACATGCTGAAAACGGGCGATTTCCGACCAGTTGGGGAAGAAGATGACGTTTTCCGCCGCCACGCCTTTTTCGATGGCTTTATTCATCATCGAGCGCGAAATCGTGGAAACGTTATCGACGTTATGCAGTCCGCTACGCTCAAACGCTGTTGCCAGCTGTGCCACTTTGCCGCCTTTGCCTTTTCCGGCAAGGCCCAGCCCCAGCATGGCGTCCACTTCGTAATCCTGAATATGCAGCACGGTACGCGCACCAGAGAGTTTCGCCAGCAGGCGCATTCCCGGCGTGCAAAACAGCGTTGGCACCACGCCAATAATGCGATCCGGCTTCCAGCGACGTTGCGCCATCAGCGGAAAGAAACTGCTGACGGCAAAACTGCCGAGATGCAACAGGCGTTTCAGGGTGCTCGGCTGTTTTGGCACGTACAGCGGGCAGCGCCACACCGTGGCGGCCCCCTCTTCTCGTTTGTACCACCAGGCGGAATAGTTCTCGCCCACCTGCCACTGCGGGTAGTAAGGCGGTGCGGTAATAACCCGCACCTCATGACCTTGTGCTGTCAGCCATTCCACCATCTCGCCGGTGTATTTGCCGATACCGGTTAACTCCGGCGAGTAGTTAATGCCGTAGACCAGTATTTTCATAAGCCGGATACTCCGGCACGCTTCTCAGCGAGAAAATAGGCGCGGCTGTTAGCGTGAACTTCGTCACTGGCGAGCAGCGCGTCCGGCGTCAGCCAGCGGTAATCGTCATGCTGCTCATCCGGCAGTAACAGCTCTTCTTCCGCGACTCTGATGCGAAAACCGAGCACCACATAGTGAGTGGTAAAATCCGTGCCGGAGAAGTTATCGTCATAAAAGTGCTGCCAGACACCGTAAAACTGGCCTGCTGTTATCGGCAGACGCAGCCCCAGTTCCGCCATCGTCAGCCGCTCAAATGCGGCTTCCAGCGTTTCGTCTTTCTGCACGCGCCCTCCCGGCACAAACCAGTAACCCTGCGCCGGGCGGTTGGTTCTTTTGCCAAGCAGAAACTCGCCGCGACTGTTCTCGACAATAAAGTCGAGAGAGACAAGCGGTGTGGAGCGCACTACCGTGGCAAAGTCCTCCTGACGTAAAAACATCATTACCCCCGAAAGCGGTCTTGATTCTCAAGGAACCACTGGTAAGTGCTGGCAAGCCCCGCTTCCAGTGAGATTTCGTGATACCAGCCAAGCTGATGCAGGCGCGTCACATCCAGCAGTTTGCGCGGCGTACCATCCGGTTTACTGGCATCAAAAACCACCCGACCTTTGTAACCCACCACTTTGGCGATGGTTTGCGCCAGCTCGCGGATGGTGCAGTCAACGCCCGTACCGACGTTAATGTGTGACAGCATCGGCTGGGTGTTTTCCAGCCAGACTTCGTGCGCCAGGTCCATCACATGAATGCTTGCCGCTGCCATATCATCGACGTGCAGAAATTCGCGCATCGGCGTACCGCTGCCCCACACCACCACGTCCGGTGCATTCTGTGCCGTCGCCTCGTGGAAGCGACGCAGCAATGCAGGGATCACGTGCGAATTACTTAGATGGAAGTTGTCGTGCGGGCCATACAGGTTGGTCGGCATGACCGAGCGGTAATCGCGCCTATACTGGCGGTTGTAAGATTCGCACAGTTTGATCCCAGCGATTTTGGCAATGGCATAAGGCTCGTTGGTCGGCTCCAGCGAACCCTGCAATAACTCGCTTTCTGCCATCGGCTGTTTTGCCAGTTTCGGGTAGATACAGGACGATCCGAGAAACAGCAGTTTGTTCACGTCGTTCTGATGCGCGGCGTGAATGATGTTGCTCTCAATCATCATGTTCTGGTAGATGAAATCCGCCGGATACGTGTTGTTGGCAACAATGCCGCCCACTTTCGCCGCCGCCAGATAAACCTGGTCAATGCGTTCGCTGGCAAAGAAATCATGCACCATGCGGCTGTCCAGCAGGTTCAGCTCGTCGCGGGTGCGTAATACCAGCTCCACATCACCGCGCTGTTCGAGCTGACGCTTGATGGCGGAACCGACCATCCCGCGATGACCAGCGATAAAAATACGTTGTTTACTCATGCTTATGACTCCAGCGCGATCGCCACGTCGTAGCCGTGAGATTTCAGCAGAGAGTGTTTTTTCGCCGCTTCGAGGTCATTAGCCACCATTTCAGACACCATCTCTCTGAGGGTGATTTCAGGTTTCCAGCCCAGTTTTTCGTGCGCTTTGGTCGGGTCGCCGAGCAGCGTTTCAACTTCAGCCGGACGGAAGTAGCGCGGGTCAACGGCGATAATTACATCACCCGGTTTAACGCCCGGCGCGTCATGCCCGGTGACGGAAACCACAATGCCCTTTTCTTCAACGCCCGTGCCTTCAAAGCGCAGTTTGATGCCCAGCTGTGCTGCCGCCATTTCTACGAACTGACGCACGGAGTACTGAACGCCGGTAGCAATAACGAAATCTTCCGGTTGTTCCTGTTGCAGCATCATCCACTGCATTTTTACGTAGTCTTTAGCATGGCCCCAGTCACGCAGGGAATCCATATTGCCGAGGTACAGGCACGACTCCAGCCCCTGGGCGATGTTGGCGATTGCGCGGGTGATTTTGCGGGTAACGAAGGTTTCGCCGCGGCGCGGGGATTCATGGTTGAAGAGAATACCGTTGCAGGCGTACATACCGTAGGATTCGCGGTAGTTAACGGTGATCCAGTAGGCATACAGTTTGGCGACCGCATACGGAGATCGCGGGTAGAACGGCGTGGTTTCTTTCTGCGGAATTTCCTGCACCAGACCGTACAGTTCAGAGGTGGAAGCCTGATAAAAACGGGTTTTCTTTTCCAGACCGAGGAAGCGGATCGCCTCCAGCAGGCGCAGCGTACCCATCGCATCAACGTCTGCGGTATATTCCGGTGACTCAAAAGAAACCGCAACGTGGCTCATTGCGCCCAGGTTGTACACTTCATCCGGCTGCACTTCACGCAAAATGCGCGTCAGGTTGGAGGTATCACTCAGGTCGCCATAATGCAGATGGAATTTCGGGTTGCAGGTGTGCGGATCCTGATAAATGTGATCCACGCGCTCGGTGTTGAATGACGATGCACGACGCTTAATACCATGCACCTCGTAACCTTTTTCCAGCAGAAGCTCTGCCAGGTAAGAACCGTCTTGTCCGGTTACACCGGTGATGAGAGCGACTTTTGACATGTCTTATTCCTCTGTATTTTTTGAATTTATTCAGTTTCAACGCGTTCGCGTATCACCACTGCGGGATTCCCCCGGCAAACCACATTTGCCGGAAGCGATTTAAAAACACTGCTTCGCGCACCCACGACGGTGCCGTCGCCAATCGTGACGCCAGGGGCAACAAAAACATCTGTCGCCAGCCAGCATTTCTCGCCAATCACAATAGGCGTGGCGTTAATGGTGAAATGTTGACTTGCATGGTCGTGGCTCCCGGTGCACAAATAACTTTTTTGCGATATCACCGAATGTGCGCCAATGGTTATTTCACCGAGGGTATATAAATTGACGTCATCGCCGACCCACGCGTAATCACCTAAGGTTAATTTCCACGGATAGGTAATTTTTACTGACGGACGAATAACTACGTTTTTTCCTATTTTTGCGCCGAATAAACGTAATAAAAATGCCCGCCAGCGATACAATACTTGTGGCGACCAGGCAAATATTGTTGCCTGTACTGCCCACCACAATTGCACTTTAATAGCGTTGCCGCCCCGGAACCCTTTCGGCATCGAGAAACCGCTTAAATCTTGCATTGTTTTCCCTTATATTCAGCTTTTGTTATATAAGGCTTTCGTCTTTGAGGTAGTGCGCTGGCGTAAATGCCAGGATAATTCTGCCCAGAAGCCAGGCACATGTAATATTTGTCGTTGGACTTTTTTTGCATCGGCACACAATTCCATATTATTGGTGGTAGATACCCCACCCATGGAAAATTCAGACACCAGGCCATTGAGTTTTTTAAATGCATAACCAGCTTTATACATTTTGGCCGCCAGCGCGTAATCGGAAGAAACTTTATATTCCAGGTCATAACGCCATTTTTTCAAGCCGGATACCGGGAAAAATATCGCCTGATGGCTGGCGGGCAGGCTGTGATAAATATACCAACCCGGTTTGGCGCTACGTTTAATTTTATGCCCGTCGCCAAAATCCAGCAGCGCATCGCCGGTGATCATCACGTTATCTTTTTGCATTTTTAACTTACGGACAAAATGTGCGGCATCCTGATGGAAAATATCGCCCGAGTTGAGAAACAACGCGAACTTGCCTTGCGCCATTTCTATACCTTTGTTCATAGCGTCATAGATACCGTTATCTGACTCGCTGACAAAGCGTAGGTTATAGATACCATTGAGATTTTGCAGATACTCACGGGTACCGTCGTTGGAACCGCCATCGACAACAATCCATTCGAAGCTGATATCGTCCGCCTGCGCCAGATGCGCCAGCGAGGCATGTGTTTTGACTATCCCTTCGAGGTTACGAAACGCGACAGTGATTATGCTAAGCAACATGTTTTACCTCGTTATCCCCGTCATACTTCAAGCTGCATGTGCGTTGGTTTTCCTCGCTCACCCCTGTCACGTACTCGTGTACGCTCCTGGGGATTCGCTGTGTCACCAACTTCCTGCAACTCGAATTATTTAGGGTGTATATTTAACGCTTTTCGCAAAATAAACGGACAGACGATTAAAAATGCATATTCCGGGCTAAATATCGATCCGGTAAAAAACAGCGATACCGGAGTAAAAAGATAGAGCTGCACACGAAAATTGCGATTATCACCAAAAGCGTTGATCATCATTTTTATTACTTTCCCCATGTACCACAGCGATAAAAACACTGCGAACCAGGAAAAATAAATAATCAGCAGATACAAACCATTGTCTATGGTTTTTCCAACATCCGCACCGTTAAATATTCCGAATGATGCGACATATTCATAAAGTGAGCCAAATCTGACTACACCGTCAATATGGGTCAAAGAATAACCGACCATCACCAGCGGACCGACAATACGATAATATGATGACGATCCTTCTGTGCCCAAATCTCCCAGACGGGTGGAAATATAAGGAAACGCGATTACCACACCAACCAGGAATACAGCCAGAGAAATCAATGCTAACGGTAACTTTTTCTTAATCGCCTCTTTATTCAGATATTGAAATGCCCACTCCAGCAAATAAAACAGGATAAAGGTCATAACCCCTGAAAACGATCCAGATAATATTATTCCTGCGAGAATCATAGCATCTGTTTTAGGCGTTTTGATACCAAACTGTTTGATACTGAGCCAAATTGAGATTAATGCCAGAGCGAAAAATGCCGGTTCGAAATAAAGTGCTGTCGTGCGCTTGCCGCCGAATTTAATGAAATTCAGTACATAGCTGTTGCTGTAAATCAGATATTTAGAAATCGACTCCATAATACTGCTGCCGCCGGTGAGGATAATTTGCGCCATCTCCACCGCCGCCAGCGCCACCACCAGCCCGACCACCAGATAAAAAAAGCGTAATATCTTGCGATGGTTGTGTGGTGAAATTGTTTTAAAACGAATACTCCACACCATGCCAATAATGATCACAATATAGACAAACAGCATGGTTGAAGTGACGTATTTACTGGCATCCAACGACTGACCAAACAGGTAGTTAAACGCCGTGAGTCCCGCACCAATCCCCAAGGCCATCATCAATTTTTTAACGCTGATGCGCTCTAAAAACAGCAGTAACAAGACAGGTAAAAAAGTGACGATGGTGATGGGGAAACTTTCGCCAAGCTGGGCGATTTTGACGTTAACCAGCAGGTAAATCAGCGGCAGCAGCAGGTAGCTACAGATTCTGATAGACGTTGACATACTCCTCCAGCATCTGTTGTCCACTGTAGGCAGCGCGGCTGCGTTGGCTGAACCCGGCCAGCGTGGTACAAAATATCGCCTGCGCGATTTCCGGTTTGCTTAACTGCACCAGTTGCAGCACGTCTTCTTCGCTAACGGTTTTACCGCCGGATTTTTGCAGCACTTCCCGCGCCGCGTCGCTATGGGTAGCGATTACAGGCACACCAATCGAAAGCGCCTCACACAAAATCAGCGGGTAGTTATCGACGCGAGAACTGAACACCAGCGCATCTATCTGATTGAGCGCGCTCATTAACTTGCGCTTGTCAGTTTCAAAGCCGTGATTAACCACGTTACCAGCGGTGAACGGCGAGAACTTACCGAAGGTATGCAGTTCGATTTTGTTGCCCAGCGCCATCATCTCGCGCACCAGTCGCTGGTTAGTTTTGCCGTCGTAACGCAGGTCATGCGCCACCACCGCGATTTTCGGCTTGCCCTGAGTTTCGCGCACCGGAGGCAAGTCCGCCAGAATCGCCTCGGTTGCCATATCAATGCCATTATTGATAATCCGGCAACGCCCTGGACCGTACAGGCTATTGAAAGCATCAGCCACATGCTGGCTGGGGGAAATAAACTGACAGCCCAGTGCCAGCATCTCACGGAATAACTGGCGTTTGCCCGCCACCAGCTGGTGAGCGCGATCAATCTTCACCGGCGGATAATTATTTAAGGTCGGGCATTTCTGGCAGCCCGTTTTCCAGCCTTCACAACCATCAGTAAAGGCGCAGCGCCCGGTAACACTCCAGTGGTCGTGCAGCGTCCAGACCAGAGTGACATCCGGTTTATGGTTTTTCACCTTTTCGCAAAAGCGCACCACGCTGTTAAGATTCAACCAGTAGCTATGCAGCACATGGAAATGCAGGACCACCGGTCCCGGGGTGCGAGTAATGGTGCGATATAACTCCTTGAAATTGCCAAACAGATCGCGATTAAACAGACGAAACAGGGCAATGTTCGCCATCGCGGTCATCCGCGGCGTATGTTTGATTACCTGCGGATAGTTTTGATGACTGACGCTCTCTTTGCCGCCTTTGCCGTAGCCGTAGACAAAATGTGATGCCAGCCCCTGTTGCAGCGCACGCTGGTGGAGATCTAACGCCACACCTGCCGCCCCGCCTTCCGCCAGTCGCACATTAAATTGCAGAATATTCATTTAATTACCTTCACTTGCGCTTTTTCTCCCACCACCAGCGCGTTGTCCGGGACAGAGTCGAGCACCACGCTGCCCGCGCCCACGGTGACGTTGTTACCAATCGTGATATCACCAAGAATAATGACGTTGGCACCGAGTTCGACGCCGTTGCCAATGTGGGGACATGCCATGTTATCGGCACCCCGATTGCCGATAGTGACACCGTGGCGAATGGTGAAATCATCCCCCGCTACCACGTTTTTATTGATCACTACGGCGTAACCGTGATGGATAGTGAAACGGCGGCCAATGGTTGCGGCAGCCTGGATTTCATAACCGAAAAAGCATTCGGTGATAATGCGATACAGCACCAGCAACGGGACCGCCCACAGATTGTTGAGGACGTTCTTTTTGCGCCACACCGAACAAAAATGAGCGACGCGATAGGCAAGAACCATGCAGCACGGGCGTAAACTCCAGCTGTTGGCGCGCAGATCTTCCAGCATCCTTAACGCCCCCGAATACCATCAGCCAGACGTTTGCCGTTCCGCACCGACAGCAGCGTCAGCAAAGTGCGCCAGGTCATGCGTTTATTGCGGATCTGGTAGAGGGTAAACAGCTGATATTTTTTGCTGGCACGGTCAAATTTGTCTTTGTGCTTGCGGTAAAAGTGGAAGTATCCGGAGAATTTTTTCGGTGACGAGGTGATCTGCATTTCGCCGTGATTGATATGCAGGATCTGCGTCGCCTCTTCCACTTTCCACGGTTCGCCGTACTCCACCACCATCCGCAGGAAGATGTCGTAATCCTGTGCCGCTTTCAGTTCGGTATCGAACAAACACTCTTTGAAACGCCATGCCCAAGTAAAAACCTGATTGCCAATGATATTGCGTTTGTAAAACAGGCGGCGTGAATACGGCGATTTGGGATACAGCGGTAAGCTTGCCGGTTGGGAATAGACTTCGCCCTGGCAAACGTAGTCGTTAGCGTACAAAAAGGCGTGAGTGACCAGTTGCTGTTTATGGGCGAGGAAGACGCTCAGGCGGTTGGGTGTCCATTCATCATCATCATCGATCCCGGTGATGTATTCCCCTTGCGCCAGCATAATCGCCTGGTTACGTACCGCGCACGCCCCGCTGTTAATGTCGTTGTGGATGTAAGTGATACGCGGATCGTTGAGGGCAGTGACGTACTGTTGCAGCTGTTCCCAGGAGGTGGAGCAATCATCCACGATGATCATCTCCCAGTTGTTGTAGTCCTGGCGCAGGACCGATTTTATCGCCCGAATCGCCAGTTGTTGGCGGTTCCAGGTCGGCATATAGATTGAGATCAGCGGATTGTCTTTCATAGTTTGTTCTCCCGGCTTATGAGCTGGTTTGCTTGCCGGATGCGGCGTGAACGCCTTATCCGGCCTACGGGGCGGTGCGAATGCAGGTGTCGTTATTTCGCGTCCGACTTATATTCGTATTCGTAATAGCCATAATCCTGATACGCGCTGGCGCGGCGGAAGATGGAGTTCAGAATCACCCCTTTCACCGGAATACCGTTTTGCTCAAAGCGGCTCAGACTGGTTTCCACTTCTTTCAAGGTGTTGACCGCATAACGCGCCACCATCAACGTGGTTCCGACATGACGCCCGACAATTGCCGCATCGGTCACTGCCAGAATCGGCGGCGTATCAATCAACACCAGGTCGTAGTTTTTACTCGCCCAGTTCACCAGTTCGGCAAAGCGTTCGCTCATCAACAGTTCAGAAGGATTTGGCGGCACCTGACCGCGCGGGATCAGGTCAAATTTGGCAATCGAAGTGGGTTTGGCGCTGGCGGAAATATCGCCCTGACCAATCAGAATTTCCGACAGGCCATTGACGTTATTAGTGCCCAACAGCTCGTGGGTGTAGCCTTTGCGCATATCGCAGTCGATCAACAACACCCGTTTATTGGTCTGGCTGATCACCGCCGCCAGATTGGCGCAGACAAAGGTTTTACCGATTGACGGGCTAACCCCGGTCATCATCAACACATTGTTCTGCGCCTGCATCATCGCGAAGTGCAAACTGGTACGCAGACTGCGGATGGCTTCAATCGCCAGATCGGTTGGATTCCCCACCGCCAGTAGCTGGCTCTGTTTATAGCGTTTAATCCCTTTGATGGTTTTGACGCTATCGCGCGCTTTTTGCCATTCCGACAGCGGGATGCTGGCATAGACGCTGATACCGTGCTCTTCCAGCACCTGCGGGCTTTCGATACCGCGATTAAACAACGAGCGCAGCAGTACACCCACGATAGAGAGCATCAGGCCAAGGATAATCGCGCCGAGGATAATCAGCCCTTTCTTCGGTTTCAGCACGCCAGGCTGGGTGATTGCCGGGTCAACAATGCGCACATCGCCGACGGTGCTGGCTTCGGTGATTTTCAGCTCCTGCTCTTTATTCAGCAGTTGCATATAGACCTGCTGACCAGACTCGACATCGCGGGTCAGACGGACAATTTCCTGCTGGGTTTTCGGCATCGCCGTTACGCGACCGTTAAGTTTGGCCTTTTCATCTTCCAGCGCCTGACGTTTCTCCAGCAGCGTACGATACGCCGGGTGAACTTTGGTGAACAGCTTAGAAATTTCCGCCTCTTTAAAGGTCAGTTCGTTCAGCTGCGCATCGATGTTCACCATCGAATCGAGCACCGCTTTTGCTTCCAGCGACAGATCAACAGAATCTTTATCCTGACGGAAGGCATTCAGTTTGTTTTCGGCGACATCGAGACGGCTACGTACTTCCGGCAATTGTTGCGCGAGGAAGGCGAGACTTTTCGACGCTTCCGCCGATTTGCGCTCAATATTTTGTTCCTGATAATTACGGGCGATGCTGTTAAGAATGTCGCGGATCTGTTCGCGATCTTCACCGGTATAAGTCAGGCTCAAAACGCCTGCGTCTTTGCCGTTCTCCGTTACCGTCAGGCTGTTTTGCAGTTGGTTGATCATCCCCAGCGTGGAGTATTTGGTGACGGTAAACTCACTGCCCGGGCTGGCGTGAATAGCTTCAACCATCAGCGTGACGCCTTCTTTTTTCAGCATCTGGCCCGCTTGCCCACGGGCGCTAAAGCCGCCGTCGCTGCTCAAGGTGTAGTTTTTGTTGTCCAGCACATTAAGCGAAAACACCTGATCCGCCATCTCTTTCGGGCGGTTAAAGGTGGTGACTTTCACCGTCTCGTTCTGACGACCCATCAGGCGATCCCAGCCCGCACCGAAAATCGGGAACGTGTTTTTGCTCACCGCAATATCGAGGTCGAGATCGTCCACCGTTTTACCAAGCACCAGACGCGAACGAATCAACTGGATCTCAGCGTCCGATGCTGGCGGTTTGTTGGCTAATGCCGATCCGATATCCTGCACCAGCGAATTGCCACCGCTTTGCTCGATTTGTACCAGTGCGTCGGCGCTATAAATCGGCGTAGCGAAGAAGGTGTAAACCACAGCACAGAGGGCGAATACGGCGGTGATGCCAATCACCCACCAGCGCGCTTCAATGACGGTGCCGACCAGGCGACCGATATCGATTTCATCACTGCCCGTTACCGGAGCGGCATGTTGTTTTACTTTTTCTGTCATTCTTATACCTGCTCTGCGTTCAATGCCTGCGCCCACTGGCGGGCAGACCGTTCAAGTAATGTGTACACCGCTGCAAACGTTTCCCGACTTTTGCGATACGGATCGGGAATTTCACATTCGTTATCCCAGTGACCAAACAGCATCACTTTGCCGCGCATCTCAGGTGCCATGTCACATAAGCGTTCGATATGGCGCTTTTCCATGGTCAAAATCAGGTCATAGTTGCGACACAGGCGGCGGCTGATTTGTCGTGCACAGTGGCCTTCCAGAGACAGTTGATGTTCTGCGGCAACGCTGATAGCGATAGGATCAGCGCCCTTACCGACCAGCGCGCCGAGTCCAGCGGACTCCACTTTCAGCTCCGGATGATAACGTTGCAGTAAGCGTTCCGCCGTCGGGGAACGGCAAATATTGCCGACACAGACAACTAATATGTTGTTAAACATGACGATTACCAGTTATGAATGTCGCTGGCTGTATCCGTCATGTAACGGACACCGCTAATAGTTGGCAGCAACTGATTGATCAGACGGTTCCAGCGGGAAACCGGAGCAGTGGTGACATACACCACGTCATAAGGTTGCAGGCGGAATTCTGTCGCCATCACCAGCGACGTGGCATCGGACATATCCAGCTGGTAGATATTGGCAATCTTGCCGTTACGCCCCCCCTCGCCTTTCAGCGGACGAATGACAAAGATGCCGCTGGCGTTGGAGGTGGTCATGTCGATGCCTTCAGCATTGCCCAGGGCTTCAGTCAGGGTCATGCCGCTAAAGTCCATTTTCAGGGTGCTCTGTTTCTTCACTTCACCCATCACAAATACTTTCAGATCATCATTACGCGGCACGTAGAGAATATCGCCGGGGTAAAGCAATCGGTTCTGATTGAGGTCGCCGTTTTGCATCAGCGCCTGCAAAGAAATGCGTTCTTCACGACCATTGTGTGTTAGCACCACGTTGCGCCAGTCAGCGGTGTCGGTCAGGCCACCTGCGGCGTTGATGGCATCGAGAATGGTCAGTGGTACGTTGGTGATCGCCTGTTGACCGGATTTATTCACCTGACCGGAGATATACGCTTTTTGCGAGCGGAAGGCGGCGATATTAACGTCCACCTGCGGGTCAGCGATGTACGTCGCTAAGCGCCCGGTAATATCACTGCGGATTTCAGCGAGCGTTTTCCCCACGACGTGAACCTTGCCGATATACGGGTAGAACATGGTTCCGTCAGGCTGTACCCAGTTGCCGGTGTCGCTGGAGCTACGATACTGACCGGCTGGCGTGGTGAGTTCCGGGTGATCCCAGACGGTGACATTAAGAACATCGCCCGGCCCGACGCGATACTGGTAATTCGCGATCTCACTTTCCAGCGTCATATTGGGGCGCGCTACATTCGGGCGTGGGCGTAATTGATCAATCAGGCGCGGGGTCAACGGATAAACATTCACCATTTTGTCGAGATCGAAATCAGCGTCCTGCTGTTTGATGACGTCTTTCCCCATCGTCGACATATTGCTGCCCGGAAGTACTGTGCAACCGCTTATCAAGGTTACTGACACCAATAATGGCATCAATTTCATTTTGGATTTCATCATTGTTTATTTATCACTTTGGCAGAGTAATTATCCTGTGCACTATTAATAGCAATGTCGCCATGCACATTTACCTTGCAGTTAATTGAATAAAAATTTAACTGGCATCAGTCCTAAAAAAATTGATTTCATCCGCAGGCTATTGACAGAATAATTCAGACTGGTCTTTCAGGCATCCAGACACGCTACCGCCCCTGGCTTTTTAGCTACCAATACACTGATTTAGTTTAGATTTTCTAACTCTTTCATCATGCAGCCGTTTATGAAAAAGCGTTATTGCGTGAATTAATTTTCCAGATATAAGGCGGCATTATGGTATTTGAATATTGGCGTTCCAATAATGCAGGAGGAAGTGTTACAGCTAACGGAATAGCAGGCAAGGTAACAATTCGGCAATTGGCTATTTTTAAGAATTATATTAAGTGTCATTCAATATGGTTTTTAGGAGTTTCTTTAGGTTGACAATAATTAATATAGCGTCTTCACATGCGATATTTCTTAAATAATATTTTATTATTACCACTTTTAATTCAGGGATAATGCGATGTTATAGCCCTCAAATAATGTGAGATAAATAGTGCCGCAACATTGCATTTTTGCCCTGATTTATCCATGATCGAATTGTGACATTTGTCATACAACGAATAGGTTTTGTACTTACTATGGAATGGATTGCCGATCCGTCTATCTGGGCCGGGTTAATCACGCTGATTGTGATCGAACTGGTCCTCGGCATTGATAACCTGGTCTTTATTGCCATCCTCGCCGAAAAACTACCGCCGAAGCAGCGTGACCGCGCACGGGTTACCGGGCTGCTGCTGGCGATGTTAATGCGCCTGTTACTGCTGGCGTCAATCTCCTGGCTGGTCACCCTGACTCAACCACTGTTCAGCTTCCGCTCGTTTACCTTTAGCGCCCGCGACTTAATCATGCTGTTTGGTGGTTTCTTCCTGTTGTTCAAAGCCACGATGGAGCTGAACGAACGGCTGGAAGGGAAAGACAGCAATAACCCCACACAACGCAAAGGCGCGAAGTTCTGGGGCGTGGTGACGCAAATTGTGGTGCTGGACGCCATCTTCTCACTCGACTCGGTGATTACCGCCGTCGGGATGGTTGATCATTTACTGGTCATGATGGCCGCCGTCGTTATCGCTATCAGCCTGATGTTGATGGCCAGCAAACCGTTAACCCAGTTCGTTAATAGCCATCCGACCATCGTCATACTCTGTTTAAGTTTCCTGTTGATGATTGGCTTTAGCCTGGTGGCGGAAGGTTTCGGATTCGCCATTCCGAAGGGCTATCTGTACGCTGCCATTGGTTTCTCGGTGATGATCGAGGCACTCAATCAGTTGGCTATCTTTAACCGGCGACGTTTTCTCTCCGCTAACCAGACGCTGCGCCAGCGGACTACCGAAGCGGTAATGCGTCTGCTTAGCGGGCAAAAAGAAGATGCGGAACTGGATGCCGAAACTGCATCAATGCTGGTGGATCATGGCGACCAGCAAATCTTTAATCCGCAGGAACGGCGGATGATTGAGCGGGTACTTAATCTTAACCAGCGTACTGTCAGCAGTATTATGACGTCACGCCACGACATTGAGCATATCGATCTCAACGCACCAGAGGAGGAAATCCGCCAGTTGCTGGAGCGAAATCAGCACACACGCCTTGTGGTCACCGACGGTGACGATGCGGAAGATTTGCTCGGTGTCGTTCACGTTATCGACCTGCTACAACAGTCACTGCGCTGCGAACCGCTCAACCTACGGGTACTGGTTCGCCAGCCGCTGGTGTTCCCGGAAACCTTACCGTTGTTACCGGCTCTGGAGCAGTTCCGTAATGCCCGCACGCACTTTGCTTTTGTGGTGGATGAGTTTGGTTCAGTGGAAGGGATTGTGACATTAAGTGACGTCACTGAAACCATTGCCGGTAACTTACCGAACGAAGTGGAAGAGATTGACGCCCGCCATGATATTCAGAAAAACGCCGACGGTTCCTGGACGGCGAATGGTCATATGCCGCTGGAAGATCTGGTGCAATATGTGCCGCTGCCGCTGGATGAAAAACGTGAATATCACACTATCGCCGGGCTGCTGATGGAATATTTACAGCGCATTCCAAAACCAGGTGAAGAAGTTCAGGTAGGGGATTATTTGCTTAAAACGTTGCAGGTGGAAAGCCATCGCGTGCAGAAGGTGCAGATTATTCCGCTGCATAAGGATGGCGAGATGGAGTATGAGGTGTGATAAAACATCAAATGCGCAGGTTCAAACTGCGCATTTGATTTATACAAAATTTAGTATAATCTAAGGATGGAGTAATGAGAAAAAAGCTGGCTTTTCTTGATACCAGTCTTGACGATTTACGCGCATTTCCAGAATCGTCTCGACAGGAAATTGGCTATCAACTCGACAGGATCCAACAAGGGTTAAACCCATACGACTGGAAACCTTTTTCAACTATCGGCCCTGGTGTGCGAGAGATTCGTACTCGCGATGCTGATGGGATCTATCGCGTCATGTATGTCGCAAAATTTGAAGAAGCGGTTTACGTATTGCATTGTTTTCAAAAGAAAACACAGACTACCAGTCAATCGGATATTGATTTAGCCAAACGACGCTATAAAGAACTTGCTCAGGAGCGCAAAAATGAAAATTGAAACCTTTGATAGTGTGTGGGATGCGGTGAGTGACACCCCTGAACAAGCGGAAAATATGCGGATCCGTGCCGAGCTTGTAACGATCATTAATAACTGGATTGAACAACAAGGGTTTAGCCAGGCTCAGGCAGCGTCTGCTTTAGGGGTCACTCAACCTCGCATATCTGAACTTACCAGAGGTAAAATCCAGATCTTTAGTATCGATAAATTGATCACCATGATGGCTCATGCAGGATTGCATATTCAACGTATTGAAGTTCAATATCCACATGCTGCTTAGTGCTATAAATACAGATGGCGACAACTTAACGCCGCCATCTGCATAACTTGTCTTACATCTTCTCCAGCAACTTCTTCACATCTTTGCCATTGCGAGAATCTTTATTCCGCTCGGCCCAGTCGTTAAGACGGCGTTTGGCTTCGTCCTGTAAGTGTTTACGCAGTAACTGATCCACTTGTAGGTTGTAATTGAGTTGCTGCCAGTTGCCATAAACCCGCAGAGGAACCGGCGTTTCTTTGAGGAAATCAATCAGTTTGCTTTCCCCGTTCCAACCGCCTATCACACGAATGTCAAACTGGGTGTCGCAGGTTTGCTCCGCCAGATTCAACGTACCAGCCCCTGAAAGCGCCAGCACTGGCGATTGACCTTGCATGTCGTTTAACGTCACGACACCATCCTTCAACGTCAGATCGGTGGTAAAGCTATCAAGCCGCGTCACGTTATCGAAGTTTTCAGCGGCCTTCACATCACCGCCATTACGTTCTACCGCTTGTTGGATCATCTGCTGGAAGTTCATGCCTTCCATGCGCGTATCGGCCATTTCGACATGCGCCGTCCCCTGCCAGGTGTGGCGGAATGCGTTGGCATCAATGTCAGCACCAGAGAAATCCCCCGCCAGCGACATTTTCCCCGTTAGTGATATGGGGTAGTTGAAGGCATTCAGGATGGTGCCAATCTCGACATTTTCCAGCCGGGGATGGAAAACTATACGCGGATGTGAGGCTGTGGCATCCAGCGTACCCGGTAACGACACGACACCGTCGTTAAGTTTGCCCTGCAACTGGATAATCTCCAGCAGCCCCGCCTTGTTGGTCATTTGCGCAGTAACATCGGCAAAATCCATTCCACGCCAACGCACGTTATTGGCCTGCAACAAAATATCTGCCGCAAAGCCTTTCAGCCCCTGATACGCAGGTTCATCAATGCGTGAGGAAATGACCGGACGTGGCAGCGTCGGTTGGCTTTGCCCCTGCTGAGCAACGCCATTTTGCTTAGTCATCACCTCATTCATCGGCAGCAAATTATCCAGATTTAACTGGGCAAATTGCAGTCTGAGCAGCCATTCTGGCTTCTCAAGCAGCGCTACCTGCGCCTGACCGGTCAGATTACTGTCGTTAGCGGTTAAATTGATTTGTTCAAAGGAGAGACGTTTTTGCGCTTCCTGCCACTGAGTCCTGAACTGACCATGGCCCTGAATCCCCTGCTTCGGGAGATCAGCGCCCTGCAGTTGCCAGTCAATCTGTTGAATATCTGCCGTTAAATCATGCGGGTAATCAGAAGCATCAACAGTCCCCTTGAGCGCTAAAGTGAGATCGCGTTGGTCGCGATTTACCCGACCAGAGAATTCAAACGAACCGCGATGTTGTGGGTCCTGCTCCATTTGCAGGCGGATATCACGTACCGTAACCTGTTCGTCATTTTCATGCTGGAACACCAACACGCTGTCACTGACTCGCAGACTGGCGATATCGAACGACCAGCCACGATCTTCCGCATCATCAGGTAATGTATTGTCTTTCGGGGCTATTGGGGCGTCTTCACTGCGCACTGCTTCTGTTTCCGGCGTCAGTTGAATGACTGCCCCTTTGAGCATGACTTGCTTAACGCTGAGTTGATGACTCAATAAAGGCCACAAGGCCACATCAAGGCGCATATTATCGGCACGTACCAGCGGTTGGCTGGCCCCGTTGGCCGTTAATATCATGCGACCAGAGAGGATACTAAGCTGCGGCCAGACGTGCCAACGCAGTGGCCCGTCAAGCTGCAATTGATAACCGCTACGTGCAGCAACCTGCTTGACCATATAGTCACGGAAATCATTCGGATTCACCAGCAACACTAACGCAGATAACCCAGCCACCAGCACGACCAGGAGTATCATCAGCGTCGTCAGAAATCGTCTCATGGTATCCTCAATGGGCCTGAATTAGTCTTTATCGATACGGCTAGCGACTGCGCCCTGCTGGTTGCGATATTTCGCATCTTCACGGCGGTTATACGGACGCGCTGCCGGACCTGAAAGCGGCTCAAAGCTCAGCGCGCCAATCAGCATACCCGGACGCAGGGCCAGCGGCAGCTTACCGGAGTTGTAGAACTCCAGCACAATACAGCCAGACCAGCCCGGATCGATACGATGTGCAGTGACATGCACCATAAGTCCCAGACGCGCCAGTGAGGAACGCCCGTCCAGCCAGCCCACCAGATCGGCAGGCAGCGTCACTGACTCCAGCGTTACCGCCAGTGCCAACTCCCCCGGATGAAGATAGAAAGCTTCGCTTTCATCAAGCACAATTTCATCGCTCATCACACGGTCAAGCGCGGCACTCACTTCGTCTTTGGGACCGCTCAAGTCGATAAACGCTGCCGTGTGGCCACGGAAGGTACGAAATTTATTGCCCAGGCGTACATCCACCGTCGCGCCATTAATACGCTCCACGGGTGGACGTGGGTTGATCGACAAACGGCCTTCATCAAGCCAGGCTTCAATATCTCGGTCACACAGACGCATGGCATTTTCTCCTTTCGCGCATCACTCCCTTAACGCCAGTTACGTCAAGGGCATACCAGGTTATCACTGAACGGTACACAATTTACCAAGCTTATTCAAAGAACTGACTTATTTTCGCTTTCAATATATCGATCGCGATGCGGTTTTTACCGCCGCGCGGCACAATGATATCTGCATACTGTTTAGACGGTTCAATGAATTGCAGGAACATCGGGCGCACGGTTTTTTGATATTGCGCCATTACAGAATCCATCGAACGACCACGCTCATTAACATCGCGCTTAATGCGACGCATCAGGCAGATATCCAGTGGGGTATCCACAAAAATCGAGAAGTTCAGCTCGTCGCGCAGACGCGCATCCGTCAGCAGCAAAATGCCTTCGAGAATAATGACTTTCTTCGGTTCAACCTTCACCGTTTCTTTCATACGCGTATGTTCAACGTAGCTGTAAACCGGCAGGTCGATAGCCGAGCCACGTTTCAGCGCCTGCAAATGTTGCAGCAGCAGGCTGTGATCCATCGCGCTGGGATGGTCATAATTAGTTTTAACCCGTTCTTCCATCGACAGATGGCTTTGATCTTTGTAGTAACAGTCTTCCGGAATAACGCCGATGTGTTCATCACCGACTTGTTCACGTAATTCACGATAAAGGGTACTGGCAATGAGACTCTTGCCGGAAGCCGATGCGCCTGCAATACCGATAATGACGCACTGATGAGACTGATCAGTCATAAATTTAGCGACCTGAATAACCTGGATGTTAGGAAGGGGGCGCCGAAGCGCCAAACGCGGCAATTATAGGGATTTCATCCGCGTGATACCAGTCGAATAGCGTTGCCTTGCTCTCAGAGTTAATTGTTGACGATCAATTCCCTGATGCAAATTTAATTGCTCAGTTATGACGCAAAGTGAAAAATGTTATGCATAGTTGCGCAAATTATCCGCCATTACGTCACTTTATGAGCAATTTGCATATAAAATGTAAAACTTTTGTACTAGCATAAACACAGATACTAATACTGACGGCCTGGCCATGCGGATAGAGCGGTAATGAGTAAACCATCACAGCGTGTTTTAATTACCTTGCCTCATCCTCTGCTTCACCTCGTCAGTTTAGGTTTAGTCTCGTTTATCTTTACCCTTTTCTCGCTTGAGCTTTCGCAATTTGGCACTCAGCTTGCGCCGCTATGGTTCCCCACTTCCATTATGATGGTGGCGTTTTACCGCCATGCCGGACGCATGTGGCCTGGTATCGCGTTAGCCTGCTCACTGGGAAACATAGCCGCATCCGTGCTGCTCTTTTCCACCAGTTCGCTCAATATGACCTGGACGGCTATCAACATTATTGAAGCCGTCGTGGGCGCAATGATGCTGCGAAAATTATTACCGTGGTATAACCCGCTACAAAATCTGGCTGACTGGCTTCGTCTTGCATTTGGCAGCGCCATCGTTCCACCTCTGTTGGGGGGCGTTCTGGTTGTCCTGCTGACACCCGGAGACGATCCTCTCAGGGCATTTTTGATATGGGTACTTTCAGAATCCATCGGCGCCCTGGCGCTGGTACCGCTGGGCCTGTTGTTTAAACCGCATTATCTATTACGCCATCGTAACCCACGACTGTTGTTTGAAACGCTGCTGACGTTAGCGATCACATTGACGTTAAGCTGGCTTTCGATGCTGTACCTGCCGTGGCCTTTTACTTTCATTATTGTGCTGCTGATGTGGAGCGCCGTGCGCCTGCCACGAATGGAAGCCTTTTTGATCTTCCTCACGACAGTGATGATGGTTTCGTTAATGATGGCTGCCGACCCCACTCTGCTTGCCACGCCGCGAGCGTACCTGATGAGCCATATGCCATGGCTGCCATTTTTGCTGATCCTGCTGCCCGCCAACATCATGACAATGGTGATGTACGCCTTCCGCGCGGAACGTAAGCATATTTCCGAAAGCGAAACACGCTTTCGGAACGCCATGGAATATTCTGCTATCGGCATGGCGTTAGTGGGTACTGAGGGGCAATGGCTGCAAAGCAACAAAGCCCTGTGCCAGTTTCTCGGCTACAGCCAGGAAGAACTGCGTGCTCTCACCTTTCAACAGCTGACCTGGCCGGAAGACCTCAATAAAGATCTGCAACACATTGAGAAGTTGATTAGCGGTGAAATCAATACCTACTCAATGGAGAAACGCTACTACAACCGCCACGGCGACGTAGTTTGGGCGCTGCTTGCCGTCTCACTGGTGCGCCACACCGATGGCACGCCACTCTACTTCATTGCGCAGATAGAAGACATTAACGAGCTAAAACGCACCGAGCAGGTGAATAAGCAACTGATGGAACGCATCACGCTGGCTAACGAAGCGGGCGGGATTGGTATCTGGGAATGGGAGTTGAAGCCGGATATTTTCAGTTGGGATAAGCGGATGTTTGAACTTTACGAAATTTCCCCGCATATCAAACCAAACTGGCAGGTTTGGTATGACTGCGTGCTGCCGGAAGATCGAGAACACACCGAGAAAGTCATCCGCGATTCGCTGCAGGCTCGTTTGCCTTTTAAACTGGAATTTCGCATTACGGTAAAAGACGGTATTCGTCATATCCGCGCACTCGCCAATCGGGTTCTGAATAAGGAAGGTGAAGTCGAACGCCTGCTTGGCATCAATATGGATATGACTGAAGTAAAACAACTCAACGAGGCGCTGTTCCAGGAAAAAGAACGTCTGCATATCACCCTGGACTCTATCGGTGAAGCTGTGGTCTGTATTGATATGGCGATGAAAATCACCTTTATGAATCCAGTCGCGGAGAAAATGAGCGGCTGGAAGCAAGAAGAGGCGTTGGGCGTTCCGCTGCTGACGGTATTGCATCTTACAACTGGTGACACCGGGCCGTTAATTGAGAACATTTACAGTGCCGACACCTCACGTTCTGCTATTGAACAGGACGTGGTTCTCCACTGCCGTAGCGGTGGCAGCTATGACGTTCATTACAGTATTACGCCGTTAAGCACCCTGGATGGTAGTAGCATTGGTTCGGTGCTGGTGATTCAGGACGTCACCGAAGCACGCAAAATGCTACGTCAGCTTAGCTATAGCGCCTCTCACGATGCCCTGACGCATCTGGCGAACCGTGCAAGTTTTGAGAAACAACTGCGAATACTGCTGCAAACCGTTCACAGTACGCATCAGCAACATGCACTGGTATTTATCGATCTTGATCGCTTTAAAGCAGTAAATGACAGCGCCGGGCATGCGGCCGGCGATGCTTTGCTGCGCGAACTGTCTTCGTTGATGCTGAGTATGCTGCGCTCCAGCGATCTACTGGCACGACTTGGTGGTGATGAATTTGGTCTGTTACTGCCAGACTGTAATGTCGAAAGTGCCCGTTTTATCGCGACGCGCATTATCAATGCGATTAATGATTATCACTTTATGTGGGAAGGTCGGTTACATCGGGTAGGAGCAAGCGCCGGGATGACGTTAATAAACGACAGTAATCACCAGGCAGCAGAAGTTATGTCCCAGGCCGATATCGCCTGTTATGCTTCGAAAAATGGTGGTCGTGGTCAGGTCACAGTTTATGAACCACAGCAGGCAACTGCACATAATGAACAGACAGTGATGTCGCTCGATGAACAGTGGCGGATGACTAAAGAGAATCCGCTTATGATGATTGCCCACGGCATCGCTTCGCCACGAATCACGGAAACGCGGAATTTGTGGTTGATTTCGCTTAAGCTCTGGAGCAGCAAAGGCGAGTTGATTGATGAACAGGCATTCCGCCGTAGCTTCAGCGATCCGGCACTCAGCCACGCGCTTGACCGCCGGGTATTACGTGAATTTTTCCAACAAACAGCAAAAGCGGTTGCCAATAAAGGTTTAAGCATCGCCCTCCCCCTTTCCGTTGCGGGGCTAGGCAGCGTCACTCTGGTAGACGAATTGCTTGAGCAACTGGAACAAAGTTCATTACCACCACGGTTGTTCCATTTGGTAATTCCGGCAGAAGCGATTTTCGACCACGGGCTGGCTGTGCAAAAACTGCGGCTGGCCGGCTGCCGGATCGTACTCAGCCAGGTAGGGCGCGACCTACAAATATTCAATATGCTCAAAGCAAATATGACGGATTATCTACTGCTTGACGCCGAGTTATGCGCCAGCGTACAGGGCAATTTAATGGATGAGATGCTGATTTCGATTATTCAGGGGCATGCCCAGCGGTTGGGTGTGAAAACCATCGCTGGGCCAGTAGCGTTGCCATTGGTATTGGATACGCTTTCTGACATTGGTGTTGATCTGATTTATGGCGATGTCATTGCCGAGAGCCAGCCTCTGGATTTGCTGGTTAATAGCAGTTATTTCGCGATTAATTGAGGGAGCGTTTCCCCATCGCCTGATAAAACGCTAACGCGTTTTATCAGGCCTACAATTCGTCCGTTCCGTAGGCCGCGCCGCATCCGGCGACCAGCGTCATACTTCTTCTGGTTGCCAGCCTTCCGTATACCAGATATGCAACAGCGCATAAGAACGCCAGGGCTTCCAGCGTTCGGCATAACGGCGGATTTGTGCCGGTGTCATTCCTGGAAATCGCTGTTTAATCAAATAATCATCCGGCAGAAAAACATCTTTCGCTTGCCAGCCACGCAATGCGAAATAATTCGCCGTCCATCGCCCAACGCCAGGATATGTTTGCAGCGTTTTCATCGCTTGTTCTACGTCGTCCGGAATTGTCATCGGTAAGGTGCCATCCAGTGCTGCATTGGCTAAATGAATCAGTGCCTCTGCCCGTTTCAACGGCATACCCAACGCTTTTAATGCCTGCGGGTCGGCGGCTGCCAGCCGCTGAGGCGTGGGGAAGCAGACATAATCCGGAAAATCATCCAGCCGTTCGCCATAAAGCTGTGCCACTTTGGCGGTCAATTTTGCCGCCATCGCCACGCTCACCAGTTGGCCTAATATAGCGCGCACGCCCTGCTCAAAAGCATCAACACAGCCGGGTAAACGCAATCCGGGCCGGGCCGCGCCTAACTCGCCCAACGCCTCGTTCACAATCTGCGGGTTACATTGCAGATCAAATAAGCGGCTCATTTTCGCCAGGCACTCAGCGGCAACGGATTCTAAACCTGCACTTAAATTTATGTGCAGAGTATGGCGGGCTATATCCGGAATAGCAGTCACCACGCCGCGATATTCGCCCACCGCCAGACTACGGGCATAATAATCGTCAGCGATCGTTTCCACACCGCTCACCGCACGGGCGGCGAGAAATCCCAACATCCACGACCAGTCATATGGCGGCTGCCAGTTCAGGGTATACATCGCATCTCCTTATTCATCCGCTTTCAGCATAAACGTTATTCAGACGCTGTGCTTTGCTTTCATATTCCGGTTGTCGCGACGGCAACATTTCGCTAAAGTCACGCCCCTTCTTCACCGGCATGGGGATTATTTCGTGTTTATTGGTTTTGATTACGGTACAGCAAACTGTTCAGTGGCGGTCATGCGCGACGGTAAACCGCAATTACTGAAAATGGAAAACGACAGCACGTTGCTGCCTTCAATGCTTTGCGCGCCAACGCGTGAGGCGGTTAGCGAATGGCTGTACCGCCATCATGATGTTCCGGCAGACGACGATGAAACGCAGGCGCTGTTACGTCGGGCGATTCGTTATAACCGCGAAGAAGATATCGATGTTACGGCGAAAAGCGTGCAGTTCGGTCTTTCCTCTCTGGCACAGTACATTGATGATCCGGAAGAAGTGTGGTTTGTAAAATCACCAAAATCGTTCCTCGGTGCCAGCGGCTTAAAACCGCAGCAGGTAGCGCTGTTTGAGGATCTGGTCTGCGCAATGATGTTGCACATTCGCCAGCAGGCGCAGGCGCAGCTGCCAGAAGCGATTACTCAGGCGGTGATTGGTCGCCCGATCAACTTCCAGGGTCTGGGCGGCGATGAAGCAAACACCCAGGCGCAAGGGATTCTGGAACGCGCAGCGAAGCGTGCCGGGTTTAAGGATGTGGTATTCCAGTACGAGCCGGTCGCGGCTGGGCTGGATTACGAAGCCACCTTACAGGAAGAAAAACGGGTGCTGGTGGTGGATATCGGCGGTGGTACGACTGACTGTTCATTGCTGCTGATGGGGCCGCAGTGGCGTTCACGTCTCGATCGTGAAGCCAGCCTGCTGGGTCACAGTGGTTGTCGTATTGGCGGTAACGATCTGGATATCGCACTGGCGTTTAAAAACCTGATGCCGTTACTGGGCATGGGTGGCGAAACCGAAAAAGGCATCGCCCTGCCGATTCTGCCGTGGTGGAATGCGGTTGCCATCAACGACGTACCTGCGCAAAGTGATTTCTACAGTAGTGCCAACGGTCGCCTGCTTAACGATCTGGTACGCGATGCCCGCGAACCGGAAAAAGTGGCCCTGTTACAGAAAGTCTGGCGTCAGCGTTTAAGCTATCGACTGGTGCGCAGCGCGGAAGAGAGCAAAATTGCGCTTTCCAGCGCAGCGGAAACCCTCGCATCGCTGCCGTTTATCAGCGACGAACTGGCTACGCTGATTAGCCAGCAGGGTCTGGAAAGCGCCCTCAGCCAACCACTGGCGCGGATTCTGGAACAGGTGCAACTGGCGCTGGATAACGCCCAGGAAAAACCGGATGTCATCTATCTGACCGGCGGTAGCGCCCGTTCCCCGCTGATTAAAAAAGCGCTGGCAGAACAGTTGCCGGGCATTCCGATTGCCGGCGGCGATGACTTTGGCTCCGTCACCGCCGGGCTGGCGCGTTGGGCTGAAGTGGTATTTCGTTAATTGAAAAATGGCTCAGCAACGGCTTAAATCAGCCTGCGCCTGAGCCAGTTTTTCTGCCGCCTGACGTAACGGTTCCATCAACGGCATGGTCCGTGCAGAGGCATGGAGATGGAATCGCTGCAACTCTACCGCGCCCTCTGTCAATGCGGCTTCCAGCCGATGTCGTTTGGCGGCCATTTTCGCCATTACCGCTTGTCTATCTGCTGGCGTTACCGCTTCATTCGGCCTGAACACAAAACGGCGTTCGCAACTCGCTTTCCAGTCGATAACCGCCTGGGTCAGATGATCACCAAACCCTTTCACTTGCTTAACGCCACGACGGGTAACATCTGCCGCTGTTTCAATACCAAAGGACCGTAACGCCGCTTTACGCGCAGGGCCAACGCCGGGAATAGAGGCAACATCAATAAAAAATCCCTCCAGAAACTTCTGCTTCTGCCGTTCCCTTGCGGTGTCCTGAAGTGCTGCCAGATCGCGCTTTTCTTCTTCCGGTAACCCCAGAATTTCGTCCTTCATTTTTTCGAGCATCGTCCGTTTGGCGATAAAACCTTCCAGTCCGCCCAACTGTTGGATCTGGCTGACTAAATGGTCATAATCCATTTTCGCACGATTAAAAGCCTCACGGCGTTGCTGGATTTCTGCTTTGTACGCTTTGCTTGTCAGACTGCCAATAATCCAGATAGCCGCCAGCACCGGAACCAAAATAATATAACGCGGTTCTGCCTGAAGGCCGCAAAGCAGTAGAGATAACGCTGACAGTGCGATCTCAATCAGAATGATGTATTCACGCCGCAATACCCCTACAGGAAACGGCCTGCCCGCAGGTTGGAAATGAGTGGGTAATGGTAACTTTAGCGGTGGCGGTGCTACTGACGACGTTACCATCGCCCAGACTTTCGCCAGCACAAAATCACCGCCGGTGGTAATGACCTCTTCGCCGAGATCAATAAAATAGATAACGCCTTGATTATCCAGCGTACACCACGGGCAGTCGGTCAAATGAGCGGGGTAAACATGCATTGCCGAAACGGGACATTTCTTTAACTGTTGGCGTAGGGAATCAAGTGCCGCTACCCACGCTTTAGCCGTCGGACGCCCGGTTGCTACGCCACTTTCCGTGAATGCCTGCTGAAACATGGCTTCAACATCACCCGGTAACATCGATAGCGGAATAGATCGTGGCGGCGGTTTTAAACCACGTCGCTGATTATCTGACGCGTAGGCATAACGGAAATGGGCAATATCCGTCTCCAGCACATTACCCGCTTCAGAGATAAGCGGTACACCAGAATAAGGATGCCGACCACCAAACAAGACGTGAAAAATCAGCAAGGCAAGGCCAAAATTATCGTGATTCGCAGTACGTTCAAAGCCGACAAATGATGGCAAGGTTTGTAGCTCTGGCGGCGTAAAATGCGACACGCCGACTTCGCATAAATGCAGTGTGCCATTGGCGTTAATCTGAAAGGAATCACTATCGATCAACACCACTTTGCTGTCGCGACCTACCATAAAGCTGTTCTGGTTTACGTCACCCACTACGTGCCCGTGCTCGTGAATCGTAGCAAAAGATGAAGCAATATTGCGGGCAACATAGAGTAGAAAATCCCACGCACAATGAGGGTAACTCTGGCGACGATGTGCCGGGCTATAGATCATATGAATCGGTTCTTTACCAGAAACCTTCGGCATCATAAAACCGATAACCTTCCCGCCTCGTCCACCGTGAAGCGTTGCCTGCGGCCAGGCGACATAATTCAGCAACTGCGCGTCAGCTGTCGCAGCCATAAAGGCAAGTTTGTCCTGTTTTAAGGCGGGTGGCGGTGTGTGATAAATCTTGGCGACGCTATCGACAAACTCCTCGATATCATAAACCGCGCCTTCACCACCTTTGCCCAGTTCACGGCCAAGAGTGGTCAATTCACCTGTCGATGTAAATACTTTTATATTTGTCTTCATAATATTTCGCAGGTAGCTATATTATATTTTAATGATTAACGATAACTAACCATTAAAGATATTTATATGTAAGTGAGTTCGGTTCAAGAATAAAAAGGATAATGCACTTTTATCAGGATACAATTCAATTCCAACCTGATAATGATTAAGTCCCATAGGTTTTTGCTAACTTTTACTACACAGAGATTCTGGAGAAAAAAATGAAAAAGATATTACTTATGTTGAGCCTGCTATTTTTTACTACCGCAGGCTATTGTGAAGTTTCGGATACGTTAGTGACGGGAGGTTATGATAAACAAGCGATGTCTGACGCGATTAAACATGCGCGGAAAGAAACCGATAAATTCATCGAGGTTATGAATAAAAAAGATGCCGATACTTTCGCAGTCAAAGCCCCGATAACCGATCACGGAAGAACCGAGCATTTCTGGCTTACGGATGTCACTTATTCTAACGGCATGTTTATTGGCGTAATCAGCAATGATCCTGGTATTGTTACAAACGTAGAATATGGCCAGGAGTGGAAAATCAAGAAAGAAGATATTTCAGACTGGATGTATACCCGCGGGGATAAAATTTACGGCGGTTATACCATTGATCCTTTATTGGTCACTTATCCAAAAGAAGAAGCCGACGAGCTAAGAGCAAAATTAGTTCGCTAATCAGCCGTTATATTGATTGCTTAAACTGGCGGTTGAATTGTTGTCTTCAACCGCCATGAGAAACTCACTCTGCCCACAGCGCCAGTGCCAACGTTTTATCATCATCCGTACGCTCGTTTACCGCCGGGCTGGACAAAAACTGCTTTAACAATTCAGGTAATAAATCGAGTTGTTCCTGCGTTGCTGACGCCAGCCCATTGAAAAACGGGGTAAAGAAAGGCACATGCGGAGAATTATCCAACATATTTAACGCCAGTCGCTGGATACCATCCGTAAATGCTGCAACTTTATGCACACGCTCAGTGCTGGTGAAAGTTTCCAGTCTGGAAACGGCATCTTCATCGGTAATGAAGTGCGTCATATTGGCATATTCACCCACCATCGGCGTAAGCGGCAATTGCAGACCGTGACCAAAATCCACCACCACGCCGCCATCGCCAATCTGCATAATCAAGGTGCCATTAGCCGATGAAATCAATCCCATAAACGTGCAAGCAAAATCGCGAACCGCTAATTCTTTGGCTTCCGCCTCGGCAAAAAGTCGCTGACGAATGGTCAGCACAATATCCGTTGCGAGGACATCATTGAGCCCCAATTCCCCGCCCTGCACTTTTTGCGACATATAAGCCATCGCTTCATTGACGGCGAGCATCGCGCCTTCGCCCCCCTGCGAGACGCTGCCTGCACCATCAGCAAGAAACATCACCAGTAATGGTTGCTGGTCGTTTAACCAGGCAGCCTGCATCTGGCAGGCATCCTGACAAGGCAAATCAGCGCTGATGTGCGACGTTCCGACGGCTGATTCATAAACCAGACGCCAACTCACACTGACGTCCAGCCTTTTGGTGCTTCCAGTACAACTTCCGTTCCCGGCGTGGAGCGGGAAACCGAACGTAACGAACTGGATAACCAGCTAAACAGTTCACGGAATTGTAATCCCTGCAATGGCAAAGGCTGACGGACGCTGATTTGTGCCAGGGTCTTCATATCCGCCCCCTGAACACCGATGGTAAAGAAGGCAAACTTTTTATCTTCTTCCCCCTGAAACACTTTGTTGGCGGCAGCCTGCCACTCATCGGTTGGTGCGCCATCGGTGATCAGGAAAATCCACGGACGATAATACGAAATGCCATTGGCGCGGTACTCACGTTTCCGCTCTTCAACCATATCCAGGGCTTTGGTAATGGCAGCGCCCATTGGCGTATCGCCCTGAGCAAACAGGATGGGCGGGAAAAAATTAGCGGCGCTGGTAAAGGGTTGTTCCACATGCACCGGGCCAAACGTCACAATGCCGAGTTCCACTCTTTTTAAAGCCAGCGGATCAGCAAGCAGTTCATCACGAAAGGTAACCAATCCGGCGTTAAGTTCATTAATGGGTCTGCCGCTCATCGAGCCAGAAACATCCAGCAGCAAAATGCAGGGGCAACGTGGTTCCGGGTTACTGGCAAAATCGCTGGTAGCAAACGTGATTTGTTCGCTCATAAGAGGTCCTTTCTTAGAGAGTTATTGAGGTCCGGTATCATACCGACTGCAATAATGAAATAAGAGCAAACGAAGACATTTTCAGAATTAGGCCCGGCGGCGTAGATAATTTTGCTATTCGCCTCGCAAGAACGGAGCGCCGTCGATTGACACTAAGGGCGGAGTGACATAATTTCAGGAGTGAGGGTTAGGGAGAGGTTTCCCCCTCCCCCTGGTGTTCTTAGTAAGCCTGGAAGCTAATCACTAAGAGTATCACCAGTATGATGACGTGCTTCATCATAACCCCTTCCTTTTTTAACCCCTCTTCTCCGGGAGAGGGTATCCCGTTTCAGCGTCCCGCTGAAATCGTCGGCTTACCTCCTTTCGCCCTGTATGCAGTCTATCGCTAACTTGCGGATAAAATAGTTTCCTCTGTGATTATTGCGTAACGACTCGCAAAGAATATTTGCTGGCAGGATCGCAGACTACAAAGCCTGCGGATTGACAATCTTATCGTGAAGGCATACTTTCAGGAGTGAGGGTAGAGCGGGGTTTCCCCCGCCCTGGTAGTCTTAGTAAGCGGGGAAGCTTATGACTAAGAGCACCACGATGATGAGTAGCTTCATCATGACCCTTTCCTTATTTAAGGCCCCTTCCTCGGGAGGGGCTTTCCCGTTTCAGCGTCCCGCTGAAATCGTCGGCTTACATCCTTTCGCCATGCACGTAGTCTATCGCTAACGCGTGAACAAAATAGTTTCACCCGTGATTATTGCGTAACGTCTCGCAAAGAATATTTGCTGGCAGGATCGCAGACTGCAAAGCCTGCAGATTGACAATCTTATCGTGAAGGCATACTTTCAGGAGTGAGGGTAGAGCGGGGTTTCCCCCGCCCTGGTAGTCTTAGTATGCTGGGTAGCTAATCACTAAGAGCACCACGATGATGAGTATCTTCATCATGACCCTTTCCTTATTTAAGGCCCCTTCCTCGGGAGGGGCTTTCCCGTTTCAGCATCCCGCTGAAATCTTCGGGTTACCTCCTTATTGCCATGTACGCAGTCTATCGCTAACCTGCGAATAAAATAGTTTCCTGTGTCATTACTGGATGCATGCTCGCAAAGCGCACCGTCATTCAGACGATTCCCGAAACTGTTTCATAATTCCTCCATTTTTCGCCCTTATTGGCTGGCTACACTAGTATCATTCCGCGAAACGTTTCAGGAAGAGAAACTCTTAACGATGAAAGGCAGTTATAAATCCCGTTGGGTAATCGTAATCGTGGTGGTTATCGCCGCCATCGCCGCATTCTGGTTCTGGCAAGGCCGCAATGAATCCCAGAGCGCAGCACCAGGTGCGACGAAACAAGCGCAACATCCACCTGCGAGTGGTCGCCGTGGTATGCGTTCCGGCCCATTAGCCCCGGTTCAGGCGGCGACCGCCGTAGAACAGGCAGTTCCGCGTTACCTTACCGGGCTTGGCACTATTACCGCTGCTAACACCGTTACGGTGCGCAGTCGCGTAGATGGTCAACTGATGGCGTTACATTTCCAGGAAGGCCAGCAGGTCAAAGCAGGCGATTTGCTGGCAGAAATTGACCCCAGCCAGTTCAAAGTTGCATTAGCACAAGCCCAGGGCCAACTGGCAAAAGATAAAGCCACGCTTGCCAACGCCCGCCGTGACCTGGCGCGTTATCAACAACTGGCAAAAACTAATCTCGTCTCCCGCCAGGAGCTGGATGCTCAACAGGCGCTGGTCAGTGAAACCGAAGGCACCATTAAGGCTGATGAAGCGAGCGTCGCCAGCGCACAACTACAACTCGACTGGAGCCGCATCACCGCGCCAGTCGATGGTCGCGTTGGCCTGAAGCAGGTTGATGTTGGTAACCAAATCTCCAGTGGCGACACCACCGGGATTGTGGTGATCACCCAGACGCATCCTATCGATTTAGTCTTTACCCTGCCGGAAAGCGATATCGCTACCGTTGTGCAGGCACAAAAAGCCGGAAAACCACTGGTGGTTGAAGCCTGGGATCGCACTAACTCGAAGAAATTAAGTGAAGGCACGCTGTTAAGTCTCGATAACCAAATCGATGCCACTACCGGCACGATTAAAGTGAAAGCACGCTTTAATAATCAGGATGATGCGCTGTTTCCCAATCAGTTTGTTAACGCGCGCATGTTAGTCGACACCGAACAAAACGCCGTGGTGATCCCCACCGCCGCCCTGCAAATGGGCAACGAAGGCCATTTTGTCTGGGTACTGAATAGCGAAAATAAAGTCAGCAAACATCTGGTGACACCGGGCATTCAGGACAGTCAGAAAGTGGTGATCCGCGCAGGTATTTCTGCAGGCGATCGCGTAGTGACGGACGGTATTGATCGCCTGACCGAAGGAGCGAAAGTGGAAGTGGTGGAAGCCCAGAGCGCCACCGCACCGGAAGAGAAAGCCACCAGCCGCGTATACGCGAAAAAAGGAGCGCGCTCCTGATGCAGGTGTTACCCCCGAGCAGCACAGGCGGCCCGTCGCGCCTGTTTATTATGCGTCCTGTCGCCACCACGCTGCTGATGGTGGCGATCTTACTCGCCGGGATTATCGGTTATCGCGCCCTGCCCGTTTCGGCACTGCCGGAAGTGGATTATCCGACTATTCAGGTGGTCACCCTCTACCCTGGCGCCAGCCCGGATGTCATGACCTCCGCCGTTACCGCGCCGCTCGAACGCCAGTTTGGGCAGATGTCCGGCCTGAAACAGATGTCGTCGCAAAGTTCCGGCGGTGCGTCAGTTATCACTTTGCAGTTCCAGCTAACATTACCGCTGGATGTCGCCGAGCAGGAAGTGCAGGCCGCGATTAACGCTGCGACCAACCTGTTGCCGAGCGATCTGCCTAACCCGCCGGTTTACAGCAAAGTGAATCCGGCAGATCCGCCGATCATGACGCTTGCCGTCACCTCAACCGCCATGCCGATGACGCAGGTAGAAGATATGGTGGAAACCCGCGTCGCGCAGAAAATCTCACAGATTTCCGGCGTCGGACTGGTGACGCTTTCCGGCGGTCAGCGTCCGGCCGTTCGCGTCAAACTTAACGCCCAGGCGATTGCCGCACTCGGTCTGACCAGCGAAACCGTGCGCACCGCCATTACCGGCGCTAACGTTAACTCAGCTAAAGGTAGCCTTGATGGCCCTTCCCGTGCGGTCACGCTGTCAGCGAACGACCAGATGCAATCCGCCGAAGAGTATCGCCAGCTAATCATCGCCTACCAGAACGGCGCGCCGATTCGTCTGGGCGATGTCGCAACTGTAGAGCAAGGTGCAGAAAACAGCTGGCTCGGCGCGTGGGCGAACAAAGAACAGGCCATCGTGATGAATGTTCAGCGCCAGCCCGGTGCTAACATTATCTCCACCGCCGACAGCATCCGGCAGATGCTGCCACAGCTCACCGAGAGTTTGCCGAAATCGGTGAAGGTGACGGTACTTTCTGACCGTACCACCAATATCCGCGCATCGGTCGACGATACCCAGTTTGAGCTGATGATGGCTATCGCGCTGGTAGTAATGATTATCTACCTGTTTTTGCGCAATATTCCGGCGACCATCATTCCAGGCGTCGCAGTGCCGCTGTCGTTAATCGGCACCTTCGCGGTCATGGTGTTTCTCGATTTTTCAATCAATAACCTGACGTTGATGGCGTTAACTATCGCCACCGGATTCGTTGTCGATGACGCCATCGTGGTGATCGAAAACATTTCCCGCTATATCGAAAAAGGTGAAAAACCGTTGGCGGCGGCGCTCAAGGGCGCGGGTGAAATCGGCTTTACCATTATCTCGCTGACCTTCTCACTGATTGCGGTGTTGATCCCACTGCTGTTTATGGGCGATATCGTCGGGCGACTGTTCCGCGAATTTGCCATTACTCTGGCAGTCGCGATTTTGATCTCAGCCGTGGTGTCGCTGACCCTGACACCGATGATGTGCGCGCGGATGCTCAGCCAGGAGTCGCTGCGTAAACAGAACCGCTTCTCCCGTGCCTCGGAAAAAATGTTCGACAGGATAATCGCCGCCTATGGACGTGGACTGGCGAAAGTGCTGAATCATCCGTGGCTGACCTTAAGCGTGGCGCTCAGCACGCTGCTGCTTAGCGTTCTATTGTGGGTGTTCATTCCGAAAGGCTTCTTCCCGGTGCAGGACAACGGCATTATTCAGGGCACCCTGCAGGCGCCGCAATCCAGCTCCTTTGCCAATATGGCCCAGCGGCAACGCCAGGTCGCGGATGTGATTTTGCAGGATCCGGCAGTGCAAAGTTTGACCTCATTTGTTGGCGTTGATGGCACTAACCCGTCGCTGAACAGTGCGCGTTTACAGATCAACCTCAAACCGCTGGATGAACGTGATGATCGGGTGCAAAAAGTCATCGCCCGTCTGCAAACGGCGGTAGATAAAGTGCCGGGCGTCGATCTCTTCCTGCAACCAACGCAGGACCTGACCATCGATACACAGGTCAGCCGCACCCAGTACCAGTTTACCTTGCAGGCCACGTCACTGGATGCGCTCAGTACCTGGGTGCCACAGTTGATGGAAAAACTCCAGCAACTACCACAGCTTTCTGATGTCTCCAGCGACTGGCAGGACAAAGGGCTGGTGGCGTATGTCAATGTTGATCGCGACAGCGCCAGCCGTCTGGGGATCAGCATGGCGGACGTCGATAACGCCTTGTATAACGCGTTTGGTCAGCGACTGATTTCCACTATTTATACTCAGGCTAACCAGTATCGCGTGGTGCTGGAGCACAACACCGAAAATACTCCTGGGCTTGCGGCGCTGGATACTATTCGCCTGACTAGCAGCGACGGTGGCGTAGTGCCGCTAAGCTCAATTGCCAAAATTGAGCAGCGTTTTGCCCCGCTCTCCATCAACCATCTGGATCAGTTCCCGGTAACGACCATCTCCTTTAACGTGCCGGATAACTATTCGTTGGGCGATGCGGTGCAGGCGATTATGGACACCGAAAAGACGCTGAATCTGCCAGTGGATATCACCACGCAGTTCCAGGGCAGCACCCTCGCCTTCCAGTCGGCGCTGGGCAGCACTGTCTGGCTGATTGTCGCAGCGATGGTGGCGATGTATATCGTGCTCGGCATTCTGTACGAGAGCTTTATTCACCCCATCACTATTCTCTCGACGCTACCCACCGCAGGGGTCGGCGCACTGCTGGCGTTAATGATTGCCGGTAGCGAACTGGATGTGATTGCGATCATCGGCATTATTTTGCTGATCGGTATCGTGAAGAAGAACGCCATCATGATGATCGACTTCGCGCTGGCTGCCGAGCGCGAGCAAGGCATGTCGCCGCGCGATGCTATTTACCAGGCTTGTCTGTTGCGTTTTCGTCCGATCCTGATGACCACCCTGGCGGCACTGCTTGGCGCGTTGCCGCTGATGTTGAGTACCGGGGTCGGCGCGGAACTGCGTCGTCCGTTAGGCATCGGCATGGTCGGCGGTCTGGTTGTCAGCCAGGTACTGACGCTGTTCACCACGCCAGTGATTTATCTGCTGTTCGACCGCCTGGCATTGTGGACCAAAAGCCGTTTTGCCCGCCATGAAGAGGAGGCGTAAGTGAAGTTTTTTGCCCTCTTCATTTACCGCCCGGTGGCGACGATTTTACTGTCGGTTGCCATTACCCTGTGCGGCATTCTGGGCTTCCGTATGCTGCCGGTCGCCCCGCTGCCGCAGGTTGATTTTCCGGTGATTATGGTCAGCGCCTCGCTGCCCGGTGCATCGCCAGAGACAATGGCGTCTTCCGTTGCCACGCCGCTGGAACGTTCGCTTGGGCGCATTGCCGGAGTCAGTGAAATGACCTCCAGCAGTTCGCTCGGCAGCACGCGCATTATTTTGCAGTTTGATTTTGACCGGGATATCAACGGCGCAGCGCGCGATGTGCAGGCGGCGATCAACGCCGCGCAAAGTTTGCTGCCCAGCGGGATGCCAAGCCGTCCGACCTATCGCAAAGCGAACCCGTCGGATGCGCCAATTATGATCCTGACGCTAACCTCCGATACTTATTCGCAAGGTGAACTGTACGATTTCGCCTCAACACAGCTTGCCCCGACGATTGCGCAAATCGACGGTGTCGGTGATGTCGATGTCGGTGGCAGCTCGCTGCCCGCCGTGCGCGTCGGGCTGAATCCGCAGGCGCTGTTTAATCAGGGCGTCTCGCTGGACGATGTACGCTCCGCCATCAGCAATGCCAACGTGCGTAAACCGCAGGGGGCGCTGGAAGATGATACCCATCGCTGGCAGATCCAGACTAACGATGAACTGAAAACCGCCGCTGAATATCAGCCGCTGATTATTCATTACAACAACGGCGGCGCGGTTCGTCTGGGCGATGTGGCGACGGTGACCGACTCAGTGCAGGATGTGCGCAACGCCGGGATGACCAACGCCAAACCGGCTATTTTGCTGATGATCCGCAAACTGCCAGAAGCCAATATTATCCAGACGGTAGACAGCATCCGGGCGAAATTACCGGAGTTGCAGGAAACCATTCCGGCGGCAATTGATCTGCAAATTGCCCAGGATCGCTCCCCCACCATTCGCGCCTCGCTGGAAGAAGTAGAGCAAACGCTAATTATCTCGGTGGCGCTGGTGATTCTGGTGGTGTTTTTATTCCTGCGCTCGGGTCGCGCCACTATTATTCCCGCCGTTGCGGTGCCGGTTTCGCTGATTGGTACGTTTGCGGCGATGTACCTGTGCGGATTCAGTCTCAATAACCTTTCGTTAATGGCGCTCACCATTGCTACTGGTTTCGTGGTGGATGACGCCATCGTGGTGCTGGAAAACATTGCCCGTCATCTGGAAGCGGGGATGAAACCGCTACAGGCCGCGCTACAAGGTACTCGCGAAGTCGGTTTTACGGTGCTGTCGATGAGTCTGTCACTGGTGGCGGTGTTCCTGCCGCTGCTGTTGATGGGCGGATTGCCGGGTCGCCTGTTACGCGAGTTTGCCGTGACGCTTTCTGTCGCCATTGGTATTTCGTTGCTGGTTTCCCTGACGCTAACGCCGATGATGTGCGGCTGGATGCTGAAAGCGAGCAAGCCGCGTGAGCAAAAGCGACTACGTGGTTTTGGTCGCATGTTGGTAGCCCTGCAACAAGGCTACGGCAAGTCGCTGAAATGGGTGCTCAATCATACCCGTCTGGTGGGCGTGGTGCTGCTTGGCACCATCGCGCTGAATATCTGGCTATATATCTCGATTCCGAAAACCTTCTTCCCTGAGCAGGACACCGGCGTACTGATGGGCGGGATTCAGGCGGATCAGAGTATTTCGTTTCAGGCGATGCGCGGCAAATTGCAGGACTTCATGAAAATTATTCGTGACGATCCGGCAGTGGATAATGTCACTGGCTTTACCGGCGGTTCGCGAGTGAACAGCGGGATGATGTTTATCACTCTCAAGCCACGCGACGAACGCAGCGAAACGGCGCAGCAAATTATCGACCGTCTGCGCGTGAAGCTCGCAAAAGAGCCAGGAGCGAATCTGTTCCTAATGGCGGTACAGGATATTCGCGTTGGCGGACGTCAGTCGAACGCCAGTTACCAGTACACGTTGCTGTCCGACGACCTGGCGGCACTGCGCGAATGGGAGCCGAAAATTCGCAAAAAACTGGCAACGTTGCCGGAACTGGCGGACGTGAACTCCGACCAGCAGGACAACGGCGCGGAGATGAATCTGGTTTACGACCGCGACACCATGGCGCGGCTGGGAATCGACGTGCAGGCTGCCAACAGCCTGCTGAATAACGCCTTCGGTCAGCGACAAATCTCGACCATTTACCAGCCGATGAACCAATACAAAGTGGTTATGGAAGTGGATCCGCGCTATACCCAGGACATCAGTGCGCTGGAAAAAATGTTCGTCATTAATAACGAAGGCAAAGCGATCCCGCTGTCGTATTTCGCCAAATGGCAGCCCGCGAACGCGCCATTGTCGGTGAATCATCAGGGATTATCGGCAGCCTCGACCATCTCATTCAACCTGCCGACCGGGAAATCGCTCTCGGACGCCAGTGCGGCAATCGACCGCGCAATGACCCAGCTTGGTGTGCCTTCGACGGTGCGCGGCAGTTTTGCCGGAACAGCGCAGGTGTTCCAGGAGACGATGAACTCGCAAGTGATCCTGATTATCGCAGCGATCGCCACGGTGTATATCGTACTGGGGATGCTGTATGAGAGTTACGTACATCCGCTGACGATTCTCTCCACATTGCCTTCGGCGGGCGTCGGGGCGCTGCTGGCGCTGGAGCTGTTCAATGCCCCGTTCAGCCTAATCGCCCTGATAGGGATCATGCTATTAATCGGCATCGTGAAGAAAAACGCCATTATGATGGTCGATTTTGCGCTTGAAGCCCAACGCCACGGTAACCTGACGCCGCAGGAAGCTATTTTCCAGGCCTGTCTGCTGCGTTTTCGCCCGATTATGATGACCACCCTGGCAGCACTGTTTGGCGCGCTGCCGCTGGTATTGTCGGGCGGTGACGGCTCGGAGCTGCGGCAACCCCTGGGGATCACCATTGTCGGCGGTCTGGTAATGAGTCAGCTCCTGACGCTGTATACCACGCCGGTGGTATATCTCTTTTTCGACCGTCTGCGGCTGCGTTTTTCGCGTAAACCTAAACAAACGGTAACCGAGTAAATGACAGATCTTCCCGACAGCACCCGCTGGCAATTGTGGATTGTGGCTTTCGGCTTCTTTATGCAGTCGCTGGACACCACCATCGTTAACACCGCCCTTCCCTCAATGGCGCAAAGCCTCGGGGAAAGCCCGCTGCATATGCACATGGTCATTGTCTCTTATGTGCTGACCGTGGCGGTGATGCTACCCGCCAGCGGCTGGCTGGCGGATAAAATCGGCGTGCGCAATATTTTCTTTACCGCCATCGTGTTGTTTACCCTCGGTTCACTGTTTTGCGCGCTTTCCGGCACGCTGAACGAACTGTTGCTGGCACGCGCGTTACAGGGCGTTGGCGGTGCGATGATGGTGCCGGTCGGCAGGTTGACGGTGATGAAAATCGTACCGCGCGAGCAATATATGGCGGCGATGACCTTTGTTACGCTGCCCGGGCAAGTCGGCCCACTGCTTGGCCCGGCGCTCGGCGGTTTGCTGGTGGAATACGCATCGTGGCACTGGATCTTTTTGATCAACATTCCAGTGGGAATTATCGGTGCGATCGCCACATTGATGTTAATGCCGAACTACACCATGCAGACGCGGCGCTTCGATCTCTCCGGCTTTTTATTGCTGGCGGTTGGCATGGCGGTATTAACGCTGGCGCTGGACGGCAGTAAAGGTACAGGACTGTCGCCGCTAACCATCGCCGTGCTGGTAGCGGTTGGCGTGGTGGCACTGGTGCTTTATCTACTACACGCCAGAAATAACCACCGCGCTCTTTTCAGTCTGAAACTGTTCCGCACTCGTACCTTTTCGCTGGGCCTGGCGGGGAGCTTTGCCGGACGCATCGGTAGCGGCATGTTGCCCTTTATGACGCCGGTTTTCCTGCAAATTGGCCTTGGTTTCTCACCGTTTCATGCCGGATTGATGATGATCCCGATGGTACTCGGCAGCATGGGGATGAAGCGAATTGTGGTGCAGGTGGTGAATCGCTTTGGTTATCGTCGGGTACTGGTGGCGACCACGCTGGGTCTGTCGCTGGTCACCCTGTTGTTTATGACCACCGCGCTGCTAGGCTGGTACTACGTTTTGCCGTTCGTCCTGTTTTTACAAGGAATGGTCAACTCGACGCGTTTCTCCTCCATGAACACCCTGACGCTGAAAGATCTGCCGGACAATCTGGCGAGCAGTGGCAACAGCCTGCTGTCGATGATTATGCAATTGTCGATGAGTATCGGGGTCACCATCGCCGGGCTGTTGCTGGGACTTTTTGGTTCGCAGCATGTCAGCGTCGACAGCGGCACCACACAAACTGTCTTTATGTACACCTGGCTTAGTATGGCGTTTCTTATCGCCCTTCCGGCGTTCATCTTTGCCAGAGTGCCGAACGATACGCATCAAAATGTAGCTATTTCGCGGCGCAAAAGGAGCACTGAATGAAGTTCTGGCGGCCCGGCATTACCGGCAAACTGTTTCTGGCGATCTTCGCCACCTGCATCGTCTTGCTGATCACGATGCACTGGGCGGTACGTATTAGTTTTGAGCGTGGTTTTATTGATTACATCAAGCATGGCAATGAGCAACGGCTGCAAATGCTTGGCGACGCGCTTGGCGAGCAATACGCCCAGCACGGTAACTGGCGTTTTCTGCGTAATAACGATCGCTTCGTATTTCAGATCCTGCGTTCGCTTGAACACGATAGCAACGACGATAAGCCCGGCCCCGGTATGCCACCACACGGCTGGCGTACCCAGTTCTGGGTGGTCGATCAAAATAACAAAGTGCTGGTTGGCCCACGCGCACCCATTCCACCGGACGGTACACGGCGGCCCATTCTGGTCAATGGTGTGGAAGTCGGCGCGGTGATCGCTTCCCCCGTTGAACGCCTGACGCGCAGTACCGATATCAATTTTGATAAGCAACAGCGGCAAACCAGTTGGCTGATTGTGGCTTTATCTACTTTATTGGCGGCGCTGGCGACATTTCCACTGGCACGCGGTTTGCTGGCTCCGGTAAAACGGTTAGTTGACGGCACGCACAAACTGGCGGCGGGCGATTTCACCACTCGCGTGACGCCCACCAGCGAAGATGAACTGGGGAAACTGGCACAAGACTTCAACCAGCTCGCCAGCACGCTGGAGAAAAACCAGCAAATGCGCCGCGATTTTATGGCCGATATTTCTCACGAACTGCGTACGCCATTAGCGGTGCTGCGCGGTGAACTGGAAGCCATTCAGGATGGCGTGCGTAAATTCACGCCGGAGACGGTGGCGTCTTTACAGGCGGAGGTCGGCACACTAACCAAACTGGTTGACGATCTCCATCAGTTGTCGATGTCTGATGAGGGCGCTCTCGCCTACCAAAAAGCACCGGTAGATTTGATCCCACTGCTGGAAGTGGCGGGCGGCGCATTTCGCGAACGATTCGCCAGCCGTGGCCTGAAACTGCAATTTTCCCTGCCAGACAGCATTACCGTATTTGGCGATCGCGACCGTTTAATGCAGTTGTTCAATAATTTACTGGAAAACAGCCTGCGCTACACCGACAGCGGCGGCAGCCTGCAAATCTCCGCAGAACAGCACGATAAAACGGTGCGCCTGACCTTTGCCGACAGCGCGCCGGGCGTCAGTGATGATCAGCTGCAAAAACTGTTTGAGCGTTTTTATCGCACCGAAGGTTCCCGCAACCGTGCCAGCGGCGGTTCCGGGCTGGGGCTGGCGATTTGCCTGAACATTGTTGAAGCGCATAATGGTCGCATTGTTGCCGCCCATTCGCCTTTTGGCGGGGTAAGCATTACAGTAGAGTTACCGCTGGAACGGGATTTACAGAGAGAAGTATGACCGAGTTACCTATCGACGAAAACACGCCGCGTATTTTGATCGTGGAAGATGAACCCAAGCTGGGGCAGTTGCTCATTGATTATCTGCGTGCCGCGAGCTACGCGCCAATACTTATCAGCCACGGCGATCAGGTACTGCCGTACGTGCGCCAGACGCCGCCGGATCTGATCCTGTTGGATCTGATGCTCCCAGGCACCGATGGTCTGACGCTGTGCCGGGAAATTCGTCGTTTTTCCGATGTCCCAATTGTGATGGTGACGGCGAAAATCGAAGAGATCGATCGCCTGCTGGGGCTGGAAATTGGTGCTGATGACTATATCTGCAAGCCGTACAGCCCGCGTGAAGTAGTGGCGCGCGTCAAAACCATTTTGCGCCGCTGCAAACCGCAGCGCGAGTTGCAGCAACAGGATGCCGAAAATCCGTTGATTATCGACGAAGGTCGTTTTCAGGCTTCATGGCGTGGCAAAATGCTTGACCTGACGCCTGCGGAATTTCGTCTGCTGAAAACGCTCTCCCATGAACCGGGTAAAGTATTCTCCCGCGAGCAATTGCTCAATCATCTTTACGACGACTACCGCGTGGTAACCGACCGAACTATCGACAGCCACATTAAAAACCTGCGCCGCAAACTGGAATCTCTCGACGCCGAACAGTCATTTATCCGCGCCGTTTACGGCGTCGGTTACCGTTGGGAAGCTGACGCCTGCCGTATTGTTTAGCCTGTTCCTTTTAATGGCAGTCTCAAACTACAACGCGGACCGTTCCGTCGCCCACTGAGTATTATTACCCTCTCTGAAAAAGAGAGGGATAAAGCCGTGCTCGTATTCAGATTTCAGCATATTTATCAGTAATCTCCCCCATGCAGTAGAGGGTATTCCCCTGATTGGCAACCACCTGAATATCACCCATACTTAAATCGTTACATACTGTTTTCGATACGCAATTTCAAGCAAGGAGTCAATATGGCTGGTTGGTTTGAACTTAATAAGAGCAGTGATAATCAGTTCCGTTTTGTGTTAAAAGCGGGAAACGGAGAAATCATTCTCACAAGCGAATTGTATGCCTCAAAAGCCTCTGCGGAAAAGGGCATCGCCTCGGTACAAAGCAACAGTCCGCAGGATGAACGCTATGAGAAAAAGACGGCGAGCAACGGCAAGTTTTATTTCAATCTGAAAGCGGCCAATCATCAGATAATTGGCTCCAGCCAGATGTATGCTACCGCTCAATCACGCGAAGTCGGAATTGCCTCTGTAAAAACCAATGGCGTAAGCCAGACGGTGAAAGATAAGACTTAATCATTGTGCCGGGCGCGGATGACGCGCCCGGCTTTATTTCTAATAAACACTGACTTATTGATACTAAGGATCAATCCTCGCCATTAAAATAATGGGAGGATAAGTTTCATATTAGGTGAAAGAATTTTTGTTCTTCTTTTTGAACGCCACGTTATTTATTTCCTGCAAGTGCCGAAGAAATTATCGTTATTCGCATCCTTACCAAAACCAGGAGACGACCAGACATTTACACTGGAGCCAACCCCACCGATTGCGCTACAATGCCCGCCCTTAAAGTGGGGACACTCCCCTAACCGCTTCATCAGGTGAAGCGGATCTGACCTGTCATCAGAACGAGAGAATTATGTTTAAACCGGAACTCCTTTCCCCGGCGGGAACGCTGAAAAATATGCGTTACGCTTTCGCTTATGGCGCAGATGCTGTTTATGCGGGCCAGCCGCGTTACTCCCTGCGTGTGCGCAACAACGAATTCAACCACGAAAATCTTCAGCTCGGCATCAATGAAGCCCATGCGCTGGGGAAAAAGTTTTATGTCGTGGTCAACATTGCGCCGCACAACGCTAAGCTGAAAACCTTTATCCGTGACCTGAAACCGGTAGTGGAAATGGGGCCGGATGCGCTGATTATGTCCGATCCTGGGCTGATTATGCTGGTGCGTGAGCACTTCCCTGAAATGCCGATCCACCTTTCCGTGCAGGCTAACGCCGTAAACTGGGCGACGGTAAAATTCTGGCAGCAAATGGGCCTGACCCGCGTGATCCTCTCCCGTGAACTATCACTGGAAGAGATTGAAGAGATCCGCAATCAGGTGCCAGATATGGAGCTCGAAATCTTCGTTCACGGCGCACTGTGCATGGCCTACTCCGGTCGCTGCCTGCTCTCTGGCTATATCAACAAACGCGACCCGAACCAGGGCACCTGCACCAACGCCTGCCGCTGGGAGTACAACGTCCAGGAAGGTAAAGAAGATGACGTCGGCAACATCGTACACAAATACGAGCCGATTCCGGTGCAAAACGTTGAACCGACGCTGGGTATCGGCGCGCCAACCGACAAAGTGTTTATGATCGAAGAGGCCCAGCGTCCGGGCGAGTATATGACCGCGTTTGAAGACGAACACGGCACTTACATCATGAACTCGAAAGATCTGCGCGCTATCGCACACGTTGAACGCCTGACCAAAATGGGCGTGCATTCGCTGAAAATCGAAGGCCGCACCAAATCTTTCTACTATTGTGCACGCACCGCGCAGGTTTATCGTAAAGCTATCGATGATGCCGCTGCGGGCAAACCGTTCGACACCAGCCTGCTGGAGACGCTGGAAGGTCTGGCGCATCGCGGCTATACCGAAGGTTTCCTGCGTCGCCATACGCATGATGATTATCAGAACTACGAATACGGTTATTCCGTTTCTGACCGCCAGCAGTTTGTTGGTGAGTTTACCGGTGAGCGTAAAGGCGACCTCGCGGCGGTAGCGGTTAAAAACAAATTCTCCGTTGGCGACAGCCTTGAGCTGATGACTCCACAGGGCAATATCAACTTTACCCTTGAGCATATGGAAAACGCCAAAGGCGAAGCGATGCCGGTTGCGCCGGGCGATGGTTATACTGTGTGGATCCCAGTTCCGCAGGATCTCGAACTGAACTACGCGCTGCTGATGCGTAATTTCTCTGGGGAAACCACGCGTAACCCGCACGGCAAGTGATTAATTTCAAGTATTTTTCCCAGATAGAAAATTCTTAGAAACCGATCACATACAGCTGCATTTATTAAGGTTATCATCCGTTTCGCTGAAAAACATAACCCATAAAATGCTAGCTGTACCAGGAACCACCTCCTTAGCCTGTGTAATCTCCCTTACGCAGGCTTATTTTTTTGCACCACGACTTTCATCCTGTTCTGACTCCACCTTCTCTTTTCTGCTCTACACTTTCTAAAGATCAATAATAAAGGCATACGACGATGGCCGATTTTCCCGCCAGTTTGCTGATTCTTAACGGCAAAAGTGCTGACAATGAAACATTGCGCGAGGCGATTATGCTGTTGCGTGAGGAGGGAATAACGATCTATGTACGGGTCACCTGGGAGAAAGGTGATGCCGCGCGTTTTGTGACTGAAGCGCGCCAACTCGGCGTCGCGACAGTGATAGCAGGCGGTGGTGATGGCACCATTAATGAAGTCTCCACGGCGTTGATTCAGTGTGAAGGCGATGACATTCCTGCTTTGGGGATTTTGCCGCTAGGTACAGCGAATGATTTCGCCACCAGCGTGGGGATCCCTGAGGCGCTGGATAAGGCGTTGAAACTGGCGATTGCCGGTAACGCTATTGCGATTGATATGGCGCAGGTTAACAGGCGCACCTGTTTTATCAATATGGCAACGGGCGGGTTTGGTACGCGTATCACCACCGAAACACCGGAAAAATTAAAAGCCGCGCTGGGGGGAGTCTCTTACATCATTCATGGCTTAATGCGCATGGATACATTGCAACCGGACCGTTGTGAGATCCGTGGTGATAATTTTCACTGGCAAGGAGATGCCCTGGTTATTGGCATTGGCAACGGACGTCAGGCCGGTGGCGGTCAGCAGTTGTGCCCAAATGCGCTGATTAATGATGGCTTATTGCAGTTGCGTATTTTCACCGGAGATGAAATTCTTCCGGCCCTCGTATCCACATTAAAATCTGACGAAGATAACCCGAATATTATCGAAGGCGCTTCGGCGTGGTTCGATATACAAGCACCACACGAAATCACTTTTAATCTTGATGGCGAACCGTTGAGTGGACAAAACTTTCATATTGAAATACTTCCGGCGGCGCTGCGTTGTCGATTACCACCGGATTGTCCGTTATTGCGTTAATCAAATTATTCTCTCTTGAATTAGGGAAAATCAGTTATGCCGGATGCGGTGTAAACACCTTATCCGGCCTATGGGGCTGTGCTGTGCGTAGGCATGATAAGACGCTTCAGCGTCGCATCAGGCATAGGTTGCCGGATGCGGCGAGAACGCCTTATCCGTCCTACGGGGCTGTGCTGTGCGTAGGCATGATAAGACGCTTCAGCGTCGCATCAGGCATAGGTTGCCGGATGCGGCGTAAACGCCTTATCCGTCATACGTGGCAGTGCTGGTCGTACAAAGCACATCAGGCGATAGTAATTTTGCTATCGAGATAAACGTCCTGCACGGCGTTAATCAGTTTCACGCCGTCGGCCATCGATTTCTTGAACGCTTTACGTCCAAGAATCAGCCCCATTCCGCCTGCGCGTTTGTTGATGACCGCAGTACGCACCGCATCACTAAGGTCGGTTTCACCGCCTGCAGCACCGCCGGAGTTAATCAGCCCTGCACGCCCCATATAGCAGTTAGCTAACTGATAACGCACCAGATCAATCGGGTTTTCACTGGTCAGCTTGCTGTACACGCGATCGTCGGTATAACCGTAATTAATCGCTTTATAGCCGCCGTTATTTTCCGCCATTTTTTGTTTGACGATATCTGCACCGATGGTTGCCGCCAGATGGTTCGCCTGACCGGTCAGGTCAGCGGAAACATGGTAATCAACGCCATCTTTCTTAAAGGCGGAGTTACGCAAATAGGCCCACAGCACTGTCACCATGCCCAGCTCGTGCGCACGTTCAAAGGCCGCAGAAATTTCTTCAATCTGGCGACGTGACTCTTCCGAGCCAAAATAGATAGTCGCACCAACCGCCACCGCGCCCATGTTGAACGCCTGCTCCACGCTGGCATACAGCGTTTGATCGTAGGTGTTCGGGTAACTTAGCGTCTCGTTGTGATTAAGTTTGACGAGGAATGGAATGCGGTGCGCATAACGCCGCGATACCGATGCCAGCACGCCGTAAGTTGACGCCACACAGTTGCAGCCCGCTTCGATCGCCAGTTCCACAATGTTTTTCGGGTCAAAGTAGAGCGGATTGGCGGCGAATGAAGCTCCGGCGGAGTGCTCGACGCCCTGGTCAACCGGCAGAATAGAAAGGTATCCTGTGCCGGCCAGACGCCCGGTGTTGTAGAGCGTCTGCATATTACGTAACACCGCTGGCGGACGATTATTGTCAATCATCACGCGGTCTACGTAATCATGTCCGGGGAGATAAAGCTGGTCAGAAGGAATAGTCATACAACGGTGCTGTAAAAGGTTGTCGGCGTCTTTGCCAAGCAACTGCGCAATATCTGTCATTACTATGCTCCCGTAAATTCCGATTGGATATCGGCTATGGATTGTCCTGGCCCACCTTTTGCGGGCAATCATAATCCTGGTCGTTACGGGCTGGTTTTGCCATCTTTTGGATGTTTTTTCAGCGTTTTCTGTTGGCACGATTCATCAGAAAAAGTGTTACAGCGGTCAAGCTTTCACCGTAAAGGTATTTAAAAGGTATTGTTAAGTGGTATTGTCAGCGCGTACCTTACATTACCTGTCATGAAGGAATTAAAAGATGAAAACAACAGCAAAGCTGTCGTTCATGATGTTTGTTGAATGGTTTATCTGGGGCGCGTGGTTTGTGCCATTGTGGCTGTGGCTAAGTAAAAGCGGTTTCAGTGCCGGAGAAATTGGCTGGTCCTATGCATGTACCGCCATTGCGGCGATCCTGTCGCCTATTCTGGTTGGCTCCATCACTGACCGCTTTTTCTCGGCGCAGAAAGTGCTGGCGGTATTGATGTTCGCCGGTGCGGTGCTGATGTATTTCGCCGCGCAACAGACCACCTTTGCCGGGTTCTTCCCGTTACTGCTGGCCTACTCGCTAACTTATATGCCGACCATTGCGCTGACTAACAGCATCGCGTTTGCTAACGTGCCGGATGTGGAGCGTGATTTTCCGCGCATTCGCGTACTGGGGACTATCGGCTGGATTGCCTCTGGCCTGGTCTGCGGATTCTTGCCTCAGATGCTGGGATATGACGATATCTCACCGACCAATATTCCGCTGTTAATTACCGCAGGAAGCTCCGCATTGCTCGGTGCGTTTGCCTTATTCCTGCCAGACACGCCGCCAAAAAGCACCGGCAAAATGGACATTAAAGTCATGCTCGGCCTGGATGCGCTGATCCTGCTGCGCGATAAAAATTTCCTCGTCTTTTTCTTCTGTTCATTCCTGTTTGCGATGCCACTGGCGTTCTATTACATCTTTGCCAACGGTTATCTGACTGAAGTCGGCATGAAAAACGCCACTGGCTGGATGACGCTCGGCCAGTTCTCTGAAATCTTCTTTATGCTGGCATTGCCGTTTTTCACCAAACGCTTTGGTATCAAAAAGGTATTATTGCTTGGTCTGGTCACCGCCGCGATCCGCTATGGCTTCTTTATTTATGGCAGCGCGGATGAATATTTTACCTACGCGTTACTGTTCCTCGGCATTTTGCTGCACGGCGTAAGCTACGATTTTTACTACGTTACCGCCTACATCTATGTCGATAAAAAAGCGCCCGTGCATATGCGTACCGCCGCGCAGGGGCTGATTACGCTCTGCTGCCAGGGCTTCGGCAGTTTGCTCGGTTATCGTCTTGGCGGCGTGATGATGGAGAAGATGTTTGCTTATCAGGAACCGGTAAACGGGCTGACCTTCAACTGGGCCGGGATGTGGACTTTTGGCGCGGTGATGATTGCCATTATCGCCGTGCTGTTCATGATTTTTTTCCGCGAATCCGACAGCGAAATTACGGCTATCAAGGTCGATGATCGCGATATTGCGTTGACACAAGGGGAAGTTAAATGAAAACAGAACGTATTCTCGGTGCTCTTTATGGGCAGGCGTTAGGGGATGCGATGGGGATGCCCTCCGAGCTTTGGCCACGCAGCCGCGTTAAAGCACACTTTGGCTGGATTGACCGTTTTCTGCCTGGACCAAAGGAGAATAACGCGGCCTGTTATTTTAACCGCGCCGAATTCACCGACGATACCTCGATGGCGCTGTGTCTGGCGGATGCGCTGTTGGAACGTGAAGGCGAGATCGACCCGGATCTGATTGGGCGTAATATTCTCAACTGGGCGCTGCGTTTCGACGCCTTTAACAAAAACGTGCTTGGCCCAACCTCGAAGATTGCGCTTAACGCCATTCGCGACGGTAAACCCGTTGCTGAACTGGAAAACAACGGCGTGACTAACGGTGCGGCGATGCGCGTCTCACCATTGGGGTGTTTACTTCCGGCGCGTGATGTTGATTCCTTTATTGATGATGTGGCGCTGGCGTCCAGCCCGACTCATAAATCCGATCTGGCGATTGCGGGGGCGGTGGTTATTGCATGGGCGATTTCTCGTGCCATTGACGGCGAAAGCTGGTCAGCGATTGTTGATTCTCTACCCTCGATTGCGCGACATGCTCAACAAAAACGCATCACTACCTTCAGCGCCTCACTGGCGGCACGTCTGGAGATTGCGCTGAAAATTGTGCGCAATGCCGACGGCACCGAATCCGCCAGCGAACAGCTTTACCAGGTCGTTGGCGCAGGCACCAGCACCATTGAGTCCGTGCCATGCGCCATTGCGCTGGTTGAACTGGCACAAACCGACCCGAACCGTTGCGCCGTCCTGTGCGCTAACCTTGGCGGCGACACAGACACCATCGGTGCTATGGCGACGGCAATTTGCGGCGCGTTGCATGGCGTTAACGCTATCGATCCTGCATTAAAGGCGGAACTGGATGCGGTAAATCAGCTTGATTTCAACCGCTATGCCACAGCGCTGGCGAAATATCGTCAACAACGGGAGGCGGTATGAGCGGCGCTCGATTACACACGCTGCTGCCTGAATTAACCACGCGTCAGCCGGTTATGGTGATTGGCGCGGCGGTCATTGATGTGATCGCCGACGCTTACGCCCTGCCCTGGCGTGGGTGCGATATCGAACTGAAACAGCAGAGCGTTAACGTTGGCGGCTGCGCACTGAATATTGCCGTGGCGTTAAAGCGCCTCGGCATCGAAGCGGGTAATGCCCTGCCGCTCGGTCAGGGGGTGTGGGCGGAGATTATTCGCAACCGGATGGCGAAAGAGGGGTTAATCAGCCTGATCGATAACGCCGAAGGCGATAACGGATGGTGTCTGGCGCTGGTTGAGCCGGATGGCGAACGCACGTTTATGTCGTTCAGTGGTGTGGAAAATCAGTGGAATCGCCAATGGCTGGCGCGATTAACCGTTGCGCCTGGCAGCCTGCTCTATTTTTCCGGTTATCAACTGGCCTCGCCCTGCGGCGAATTGTTAGTGGAATGGCTGGAAGGGCTGAAAAACGTGACGCCGTTTATCGATTTTGGCCCACGTATTGGCGATATCCCGGATGCATTACTTGCGCGGATCATGGCCTGTCGACCTTTAGTGTCACTCAATCGTCAAGAGGCTGAGATTGCCGCCGAACGTTTTGCTTTATCCGCAGAGATAACAACGCTTGGCAAGCAATGGCAGGAGAAATTTGTCGCGCCGTTGATCGTCCGTCTCGATAAAGAAGGTGCCTGGTATTTCAGCAACAACGCTTCTGGCTGCGTTCCGGCATATCCAACGCAAGTTGTAGACACCATTGGCGCAGGTGATAGCCATGCAGGTGGCGTACTTGCCGGGCTGGCCTCTGGTCTGCCACTGGCGGATGCCGTATTACTGGGCAATGCAGTGGCGTCGTGGGTTGTCGGGCATCGCGGCGGTGATTGTGCGCCAACGCGCGAGGAACTACTCCCCGCACACAAAAACGTATAGATCGCTGCGACAGTGGCTGATGCTGTACTCAATAGGCCGTTGCTGTTGGTCAAGTGCCACTTGCTTGATCACCAGCACCGGTATTTTGCTATCTAACTGAATATGTGACTGAAACTCAGCATCCGGCATTCGGGCGCTAACGCGGGAACGCGTACGTTGTGGAAAAATATGCTGACTGCGGAAGTAGTCATAAAGAGAAATCCCGATGGCATCAACATCATGAATTAAATGCGCCGGAACCCACGACTCTTCAATCGATACCGCTTCTTCATCGACATAACGAATACGCTTCAATAAAAAGACATCACTGCCCGCTTCGACCGCCAGTTGCTGCGCCACCTCTTCAGGGCATTTAACCACTCGCTTGTTAACCCATAGCGTATCGGGCTTTTTACCGCGCAACACCACCTGCTGAGAAAAACCTCGCGCTTCTTTCAACGAGTATTCAAAGATGTTGTTGATCTGCGTGCCGTAGCCACGCGAACGCGTCACCACGCCCTCTTCTTCCAGCGCCTGCATCGCCTTGCGCACCGTAATACGTGAAACGCCGGTTAACTGACTTAAATCACGCTCGCCGGGTAAAATATTGCCATGTTCCAGCACCCCGCTGCGCACGGCATTTTTTACCGTTTCGGCAAACTTAATATAAAGCGGCGTGTTGTCCGCCGCTAAAATACGCTCATTCAGTTGAGCGATAAGCTGGGTATGCGCTTGTTCCATTTGTCTTTTTCCTGCCGGGGAGTCTGGTAGGAGTATATCACTGCTGGTTATTTAAGGCGTTTCTTTAATGCCATCAACGAAAGCCTGCAACTCCTCCGCCTTGCCATTAAACACATTAAAATCCACCGGACCATTAATGCCATCTACCTGTCCACGGTCGGAATGCTGCCAGAAGCGCCAGGCCATGCCGTCATTGTCCGGGCGACGTTGGTAGTAGTGCGCTACCCACCACGGATACTCATTGAAATACCCCGCCAGGTTCGTGTGATAAAACACGGCTCCTGAGTAAATAATCGGCTTTTTTCCCGTACTTTTTTCGACCATTTTTAGCCACTGACTTACCCGCTTGCGTAATTCTTTTGCCGATAATTTTCCTCGCTCTTCTACGTCCAGCACGGCAGGGAAATCGCCGTGGGCAAAATCCACCGTTTGCAGAAATAATCTTGCCTGAACTGAAGCGGATACCGACGGAGAAAAATAGTGATACGCCCCACGCAGCAGGCCATTTTCACGGCTTCTTTGCCAGTTGCGCGAAAAATACGGGTCAACCAGCTTTTCGCCTTCCGTAGCCTTAATAAAAGCAAACTGTAAGCGGATACCGTTGTCGCGCATTTTTGCGACACGCTGCCAGTCGATCCGCTCCTGCCAGCGTGAAACATCAATACCATGAATGGTGTAATTGGCAGGAATGCGAATAGCAAAAGATTTGACCGGGCGATAACCATAAAAGTGGATGTAGTCTTTAATCTGAATTGCTGTCGAATAGAAAAAATTCACCGTCTGACGGGGATGAATCGCAACGATGGAAATTAGCCCCAGAGCGCATATCAAAGCGGTGAATTTTTTTCGACTGGCGATTCTTAGCTGCATTGGTTTCATCCCTGAATTTCAGCGCGAAAAAGCTGAAAAATGCCAAAGCAGCTATACTACGGTGCTCACCACCAGGCGTGAAAGTGGTGAACCGGACCAGTCCCGTGGCCAACTTCCAGCGAGTCTGCCTGCGCTAACGCCGCAGAAAGCCAGCTTTTTGCCTCCTGTACGGTGTCAGCCCAGTTTGTATGGCGCGGGCTTAGTGCAGCCAGCGCCGCAGAGAGCGTACAACCGGTGCCGTGGGTGTTTTTGGTCATAATGCGCGGTGCGGTAAATCGTTGTTCTCCCTCACGAGTAAACAGCCAGTCCGGGCTTTGCTCGTCATCCAGATGACCGCCTTTCATCAGCACTGCACCGCAGCCCATCGCCAATAATTCACGTCCCTGTTCCAGCATTTCCTGTTCGTTACGCGCGTGTGGCGCATCGAGCAAGGCGGCAGCTTCGGGCAAGTTTGGCGTTATTAATGAAACCAGTGGCAATAATCGACCGCGCAGCGTGGCAACCGCCGAAGGTGAAAGCAGCGGATCGCCACTTTTTGCCAGCATAACGGTGTCGAGTACCACGTTTTGGATCTGATAACGTTGCAGCCGTTCTGCCACCGCTTCAACAATATCGGTTTCCGCCAACATACCAATTTTAGTGGTGTCGATTCGCACATCGCTGAACACCGAATCGAGCTGGGCGGCGACAAAATCAGGCTCAATGCGATACACCGACTGTACGCCACGGGTATTTTGCGCCACCAGTGCAGTAATAACTGAGCAACCATAAGCGCCAAGTGCCGAGAAGGTTTTAAGATCGGCCTGAATCCCCGCACCACCACTCGGATCAGTACCGGCAATCGTCAGAGCGTTAATTCGTTTCATGCCTGCACCTCCTGCGTCAGCTGCCAGAGCGCGTCAAGGAAATGTGGAACAAAACTACCCGGCCCCTCGCTTCTGGCGACTGCGCGTTCTCCCGCTTGTTTCATCCAGTGACAGGTAGATGCGACATTTTCCAGCGTATCACCCGGTAATGCACAACTGGCGGCGACGACTGCCGATAATGCACAGCCAGTTCCTACCACTTTGGTCATTAACGGATCGCCGCCGTGAATGCCAACAGTGCGACGACCATCGGTAACATAATCTACCTCGCCAGTGACCACGACGACTGCGCCAGTTTCCCGTGCCAGAGTTTGTGCGGCGGGCAACGCGTTAGCTGCGGCGTCAGTGGTATCCACTCCCCGTCCGCCATTAGCAATGCCAGCTAATGCCATGATTTCCGAAGCATTACCGCGTATCGCTGCCGGTTTAAAAGATAAAAGTTCATGACAAAAACAGCGGCGATAATCGAGCGCACCAACCGCAACCGGATCAAGCGTCCAGGGCGTTTGTGATCGTGTTGCCTGCCCAACGGCGGCACGCATCGCCTGCGCACGTGGCTGCGTCAGTGTGCCAACGTTAATCAACAAGGCACTAGCGATGGCCGCAAACTGACTGGCCTCTTCGGCTTCAATAACCATCGCTGGCGATGCACCGAGCGCCAGTAAGGTATTAGCAGTAAAGGTTTGCACCACATCATTGGTCATGCAGTGCACAAGGGGAGAGTGTTGGTGAAAGAGGTGTAACGCGTGCGCAGATTGCGCGGAACTCAGCAGGTCGACTTGCATAGTTTGCTCCTGCCATAACGTGAAGAAGCAATGACCTGATGGTCTGTGACTTCCCTACGCTGGCATTATCCAGATCAGGTGATACGGGTATTTCTCAGCCTTCACAAAGAAGGGCACCCCGAGTCGTTTGGTTGCGATGATAAATCGCAGAGGAGGATGGTAATGTCCAGCGCACGTGTTGTAAACGAGGAAAAACCGCAGTTTTACAATCGCGTTAATAAATTATTTGATATAAGAATCCAGCACCTTCAGAACGACATCCAGATCTTCTTCACGTTTTAGCTCATCCCCCTGGTGAACGATGTGTTCCGTCAGATGACCTTTAATCACTTCCCGCATCAGACCGTTTACCGCGCCACGGATAGCAGCAATCTGTTGTAAAACTGCAGCGCATTCATGCGGTTCGTCGAGCATTTTCTTGAGCGCCACGACCTGGCCCTGAATCTTACTGGCACGCGCTTTCAGTTTCTGTTTATCACGGATTGTATGAGACATGGCAACACCTGGTTAACAAGAACATGAAAAATCATAGCACTATTAATCTACTGGGGGGTAGTATCAGGTACTGGGGGGGAGTAGAATCAGATTGCCGAATTAATACTAAGAATTATTATCATGACCGAATTTACCACTCTTCTTCAGCAAGGAAACGCCTGGTTCTTCATCCCTAGCGCCATCTTACTTGGTGCGCTTCATGGTCTGGAGCCAGGACACTCAAAAACGATGATGGCGGCGTTTATCATCGCCATCAAAGGCACCATTAAACAGGCGGTGATGCTTGGACTGGCGGCAACCATTTCGCATACGGCAGTAGTCTGGTTGATTGCTTTTGGTGGGATGGTGATCAGCAAACGCTTTACTGCTCAGTCAGCGGAGCCGTGGCTTCAGTTGATTTCCGCGGTGATCATTATTGGCACCGCTTTCTGGATGTTCTGGCGTACCTGGCGCGGCGAACGCAACTGGCTTGAGGATATGCACGGGCATGATCATGAGCATCATCACGACCACGAACATCATCATCACGAACATGGTCAGAGTGACGAGTATCAGGATGCTCATGCGCTGGCCCATGCCAGTGACATTAAACGACGCTTTGATGGTAGAGAGGTCACCAACTGGCAAATTTTGCTGTTTGGCTTAACCGGCGGGCTTATCCCCTGCCCTGCGGCAATAACAGTGTTGTTGATTTGTATTCAGTTGAAAGCCCTCACATTGGGTGCAACGCTGGTCGTCAGTTTCAGCATCGGCCTGGCATTAACGCTGGTCACCGTAGGCGTTGGGGCGGCAATCAGTGTTCAACAAGTTGCAAAACGCTGGAGCGGATTTAACACTCTCGCTAAACGCGCCCCCTATTTTTCCAGTCTGTTAATTGGTTTAGTCGGGTTGTATATGGGAGTGCATGGTTTTATGGGTATTATGAGATAAAACAAACACCTGGGCTTCGTTATCCCTTTAGCCCAGGATGATTCTTAAATCAGCTTATTCCGCTCACTTCTCGCTCAATGAGGATGCTTTTGCTGCATCCTTTCATTTACACTTTTTACGAAATCATGGGATCACTAACAAAATATCTCTTGTCGGTTATATTGTATGGCAGGAAAGATATGCGACTGATTTTACTGATCCCCAAAGTGGAGAGTATATGACCATAAAAAATAAGATGTTGCTGGGTGCGCTTTTGCTGATAACCAGCGCAGCATGGGCCGCGCCAGCCACCGCGGGTTCGACCAATGCCTCGGGAATTTCGAAGTATGAGTTAAGCAGTTTCATTGCTGACTTCAAGCATTTCAAACCAGGTGACACCGTACCAGAAATGTACCGTACCGATGAGTACAACATTAAGCAGTGGCAGTTGCGTAACCTGCCCGCACCTGACGCCGGAACCCACTGGACCTATATGGGCGGTGCATATGTGCTGATCAATGATACCGACGGAAAAATCATTAAAGCCTACGACGGTGAGATTTTTTATCATCGCTAAAAAAAGCCCCCTCGGAGAGAGGGGGAAATGCAGACACCTTATTATTTTTTATTATTAGCCACTTGCTCGTCTTGCTTGTTATTAGTCGTATTTCACGTTGATTAATGCGGTTGCCTGCAGTGCGCCAGATTTAACTCTATTTTCATCATATACATAGTAACTGGCCAGGACAGGTATATTAATAATATTACTATTTAAAGAAGCCCCGGGTTTATCTGTTTTCCATAATGATGTCGCCGCGCCCTGATCGCCGCTAGCAGAAATTTTGATGGCTGCTTCAGTCCCTTTTGGTGGTTCTTTTAGATCCAACACAAATCCTACACCATTATCTATGTTGCCACGCAAAATTGTATTACTTCCTGTAACCAAATCACTGCTAGAAAGATATACGACCATATTCCGCGATGCTTGTTTTGTGTCGCCGAAAAGATTATCACATTTCAACGTAATTATTCCTTCCTTACTGTTCGCCGTAATCTTTCTCTGACTTCTGAGCTGGGACAAGGCAATATCATCTACTTTTATTATCGTGTTTTCAGGCTTACAGGTCGTATTTTTAGGATAATAGGAAATACTTAACCCAAGCGTAAATGTATCCCCCGCCAGTTTACTGGTGAGATAACTTACACACCAGTTAATCTTCAATGTCTTACAAATTCCCAACCAAAAGTCGATGGATGTAGATGACTCACCGCCAATATTTGCAATCACAGTATCTGAAAGAAACCAGGTAGGTTTTCTTTCTCCAGTAAAATCAGGTGTACCTTTGGATATTTTAACCACATAGGGTAATACTGCCTGCGCATTGCTGGATTTCCCAATCGTGTCACTGGGTTTACCTAAAGACTCTATTTTAACCTTTAACTTTTCGCCATTACCAAAAGGCCCAACTTCAACCCAATCACTTTGGATATTTTTATAGACTATTTTATCCGTGCTCGTATCACAAGATATCCCAGTAAACACGACACTTTTACTAAAGGAAACCTCATTCGCTAAAATCTCCCCCACATTAATACTATCAGTAATATTTAATGATGCAGTGGTATGACATCCAGCCCAGGTAAAATTAGCCCATAAAATAAAAATCAGTAACATTCCATTTCTGAAAATCATATTCCACCTCTCACCGACAGATATAATTTCTACTTTCATCAATCTCTTTACCGAAGGTGATTGTGCATGAAAGCCCTTGTTGCTTATCAATTGCCACATTAACCGATGGCGGTACGTCATTAGTGCGAATAAATATCTGACTTCCCTGGCCGACAACACCAATATTGTGACCGTGGATATCATTGACTTCATAACCAAACGTTAATGGTTGCCCATCCGCTCTTGACGCTTTTATAAACCAGGGCTTGCGCTGATCGGTATCAAAATTAACCAATACAACCGCGCCGCGATAAGGTGCGGCAATTTTCCGGTTACCGCGCAATTCTGCTTCGCTATCGCTTTGCGACACATCCAGCATCAGGTGATTTTCCCGATAAGGTGTCATTCCGTCGTATACCACCACTCCATTACGGTTTGTTGTGCGATATTTTTGCCCATTGACATAAGCATCTTTAATTCCTGGCGCCTTCATCACAGCAAACGTTTCGGAAAGACGGTTCGCCAGATTAACGCCACCCGACCAGGCGACAATGCCCCCTGAAACACTGGCTCCAGCCTGTCGATAAGTACTCGACTGACTATAGCTGCCATTCACTGTTGCCACCGGCGCGTTCCAGGTTAAATTCGCTCCAGCTGTCGTTTCATTTCCCTGGTGTTGATGGCTCAAGTTGATCCCATAGTTAAACTGATCGCGATTACCAACGGTTCCCGATAATCCGGTATTATTTGAGGAAAAACCCTGATCATCAAAGGTCGTTGAGTTAGACATATATATTTGTCGCCGCGACGTCGTAACGTCATCACCCCAGTCAAAGGGAATCGATATAAAAATATTAAAACGTTTCTCTTCGGCGTGGTTCTCGTCATACGCCTGGCTTGCCGCGAGGGTATAGCTTATCCGCCGCCAGTTATTGGAATAACTCAGTTGATAATCTTTACTACTGCCACTGCGCCCCCAGTAATCACGCCATAAAGTACTTAATGACACAGATCCCCAGCCTTCTGGCAATGACTGACTCATATTGGTGGAAAAACTATTTTTGCGACCAAAATCATTCTGGTAATAATCGGCAATGTCATAGACATCGTTTTTATCACGACGATAATTATCTTTATTATTTGCCCACACATAATCGTTAAACGTCCGGTAATCACGCGACGAATAACGCCAGGCCGCCAGACCAAAACGCGTCGACGTTTGGCTCACAAATTTGTTGTAGGCAATTTGATAACTTTGCCCGTCAAACACATCACCATTGTCTTGTTTACTGTGCGATTTAGTTGCATCGACTGAAATTGCGCCAATGCGCGTGTTCCAACCTGTTCCGAGGGTAAACGCATAGTAATTATTAGCAACCATCGTGCCGCCATACAGCGTCAATAAATTATTAAAACCATACTGATAACCTGCCTGGACAAAATCACTTTGCTTGCTCGCACCTTCAATATGACTACGGCCCGCCGCAAAATCATATTTTGATACGCTAGGTTGCAGCATATTAGGTACTGCCGCATAAGGCACCAGATACGTAGTCACAGAACCATCGGCTTCCTTAACACTCACATCAAGATCCGCACCTCCGCCCGCTAACTGCAAATCACTAATCGAAAACGGGCCAGGTGGAACCTCTTTCTGATAAACGACAAAACCGTTCTGTTCAATAGTTACCAACGCGTTACTCTGGGCAATCCCCTGTACCCGAGGGGTAAAATTTTGCCTCGAGTTTGGCAACATCTGCATATCACGAAATAACCGAACCCCGCTGAAGCGAACGGAATCAAATATATCGGCTGACGTGTACATATCACCAATACGCAGCGTACCGAGAATTTGAGAAAATCCACGTTCCAGATACAGTGTGTTGCTCTTCCACTCCCCTGGATTATTATCCGTTTTGCTAAAACTGGCATCAGAATGCAACTGCCATCCCAGCAAATTTAGCCCACTGTTAAAACGCACATAGGTACTCTTACTATTACCCGAGGCTTTATAGTCACTGTAATACTGACTTACGTAATAACACGTATAAAACGCATTAATTCCCCGTTCCCAGTTTTCTGGCGGAACGTAACCATTTTCCAGTTCTTCGACCCAGGCTTGCGGGACAGCAAGATCCAAACGAAAAATTCCAATATCCCAGGCGTAGCTTCCACCCTGTACAAGTTGCTCAAATGTTAAACATTGTTTGTCGCGTGCGAAATTATCGCTATTTATACCTAACCGCTTTACAATTTCACGCGTCAGGCAAGTTTCATCTGGATTATCTTTTACGATAATCTCATATTTTCCACGCCATTGCTTATTGACATAAATATCAATGTCATACTGGCCGGGTAAAGGCTGATTATCATCAAGACGCAAATTTGTTACTTGCTCACCTTTCATTCCTCCCATCATAAAATGGGTGTCAAAGGTTTCTTCTGTTGCATGTGCTTCAATGCCGAGCAATAACGCGACTATTGCTGATGCAAGCGGGGTCATTCTCAACATAGGAAGCTCCTGCAATTAAATTTTGTCACTAATATAGTTGCCGTGATCATCGATAATGGTCAGTTGCCAGCCATCCGTATTATTATTTTTTACACTGACATTCTGACTTTCTAGTGGTGCAATCATGATAGTTTCATAATTCACTTTGACATTATTAGCTTTAACGTCAGAAATCGTTACCCAATTTGGCGAGTCATTTTTTATGACTACGTTATTACCGCTACGACTCACCCGCAATTTTTTAAAGGTCGTTTTATTTACTGGGGCAACACCTGCAGGTCGGTAAAACAACTTGATTCTGTTTTGCATGGCAAATTTTAACGCATTCTTTCCTTCATCTTCTGGGCTATTCGGTGGAATATCCAGAACGTTTAGATAGAAAATACTCTCCTTATTAACAGGTAATTTATTAGGCATGATTTTAATTTTTATTTGTTGCCCAGAATTGGCCGCTACTTTCACTACTGGTGGCGTTAACATGAAAGGAACCTGAATCTTTTCTGGCGGCAGAGACGTGTCACCATCATCAATCCACGTCTGCACCAGCGAAGAGCGGTTTCCCTGATTCATCAGTTGTACCATGACTTCTTTCTGCTCTGCCGGGTAAATGATACGTGTCCCGAAAATAACCATTCCGGCATGCGCAGGAAATATCATAGAAGAGATGAGTAAAGATAATAATCCTTTCATCTTAATGCCTCTTATATTTATTCTGACCGCCATGAACATGGCGGCCATTTTAATTTGCTGAAAAAATAAGATGATTATTTTAAATGTTTAATCCTGGGCAACACGCATAACCAATGAAGAGTTAACAGTACCAGATGCAACACTACTGTCAGTCAACTTCAGATATTTTGCCTTAAACGGTATGGCATATTGTCCATCAGCAGTTTTATAACTTTCAATATTAAACGGTGCGGAAATATCCAGTACGTCACTACTATCACCCAAATAGAGATAGTATCCAACGGTGTCATTACTACTGGATATCGCCTTATCATTACCAAGAATTTTCTCGTTGGTGATCAATGAAAGTTTTACGCCATCAATAGTCTTCGGACAAGAAATTTTCAGCATACTGCTGGTTACACCAACCGCGTTATCATAAGTTGAATATTTCGCTTTACCATCAAATACAGTGGTTGGTACAGTCGGCATATTAATACTGACTGAATCACCACCAGCGACAAATGTACATGGAGATTCAGCAATATTACCTTTAATGGTTAAAGTTCCGGTATCTACTTCAGCAGCGAAAATACCAGCACTCATAAATACAGAAGATAAGACAGCGGCAGCAATAATTGAATTTTTCATGATGCATTCCTTAATAGGTTTATTTTGTTTTGTTAAGAGTCTGTATCTCTTGGAAACAAATTTCTCACACCCAAAAGGTTGCCGCAATGTAAACATATTGTTTTGTTGATTTAAAACAAATTAACTAATGCAATATAATTACAACAAATAATTCGCTATAACAAACATTTTTGAAACTGATTAATTACCGCAAATTACCGTAAATAACATTTATTAAATAAATAAAAAAGCCAAAATCATTCACGAGAATGATTTTGGCTTTCTAAATATGCTTAAAACGGTGTTGCCAAATTAATCGTAACGATTTAACACGATTTTGCGTTTGTCATTATTACCCACAGCAACCACTTCTGTCGTAACGCCTTTTGCAGTAGAAGATGCACGATAGTTGGCTTCAACTCGTTGTACCAACCGCCCACAACGTTGCTGAAGATGATTATTAACAACATCCATACTGCATGTAGGGGAACTAATCCTGCCATTGATGGTTAATGTTGCAGTATCAGAAGAGAACGCGGGTGATGCTAGTCCATAAGCAAGAAAAAAAACTCCTGACAACCAATACTTATTCATTGAACGTTATCCCTGTAGTAAAGGTTATGCCGGGTAGATTGAGTGCATAACAAACTATAGCTGTACATCCGCTACACAGCCACGAGGGATGATAAAGAGACAGTGTTTGCACAATCAATCGCCTTTGTACAGTTTCGGACTAAGATCCACTGAATATTCGCAGCATTAAAAAAGGGGTTATTAAGGCTGCAAAAAAATTCACCGCATCAATTTAACATTGATGCAGTGAATGAAGAATAACCAGAAAGGTTAATACGCGTTATACGGCGCGAAAGGCAATCTCGCCAGGGATGACTTCGCCCTGCCAGTAGAGCTGGGCTGCAACACGGTCTGCCAGCTGGCGGTAGATAGCGGTAAATTCGCTCTCCGGACGGCTGATAACCGTTGGCGTGCCTTTATCGAGATCTTCACGCAGGGAGATGTGTAAAGGCATCTGCCCCAGCAGTTGCGTGTGGTATTTCTCTGCCAGTTTCTCTGCGCCGCCAGTGCCGAAAATCGGCTCGTGGTGACCACAGTTACTGCAAATATGCACACTCATGTTCTCGACAATACCGAGCACCGGAACTTCGACCTTTTCAAACATCACGATGCCTTTTTTGGCATCAATCAACGCGATATCCTGCGGCGTTGTTACCACTACTGCACCCGTCACCGGAATGTTCTGCGCCAGCGTCAGCTGAATGTCACCAGTTCCTGGCGGCATGTCGAGCACCAGATAGTCGAGGTCTGGCCACAAGGTTTCCTGCAACATTTGCATTAACGCCTTGCTCGCCATTGGGCCGCGCCACACCATCGCGTTATCGTCAGTGACCAGATAACCAATTGAATTGGTTGCCAGGCCATGAGACATAATCGGTGCCATGTGAGTACCATCCGGCGAGGTTGGACGCTGATTTTCCGCCCCCAGCATGGTTGGGATTGATGGGCCGTAGATATCGGCATCCAGAATACCCACTTTCGCCCCTTCTGCCGCCAGTGCCAGCGCCAGGTTTACCGCCGTGGAGGATTTACCCACGCCGCCCTTACCGGAACTGACTGCAATAATGTTCTTCACGCCATTAATACCCGGCTGATTCTTCACGCGTTTCAGAGTGGCGATGTTATGCGACAATTTCCAGTCGATAGCTTTCGCCCCAGTGATACGCAGCAATTCGGCGCTACATTGCTCTTTTAACTCTTCAAACGCACTATGCCAGACAAACGGCATAACCAGTTCCACATGCAACGTGTCGTCCATCCAGGCAACATGGTGCAACGCTTTTAGCGTAGTGAGGTTATGCTTGAGGGTTGGGTGCTGAAAATTGGCCAGTGTCCCGGCGACCATTGCGCGCAGGGCTTCTGGTGATTTGGCCTGGGATTGTTCGTTCATCCCGACTCCTTATTTATAAAGATAACTTATCGCTATTAGTTTACCTGAAGTTAACAGCTAAGTACTTACCTAATAATGCATCATAAGATGCTTGCACAGGACTTACGTAACCATGCCCCATTTGGTACTATCTAAGCCCTTTTCACTACAAAGAAGTAATGCCTACTATGACTCAAGTCGCGAAGAAAATTCTGGTAACGTGCGCACTGCCGTACGCCAACGGCTCAATCCACCTCGGCCATATGCTGGAGCACATCCAGGCTGATGTCTGGGTCCGTTACCAGCGAATGCGCGGCCACGAGGTCAACTTCATCTGTGCCGACGATGCCCACGGTACGCCAATCATGCTGAAAGCCCAGCAACTTGGTATCACACCGGAGCAGATGATTGGCGAAATGAGTCAGGAGCATCAGACTGATTTCGCAGGCTTTAACATCAGCTACGACAATTACCACTCTACGCACAGCGAAGAGAACCGTCAGCTGTCGGAGCTTATATACAGCCGCCTGAAAGAGAACGGTTTTATTAAAAACCGCACCATCTCTCAACTGTACGATCCGGAAAAAGGCATGTTCCTGCCGGACCGTTTTGTAAAAGGCACCTGCCCGAAATGTAAATCACCGGATCAATACGGCGATAACTGCGAAGTCTGCGGCGCAACATATAGCCCGACTGAATTGATCGAACCGAAATCGGTGGTTTCTGGCGCTACGCCGGTAATGCGTGATTCTGAACACTTCTTCTTTGATCTGCCCTCTTTCAGCGAAATGTTGCAGGCGTGGACTCGCAGCGGCGCGTTGCAGGAGCAGGTGGCAAACAAAATGCAGGAATGGTTTGAATCCGGCCTGCAACAATGGGATATCTCTCGCGATGCGCCTTACTTCGGTTTTGAAATTCCGAACGCACCGGGCAAATACTTCTACGTCTGGCTGGACGCGCCGATTGGCTACATGGGTTCCTTCAAGAATCTGTGCGACAAGCGCGGCGACAGCGTAAGCTTCGATGAATACTGGAAGAAAGATTCCACCGCCGAGCTGTACCACTTCATCGGTAAAGATATTGTTTACTTCCACAGCCTGTTCTGGCCTGCCATGCTGGAAGGTAGCAACTTCCGCAAGCCGACCAACCTGTTTGTTCACGGCTATGTGACAGTGAACGGCGCGAAAATGTCCAAGTCTCGCGGCACCTTTATTAAAGCCAGCACCTGGCTGAATCATTTTGACGCCGACAGCCTGCGTTACTACTACACGGCAAAACTCTCTTCGCGCATTGATGATATCGATCTCAACCTGGAAGATTTCGTTCAGCGTGTGAATGCCGATATCGTGAACAAAGTGGTTAACCTGGCCTCCCGTAATGCGGGCTTTATCAACAAGCGTTTTGACGGTGTGCTGGCAAGCGAGCTGGCTGACCCTGAGCTGTACAAAACCTTTACCGATGCCGCTGAAGTGATTGGCGAAGCGTGGGAAAGCCGCGAATTTGGTAAAGCAGTGCGCGAAATCATGGCGCTGGCTGACCTGGCTAACCGCTATGTCGATGAACAGGCTCCGTGGGTAGTCGCAAAACAGGAAGGTCGCGATGCTGACCTGCAGGCGATTTGCTCAATGGGCATCAACTTGTTCCGCGTGCTGATGACTTACCTGAAGCCGGTACTGCCGAAACTGACCGAGCGTGCAGAAGCATTCCTGAATACGGAACTGACCTGGGATGGTATCCAGCAACCGCTGCTGGGCCATAAAGTGAATCCGTTCAAGGCGCTGTATAACCGCATCGACATGAAACAGGTTGAAGCACTGGTGGAAGCATCCAAAGAGGAAGTAAAAGCCACTGCTGCACCAGTTACTGGCCCGCTGGCAGACGATCCGATTCAGGAAACCATCACCTTTGACGACTTCGCCAAAGTTGACCTGCGCGTGGCGCTGATTGAAAACGCAGAGTTTGTTGAAGGTTCTGACAAACTGCTGCGCCTGACGCTGGATCTCGGCGGCGAAAAACGTAATGTCTTCTCCGGCATTCGTTCTGCTTACCCGGATCCGCAGGCACTGATCGGGCGTCACACCATTATGGTGGCCAACCTGGCACCACGTAAAATGCGCTTTGGTATCTCCGAAGGCATGGTAATGGCTGCTGGTCCTGGCGGGAAAGATATCTTCCTGTTAAGCCCGGATGCTGGTGCTAAACCAGGCCATCAGGTGAAATAATCCCCCTTCAAGGCGCTGCATCGACAGCGCCTTTTCTTTATAAATTCCTAAAGTTGTTTTCTTGCGATTTTGTCTCTCTCTAACCCGCATAAATACTGGTAGCATCTGCATTCAACTGGATAAAATTACAGGGATGCAGAATGAGACACTTTATCTATCAGGACGAAAAATCACATAAATTTTGGGCGGTGGAGCAGCAAGGCAACGAGTTGCATATCAGTTGGGGCAAAGTCGGCACCAACGGGCAAAGCCAGGTAAAAAGTTTTGCTGATGCTGCTGCGGCGGCAAAAGCGGAACAGAAGCTGATCGCAGAGAAAACGAAAAAAAGCTATGTGGAAGGCGATTCGGCAAACGTATATATCCCTCCAGTCACCAAAGCCACTCCTGAAGTTAAAACTCCCCCTGTGAGTCAAAATAAACGCCCATGGGTGGCTGATAATGCAGTCATTCCGGTAACTGACGATATTAATCGATTTGCTTTTCCTCATCGCCGCAGGCCAAGAGAAATTAATTATCCGCGCAATAAAGGAGAGATATGGAAGCGTATTGCAGATAACACCAATGCATATGATTTAAAACAATACTACAGTTCTTATCCGGAAAACTGGAAGCAGGCGTTTGCCGAATTACAGTTGCGAATCCGGGATAATCTACAGACAGGGAGTGCGCAGTCTGACGCAGCATTACTCTGGCACTTCAGGAACTCTTACTCTGCAGATGAACTGGTCGATGACTTAGTCGTTCGCTGTGGTCTGGAAAGTGCCGTTGAAATCGCCCTTCTCGCTCTTCAACTAAAATATAAATCAGTAAAAAGCGTCGTCACGACCATTATTCCTCCAGATCACGAAGCAGAATCGCTACCGAACTGGCATCAACGTCTATGTCATCATCTTTCACTCGCTTCAGAAGATGAGTGGCAACGCTGTGTAGATAAAGTACTTGCGGCTATTCCCTCGCTCTCCCCCGCACGGCAACCTTTTGCGGCGTTACTGCTCCCTGAACGCCCGGATATCGCCAATGCTATGGCTCTACGCTATGCAGACCAAAACGTTCCGGCGATGACCTGGTTAAGACTGGTGGTAACCGATGACGCCGCTCTGACTACAGCAGAAAAATACGATTTCCCACCGTTATATCGTGATTTTCGCGCTTATCTGGCAATGTTGCTGGCAAATAATGGGGTGCGCGGTGTAAGTCGGATACTTCTTGAGTTAACAGAAGACCATTCTGACAATCCCACTTATCTCTTCGAGCGCATCAGCGAGACTGAAGATCTTGTCAAATGGTTATGGAAAACGAATCACCCGGATGCGATTCAAATTCTGATCCTCGGTGTAGTTGGCAAGAAAAAGCACCTGGAATACCTAAGCAAAGCCTGTCAAAAGCATCCCGCTGCGGCTATTGCCGCTTATGCAACTTTGCTGGCTATACATGAAGATGCACAGTGGCGCAACGCACTTGTCAAACTGATTACCGCCACGCCAGAGTTGGTATGTGACGTCATTCCCAGGGTTAATGCTAAAGCGGCAGGCATCTTATCTGAATGTCGTCCGCAGCCAGTCGCTGAAAAATGTGAATACGCCACTGTGGATATGTTGCCGGAGCTGCTTGTCGCTCCACCGTGGGTAATAAATAAGAAAAAAAATGTCATACCCGTATTTAATTTACCGGTACTTCCCATTCCTGCCGTCACGGATATCACACCAGGAATTACAGAGTTAATCAGTCATACTGACATATCCAGATTCTATGAAATCGCGCAATATCAGGCATCACAGCAAACCTTATTTACCGACCTGCCACTAATTGAAAAAGAAAGCTGGGAGACATCTTTCATTCCTTTTACTCCAGAACAACAAATCCTTTGGCAATTAGGTTTTAATGAATGGCTGCATTGCGAAGATGACTTACATGAAAAAAAATATATACCGCAAAGCGCTGTTGATGCCTTGTTGCGCTTTGATTTTCCAGCACTAAAAGCTGAGTTTGCGAAATATCACAACAATGCCAACAAAAGCTGGAATCTATCTGCGCTTTGTTACTTACCGGGACAACAGGCGATTTCATTTCTCAACCAAATAATCATTGAGGAGCGATATTCAGGTGAGAAAGAGATTCTGGGGATTTTTGGCAGTACGGCCATTCCTGCGTTTATGACCTGCTTGCAACGAGATCATCAACGACTGTGGATATTCACCCTCTTTATTGGGGCCAGTGAACTAGCCTTACCAATGGCGCAGCGGTTACAGAAAAAAATGGCTTACAAGGATGCCGTTAATTGGCTGGCAAATAACCCGCGCCATGCCACCGCCGGGCTACTACCTTTGGCGCTGGGCAAACCGTGCCAAAATCGGGAATATGCCCGCCAGGCACTCCTCCTGCTAGTGAAATTAAACCAGCGAGAAACGATTGAGGAAATCGCCCAAGGATATAATCAACCTGATGTTTTAGCTGCGCTGGCAACATTATTTGATAGCGACCCACTGGAAGAATATCCTGCAAAAATCGCCCCACTGCCCGGCTTTTATCAGTTCACCTTATGGCACAGACCTCGGCTTAAAAGTAACAACCTGCCTCTGCCAGATGACGCTATGCGCCACCTCGGCACAATGTTGAGCTTTCCACGCGACATTACCTCCTACGCTGGGCTGGCGATCATCAAAGAAACCTTCACCCGCGAATCACTGGCTGACTTTGGCTGGGATCTCTACATGGCATGGACAGAAGCTGGCGCACCCGCAAAAGAAAACTGGGCATTTACCTCGCTGGGGATTCTAGGCAATGACGACACCGCGCGTAAACTAACCCCGCTCATCCGCGCCTGGCCTGGTGAATCCCAGCATAAACGCGCGGTTTACGGGCTGGATGTGTTAGCCAGTATCGGTAGCGACATTGCGCTAATGTTGCTTAATGGCATTGCGCAAAAGATTAAATTCTTTGCATTACAGGAACATGCCAGCGACAGAATCAATATGGTCGCCGAAAATCGCGGACTGACAATGGCCGAACTGGAAGACCGCCTGGCACCGGATTTAGGGCTTGATATCAACGGCTCGCTGATACTTGATTTCGGCCCCCGCAAATTCACCGTTGGTTTTGACGAAACCTTAAAACCTGTAGTGTGCGATGCAAACGGCAACGTCCTGAAAGATTTACCTAAGCCAAACCAGAGCGATGATAAAACACTGGCAACTGACGCAGTTAATCTCTTCAAACAGTTGAAAAAAGATGTTCGTGCTATCGCCAGCCAGCAAATTACCCGTCTGGAACAGGCTATGTGCCAGCGCAGACGCTGGACGGCAGAGCAGTTCCGCCTGTTTCTGGTGGAGCATCCGCTGGTACGTCACTTAACCCGACGGCTGTTATGGGGGGTATATACTGAGGAAAACACGCTGATTGCCTGCTTCCGGGTCGCAGAAGACAGCACTTACAGCGATGCGCAGGATGAGCTATTCACGCTGCCAGCAGGAAACATCGGTATTCCGCATGTGCTGGAAATCCCCCCTGAATCCGCCGCTGCATTCAGGCAAATTTATGCTGATTACGAACTGCTTCCCCCTTTCCAACAGCTCGAGCGAGGTAGCTATCACCTTGCTGACAATGAACGTAATACTCACGAACTGACACGCTGGCAAGGACGGCTTTGCCAGGCCGGACGCATTGTCGGGCTGGAACGCCGAGGCTGGCAACGTCTGGAAGAAAGCGGCAGCGTTTATGCGATGCGCAAAACAACCCCTCATGGCGATCTCGAACTTGAAACGGAACCTTTTTCATTAATTTATGGTGAAACGGGGTATGGCGACCAGCTACCGGTTGAAAGCGTAAAAATCACCTCGCCAGATGATCGCTACGGTAAACAATCCTCACTCACTTTCTCCATGCTCGACGACATCACCGCCAGCGAGCTGATTAACGACATCGAATCACTGTTTGATTAAAAGGATTTAGCAATGAAAACCTATATTTATCAGGACGAAAAATCACATAAATTCTGGGCGGTGGAGCAGCAGGGAAACGAGCTGCATATCAGTTGGGGCAAAGTCGGCACCAACGGGCAAAGTCAGGTAAAAAGCTTTGCAGATACTGCGGCGGCGGAAAAAGCGGAACTGAAGCTGGTTGCGGAGAAGGTGAAGAAGGGGTATGTGGAGCAAGCGAAGGATAATTCTTTGCAACCTTCCCAAACGGTAACGGACTCTCTCAAGGTAGCGGACTCATCCACCATTATTCAGGAACAACCCTCTTTCGTAGCAGAAACCCGTGCGGCTGACAAAAATACAGATGCTGTTTTACCGTGGCTGGCGAAAGATATTGCTGTCGTTTTTCCACCCGAAGTTGTACACACCACGTTAAGCCATCGTCGCTTTCCCGGAGTTCCTGTTCAGCAAGCAGACAAATTGACCCAATTACGTCGCTTAGCCTGTAGTGTGTCGCAACGGGATAATAAAACAGCCACATTTGACTTCAGCGCCTGTTCTTTAGAATGGCAAAACACCGTCGCCCAGGCGATCAGTCAGATCGACGGCCTGAAAACAACACAGTTACCACCACCAGTAATGGCTGTACTCACGGCACTTGAAATGAAATGTACAAGATATAAAGAGCGTGAGGATGTTATGGATCAGATCGTTCAGGAAGGCGGTCTGGAATATGCTACTGATGTAGTAATACACCTTCAACAGATTGATATTGAATGGGATTATGCGAATAATATCATTATTATTCTGACGTCTGGCATTGCACCTGATAACTTGCAGCAATATTCCAGTTTTGAATTACGCCTACGTAAACATTTATCGCTGGCGGAAGAGTCTCTCTGGCAAAAATGTGCACAAAAACTTATTTCCGCAATTCCACATATTCCAGAATGGCGGCAACCATTAATTGCTTTGCTATTACCCGAAAAACCAGAAATTGCACATGAAATTGCCCAGCGTCTACTGGTGCAAAAAAAAATACCCTCGCTTGAATGGCTAAAAATAGTGGCGACTGATGAGCACATTCTTGCCTTATTAGAAAAATATCACGAGCCATATGCCATTTTTGATGATTACCATCGTGGTGCGATATGCTCTGCCACCGTATTACAGGAGCAAGGCGTTGTAGCTCTGCCCCGATTTGCTCCCTATGCCGCAAGTGACTACTGCGCCGATGTGTTGCGTCATATCAATCATCCGTTCGCATTAACACTGCTTATACGTGTAGCCGGGCAAACTAAACGCTGTCACGATCGGATGACGAAAGCTTGCACTACGTTCCCACACGCAGCACTGGCAGCATTGGCGGAACTTCTAGTGCAAAAAGAAGAGAATAGTTGGCGCATTATGCTAATGACGATGCTTATCTCGCAACCGACACTAGCAGAACAGGTCATTCCCTGGCTTTCGACACCCGCAGTTGCAGTGCTGAAATCATGCCTGCAACAACTGACACAGCCCTCAAATCATGCCTGCGCCGATCTACTGCCTGCCGTATTAGTCTCACCGCCCTGGCTTTCGAAAAAGAAAAAAACGCCGATTCCAGTGCTGGATTTAGCGCCATTAGGCATTGAGCCAATCTGTTATCTGACAGAAGAAATCAGTAATAAATTTTTGGCGAAATATATCTGGTATTCAAAACATATCACGGTTAGCCATGAAGAAAGTACTACCAACCTGTTGGCAAGGATGGGTTTTCAACGACGGATCGCTGGTACATATATTAAAGCTCCCGAAGCGGTAGTTGAGGCATGGCTAAATGAAGATTATTCAACCTTAATAAGTGAATTTAAGGTGTTTCATTCACCTACCGGGCATTATTGGCATTTGGGGATTTTGACAACATTGCCGCTGGAGAAAGCAGTAAAAGCATGGAATGCCCTTACTCTATCTCCACATACCGATACCGAATACGCCATGTTACATTTTGGACTCAAAGGTTTACCTGGTTTAGTAAACTCAATTACACGCTATCCGCAGGAAGCCTTGCCCATCACGAATTACTTCGCAGCGAGTGAGCTGGCTCCTGCCGTCGCCCGTGCCTTCAACAAACTCAAAACCCTACGACAAGACGCCCGTAGCTGGCTGCTGAAATACCCGGAACATGCCATTACCGGCCTACTGCCTGCGGCGCTCGGCAAAGCCGGTGAAGCCCAGGATAACGCCCGCGCTGCCTTGCGAATGCTTATCGAAAACGGTCATCAGCCATTACTGCAAGAAATCGCTCGGCGTTATAATCAGCCGGAAGTAACAGACGCGGTGAACGCTCTGCTTGCGCTCGATGCCTTAGATAATCACCCGACAAAAATCCCCACTCTTCCGGCCTTTTATCAGCCATCGCTCTGGAACCGCCCGGTATTAATAGCAAATGCCCAATCACTGCCAGATAGCGCCCTCCTCCACCTCGGTGAAATGCTCCGCTTCCCTCAGGAAGAGGTGCTGTATCCGGGATTATTGCAGGTGAAAGACGCCTGTACCGCCGACTCACTGGCTGGATTTGTCTGGGATCTGTTTACCGCCTGGCTGACTGCGGGAGCTCCGTCGAAAGAGAGCTGGGCGTTCAGTGCGTTAGGTGTTCTCGGCAACGATGACACCGCCCGCAAACTGACGCCATTAATCCGCGCCTGGCCTGGCGAATCCCAGCATAAACGCGCCACCGTTGGGTTGGATATTCTCGCAGCTATCGGCAGCGATATCGCCCTGATGCAGCTTAACGGCATCGCCCAGAAACTGAAATTCAAAGCATTACAGGAGCGGGCAAAAGAGAAAATTGCCGATATTGCCGAGAGCCGCGAGCTCACGGTCGCGGAGCTTGAAGATCGCTTAGCGCCCGATCTCGGTCTGGATGATAACGGTTCGCTACTGCTGGATTTTGGCCCACGCCAGTTCACCGTCAGCTTTGATGAAACCTTAAAACCTTTTGTGCGTGATGTTTCCGGCAGCCGCCTGAAAGACTTACCTAAACCCAATAAAAGCGATGATGAAACACTGGCAGACGACGCTGTTAACCGCTACAAACTGCTGAAAAAAGACGCGCGTACCGTTGCTGCCCAGCAGGTGGCAAGGCTGGAATCCGCCATGTGCCTGCGCCGCCGCTGGTCGCCGGAAAACTTCCAGCTCTTTCTGGTTGAGCATCCGCTGGTACGCCACTTAACCCGCCGTCTGATTTGGGGCGTTTATAGCGCCGACAACCAGCTACTGGCTTGCTTTCGCGTGGCTGAAGATAACAGCTACAGCACCGCTGACGATGACCTTTTCACTTTGCCGGAAGGCGATATCTCTATTGGTATTCCTCACATTCTGGAGATATCACCGACGGATGCCGCCGCCTTTGGGCAGCTTTTTGCCGACTATGAACTGTTACCGCCGTTCCGCCAGCTTGACCGTAACAGTTACGCGCTGACAGAAGCCGAGCGCGATGCCAGCGAACTGACCCGCTGGGCAGGCAGAAAATGCCCGAGTGGTCGGGTCATGGGGCTGGCGAATAAAGGTTGGGTGCGTGGTGAACCACAGGATGGTGGCTGGATCGGCTGGATGATCAAACCTCTGGGCCGCTGGTCGTTAATCATGGAAATCGATGAAGGCTTTGCAGTTGGTATGTCGCCAGCCGAACTTAGCGCCGAGCAACTCTTAAGCAAGCTGTGGCTATGGGAAGGCAAAGCAGAAAGCTATGGCTGGGGGAGTCATTCAACTCAGGAAGCGCAGTTCTCCGTACTCGATGCCATCACCGCCAGCGAGTTGATTAACGATATTGAAGCTCTGTTTGAATAAGGAAAGAGCATGGACAAGGAATTACCGTGGCTGGCGGATAACGCCCAAGTGGAACTGAAATATAAAAAAGGCAAAACACCACTCAGCCATCGCAATTGGCCGGGCGAACCGGTGCCTGTTATCACTGAAAGCCTCATCCAGACACTGGGTGATGAATTGCTACAAAAAGCTGAGAAGAAAAAAAACATTATCTGGCGTTATGAAAATTTTTCACTGGAGTGGCAGTCCGCCATTACGCAGGCCATCAACTTGATCGGCGAACACAAACCCACGATCCCGGCCCGCACAATGGCGGCGCTAGCCTGTATCGCGCAAAAGGACAGCCAACAGTTGCTCGACGAAATCGTCCAACAAGAGGGGCTGGAATATGCGACTGAGGTGGTGATTGCACGCCAGTTTATTGCACGATGTTATGAGAGTGATCCTCTGGTTGTCACATTGCAGTATCAGAACGAGGACTATGGCTATGGTTATCGCTCAGAAACCTATAACGAATTCGATCTCCGACTGCGTAAACACCTCTCTCTGGCAGAGGAAAGCTGCTGGCAGCGATGCGCCGACAAACTCATTGCCGCACTGCCAGGAATAACCAAAGTTCGCCGCCCTTTTATTGCGCTGATCCTCCCGGAAAAACCAGAAATCGCCAATGAGTTGGTAGACCTTGAATGCCCGCGGACTCATTATCATTCTAAGGAGTGGTTAAAAGTTGTTGCTAATGACCCCACAGCGGTGAGAAAACTCGAACGCTACTGGAGCCAGGATATATTTAGCGATCGCGAAGCCAGCTACATGTCGCATGAAAACCACTTCGGCTACGCGGCCTGCGCTGCCCTTTTGCGCGAACAAGGACTGGCAGCCGTTCCGCGCCTCGCGATATATGCCCATAAAGAAGATTGCGGCAGTCTGCTGGTACAAATTAACCATCCGCAAGTCATCCGCACCTTGCTGTTAGTTGCTGATAAAAACAAACCCAGCCTGCAACGTGTGGCTAAATACAGTAAAAACTTCCCCCATGCGACACTCGCTGCACTGACAGAACTGCTGGCGTTAAAAGAACCACCAGCCCGCCCAGGTTATCCAATCATCGAAGACAAAAAGCTGCCTGCACAGCAAAAAGCACGCGATGAATACTGGCGTACGCTGTTACAAACGCTGATGGCATCGCAGCCACAACTAGCAGAAAGGGTGATGCCGTGGTTAAGTACTCAAGCCAGGGCAGAGCTGAAGAGTTATTTATCGGCACCGCCCAAACTGGTTATTGATGGCACCCCTAACAGCCAAATGCCTGAAATCCTCGTTTCACCACCATGGCGTGGGCGGAAGAAAAAGACTTCCATACCTCACTTTTCGCTGCCTGATCTTACGCTTGCACCGCAAACGTACAGGTCGCTAAATAAACACTGGACGCCGGAACAGCAAGCTGCAATTGACCATTTTAGCGCCATGTCTTTTGACGAACATCTTGCTAAGAGAGGAGCGGATATCTTCTTGCGGGAATTAGGTTTTGACGTTCATAGCCTGGAATTTAATAAGCGTCTTCTTAATGGACAGTTGGATGCCTTTGATGCTCAGCAACTGCAAGAATACACATCAATAGGACTATTGCGTACTTATCACGCGCATCAGGCCAAATCTAAACAGTACCGGGAAGAAGCCACCAATGCATTACTGGCACAAGATAGCATTGCGTTGATGGGAGGGTGGCGAACTTTTCAGCGCGGATTTTACTATGGTAATGAACACCGTTGGGGGATTTGGAATCTGTACCTTATCGCGCAGATGCCGCGCGAAATGGCGGTATCGTGCTGGCAACAAATTGTCGAGGCTGATTTTCATTACACCGGGGGGGAATATCTGTTAAGTGTGCTGGGTACCGATGCTTTGCCTGGATTAAACACCGCCTTTGCCCGACATCCAAAAGAGATATTTCCGCTGCTGATTCATTTCGGCGCAACAGAACTGGCCCTGCCCATTGCCCGCGTCTGGCACCGTTTCGCGGCGCAGCGTGATCTGGCTCGCCAGTGGATTTTACAATGGCCGGAACATACGGCTACTGCACTTATCCCTCTTGTCTTCACCAAATCCAGCGACAACAGTGAAGCCGCATTACTTGCCCTGCGTTTACTTTACGAACAAGGATATGGCGAATTGCTGCAAACCGTGGCAAACCGCTGGCAGCGTACAGATGTATGGCCTGCCCTGGAGCAATTACTTAGACAGAGTCCAATAGAGATTTACCCGGCACGCATTCCAAAAGCTCCTGATTTCTGGCATCCGGCAATGTGGTCCAGGCCGCGACTTATCACGAATAATCAGCCTGTTACCGATGACGTTCTGGAAATTATCGGCGAAATGCTGCGCTTTACCCAGGGTGGACGTTTTTATAGCGGGCTGGAACAACTGAAAACGTTCTGCCAACCGCAAACGCTGGCCACTTTTGCCTGGGATCTCTTTACCGCGTGGCAACAAGCTGGCGCCCCCGCAAAAGACAACTGGGCATTTCTGGCGTTAAGTCTCTTTGGCGACGAAAGCACGGCACGTGATCTGACGACACAGCTCCTCGCCTGGCCACAAGAAGGCAAATCTGCCCGTGCTGTCAGTGGTCTGAATATACTTACCCTGATGAATAATGATATGGCGCTGATACAGCTGCATCATATATCGCAACGGGCGAAATCCCGCCCCTTACGTGATAACGCGGCGGAGTTACTTCAGGTGGTCGCAGAAAATCGCGGGTTAAGCCAGGAAGAGTTAGCGGACAGATTAGTCCCAACACTGGGCCTCGATGATCCGCAGGCGTTGATTTTTGATTTTGGTCCACGGCAGTTTACCGTTCGCTTCGATGAAAACCTCAACCCAGTTATCTACGATCAACAAAACGTTCGCCAGAAAAGTGTTCCCCGGTTGCGCGCCGATGACGACCAACTAAAAGCATCCGATGCACTGGCCCGACTAAAAGGACTAAAAAAAGATGCCACTCAGGTGAGCAAAAACCTGCTCCCACGTCTTGAAACGGCACTACGTACTACCCGACGCTGGTCGCTGACAGATTTTCATTCTCTCTTTGTTAATCATCCATTTACTCGCCTGGTTACCCAGCGACTGATATGGGGCGTTTATCTGGCAAATGAACCGCGTCGTTTACTCAACGCCTTTCGTGTGGCCGCAGAGGGGGAATTCTGCAATGCACAAGATGAGCCAATTGACCTGCCTGCCGATGCTCTGATTGGCATTGCCCACCCGTTAGAAATGACAGCAGAAATGCGCAGTGAATTTGCACAGCTTTTTGCCGATTACGAAATTATGCCGCCTTTTCGCCAGTTGGCGCGGCGCACGGTACTGCTCACACCTGACGAGTCAACCAGTAACAGCCTGACTCGCTGGGAAGGTAAATCCGCTACCGTTGGGCAACTTATGGGAATGCGATACAAAGGCTGGGAGTCAGGCTATGAGGACGCATTTGTCTATGACCTGGGCGCGTACCGGCTGGTCCTTAAGTTTTCACCCGGTTTTAACCACTACAGTGCTGATAGCAAAGCGCTGATGAGCTTCCATTCTCTTCGGGTGTACCGTGACAATAAATCCGTCACTTTTGCCGAACTCGATACGTTTGATTTAAGTGAGGCGTTAAGCGCACCTGACGTCATTTTCCATTAAAACACAGCGGGCAGTGATGCAACTGCCCGTTATCTACACGACTTACCAGCGGGGAAAGCGATGATCGTGCAAAAAGAGCTGGTTGCTATTTACGATTATGAGGTCCCTGTACCTGAAGATCCGTTTTCCTTCAGACTTGAGATCCATAAATGCTCTGAATTATTTACAGGTTCCGTCTATCGACTGGAGCGATTCCGGCTACATCCAACATTTCATCAACGTGATCGAGAAGATGCTGACCCGCTAATAAATGATGCGTTGATTTATATAAGAGATGAGTGTATTGATGAGCGGAAATTACGAGGTGAATCACCTGAAACTGTAATAGCAATTTTTAATCGTGAACTACAGAATATATTCAAACAAGAAATAGAATAATATACTCTAAATAATTCGAGTTGCAGGAAGGCGATAAGCGAGTGAATCCCCAGGAGCTTACTAAAGTAAGTGACTGGGGTGAACGACAAATCCGCATGGAGTGGATTTGAACGCTACTTGTAGCGGCCCCGTAAGGGGTGAGGTCCATGGATGGGCCGAATAACCCGCAGTCGCAGCACATGCAACTTGAAGTATGACGAGTATAGCTTTATTAAAGGGGGAAACGGTATTCCCCCTTAAATGCGTTTCAATTTGCCCGTTACTTCAACAAATCAATCAACCGTAACAGAGCCACTAATAACTCCAGTACGGCAATGAGCACGGTTAACTTTTGTGTCAGCGTGTCCATCCGCTCTCCTTATTAAGGAGCGCAACACCAGTACCTTACCCTTACACTGCCTGTCGATACTGGTTTACGTATGTTGAGTCGCCATGTTGCACTCCGGATCAGGGCACCACCTGCGGCACCACCCGTCCGGTAGCCAGGACTTGAAATTGGTTCGATCCGGCGCAACTTCCCAACAGTCAGGATTATAAATCTCATTATCTTAATTGCAACACGGTCCAGAGGTGGTTATAATTCGTTCGTTGAGATGCCATGTTGCACTATCAGTAACTTAACATCAAAGTAGTAAATAAAAGAACCTGCCTCACCAGCAGGTTTTTTTTATTTACTGTGATCTGCTTTCCAGATATTTTCCGCTCAAACAACTAATGCGCCAAACATTTATTGCGCGTAAAATATCGTTTATTTTATTAATACATTTCAGGGATGAATATATGTCACCGCAGAATAATCATCTGCAGCGTCCGCCTGCTGCTGTGTTATACGCCGTTGAACTGGCAAAATTAAAGCAAAATGATAACGCACCTTGCCCGCCCGGTTGGCAGTTAAGTTTGCCTGCAGCCCGTGCTTTTATCCTTGGCGACGAAGCGCAAAATATTAGCCGTAAAGTCGTGATTAGTCCCTCCGCTGTCGAACGTATGTTAGTCACTCTTGCCACCGGACGCGGTTTGATGTTGGTGGGGGAACCGGGTACCGCAAAATCTCTCCTGTCTGAATTACTGGCAACCGCTATTAGCGGCGATGCCGGGTTAACCATCCAGGGCGGCGCATCTACCACCGAAGATCAAATCAAGTACGGCTGGAACTACGCCCTGCTTATCAACCATGGTCCGTCAACGGAAGCGCTGGTCCCTGCCCCGCTTTACCAGGGAATGCGCGACGGCAAAATTGTCCGTTTTGAAGAGATAACGCGTACACCGCTGGAAGTACAAGACTGTCTGTTAGGTATGCTTTCTGACAGGGTAATGACGGTGCCGGAACTCACTGGTGAAGCCAGTCAGCTCTATGCGCGAGAAGGCTTTAATATTATTGCCACTGCCAATACCCGCGATCGCGGCGTCAATGAAATGAGTGCCGCGCTAAAGCGTCGCTTCGATTTTGAAACGGTTTTTCCGATTATGGATTTCGCCCAGGAGCTGGAGCTGGTCGCCAGTGCTTCGGCGCGTTTGCTGGCCCATAGCGGTATTCCGCATAAAGTGCCTGACGCGGTACTGGAGTTACTGGTACGCACTTTCCGCGACTTGCGTGCCAACGGCGAAAAGAAAACGTCAATGGATACACTAACAGCGATTATGTCCACCGCTGAAGCCGTGAACGTGGCCCACGCTGTGGGCGTCCGCGCCTGGTTTTTAGCGAATCGCGCGGGGGAGCCAGCCGACCTGGTGGACTGTATTGCCGGAACCATAGTCAAAGATAACGAAGAAGATCGCGCTCGTCTGCGCCGTTACTTCGAACAGCGTGTCGCCACACATAAAGAAGCTCACTGGCAGGCTTATTATCAAGCTCGCCACCGCCTGCCGTGAGGAAAGATGCATGAGCGAGCCGTTAATTGTCGGCATCCGGCATCATAGTCCGGCCTGCGCCCGGCTGGTGAAATCGTTAATCGAAAGCCAGCGCCCGAGATACGTGTTGATTGAAGGCCCGGCTGATTTTAATGACCGGGTAGACGAACTGTTTTTAGCCCACCAGCTTCCGGTAGCTATTTACAGTTATTGCCAGTATCAGGACGGTGCGGCCCCCGGGCGTGGTGCCTGGACGCCATTTGCTGAATTTTCGCCGGAGTGGCAGGCGCTACAAGCCGCACGTCGTATTCAGGCACAAACTTACTTCATTGATTTGCCTTGCTGGGCGCAAGGTGAAGAAGAGGACGATTCGCCTGATACGCAAGAGGAAAGCCAGACCTTGCTGCTGCGTGCCACCCGCATGGATAACAGCGACACCCTGTGGGATCACTTGTTCGAAGATGAAAGCCAGCAAACTGCATTACCCTCTGCACTGGCGCGCTATTTTGCCCAACTGCGGGGCGACTTCCCCGGCGATGCACTCAATCGTCAGCGCGAAGCCTTTATGGCCCGCTGGATTGGATGGGCGATGCAGCAAAACAATGGCGACGTGTTAGTCGTCTGCGGCGGCTGGCACGCTCCTGCACTGGCAAAAATGTGGCGAGAATGTCCGCAGGAAATTAACAAGCCAGAATTGCCCTCGCTGGCAGATGCCGTTACAGGTTGCTATCTCACGCCATACAGTGAAAAGCGCCTTGATGTGCTGGCTGGATACCTTTCCGGTTTGCCTGCTCCGGTCTGGCAAAACTGGTGCTGGCAGTGGGGCTTGCGGCAGGCGGGAGAACAACTGCTAAAAACGGTTCTTACCCGTTTGCGCCAGCACCACTTGCCTGCTTCAACCGCTGATATGGCTGCCGCTCATCTGCATGCGATGGCTCTGGCACAGTTGCGTGGTCATACACTACCGTTACGCACTGACTGGCTGGATGCTATAGCAGGATCGCTGATTAAAGAAGCCTTGAACGCGCCGTTGCCGTGGAGCTATCGCGGAGTTATTCATCCCGATACCGATCCGATTCTGGTTACGTTGATAGACATATTAGCGGGTGACGGATTCGGTAAACTTGCCCCCTCCACGCCACAACCGCCTCTGCCAAAAGATGTCACCTGCGAACTGGAACGTACCGGAATCACTCTTCCGACTGAGCTTACCTTAAATCGCTTTACCTCCGATGGGCTGGCACAAAGTCAGGTGTTACATCGGCTGGCAATACTCGAGATTCCCGGCATTGTGCGCCAGCACGGAAGTACGCTGACGCTCGCAGGCAACGGTGAAGAACACTGGAAATTAACCCGCCCGCTTAGCCAACATGCGGCATTGATTGAGGCCGCCTGTTTTGGTGCCACACTCCAGGAAGCCGCACGCAATAAATTAGAAGCCGATATGCTGGACGCGGGTGGAATCGGCAGTATCACCACATGTCTTAGCCAGGCGGCGTTAGCGGGTCTGGCGTCCTTCAGTCAACAATTACTGGAGCAACTCACATTATTAATCGCCCAGGAAAATCAATTTGCCGAAATGGGCCAGGCGCTGGAAGTGCTATATGCCTTATGGCGGCTGGATGAAATTAGCGGTATGCAAGGCGCGCAGATATTACAAACGACGTTATGCGCGGCTATCGATCGCACGCTGTGGCTGTGTGAATCTAACGGAAGACCGGATGAAAAGGAGTTTCACGCTCACCTGCATAGCTGGCAAGCGTTGTGTCATATCCTGCGCGATCTACATAGCGGTGTGCAACTCCCCGGCGTTTCTCTTTCTGCGGCGGTGACCTTACTGGAGCGCCGCAGTCAGGCGGTTCATGCCCCGGCGCTGGATCGCGGCGCGGCTCTTGGCGCACTGATGCGTCTGGAACATCCCAACACCAGTGCCGAAGCGGCGCTGACGATGCTGACGCAGTTATCCCCGGCACAATCCGGCGAGGCGCTGCACGGTTTGCTGGCGCTGGCCCGCCATCAACTGGCCTGTCAGCCTGCATTTATCGCCGGGTTCAGCAGTCATTTAAATCAACTAAGTGACGCCGATTTTATCAACGCCCTGCCCGATTTACGCGCGGCGATGGCCTGGCTGCCGCCACGAGAACGCGGGACGCTGGCGCATCAGGTGCTTGAGCATTATCAACTGACGCAACTTCCCGTTTCGGCGCTGCAAATGCCGTTGCATTGCCCACCGCAAGCCATTGCACATCATCAACAACTCGAACAGCAGGCACTGGCATCGCTGCAACACTGGGGAGTTTTCCATGTCTGAACTGAACGATCTTCTGACCACCCGTGAGCTACAACGCTGGCGATTGATTCTTGGCGAAGCGGCAGAAACGACGCTTTGTGGACTGGATGACAACGCCCGACAAATAGACCACGCGCTGGAGTGGCTGTACGGGCGCGATCCTGAACGGATCCAGCGTGGTGAACGTTCCGGCGGATTAGGTGGCTCAAATCTCACCACGCCTGAGTGGATCAACAGTATTCACACGCTGTTTCCGCAACAGGTAATTGAGCGGCTGGAAAGCGATGCCGTGCTGCGCTACGGCATTGAAGATGTGGTGACGAATCTCGACGTGCTGGAACGTATGCAGCCTTCTGAAAGCCTGCTACGCGCCGTTTTGCACACCAAACATCTGATGAATCCTGAAGTGCTGGTTGCCGCCCGCCGGATAGTGCGCCAGGTAGTGGAAGAAATTATGGCGCGACTGGCAAAGGAAGTTCGCCAGGCTTTTTCTGGTGTCCGCGATCGCCGCCGTCGCTCATTTATTCCACTGGCGCGTAATTTCAATTTCAAAAGTACTCTGCGCGCCAACCTGCAACACTGGCACCCGCAACATGGCAAGTTGTATATCGAATCCCCCCGCTTTAACAGCCGTATTAAGCGCCACAGTGAACAATTGCAATTGGTCTTACTGGTTGATCAAAGCGGATCGATGGTCGATTCGGTGATCCACTCTGCGGTGATGGCGGCCTGTTTATGGCAGTTACCCGGCATTCGTACCCATCTGGTCGCTTTTGACACCAGCGTGGTTGATCTCACGGCAGACGTTGCCGATCCGGTAGAGTTATTAATGAAAGTACAATTAGGCGGTGGGACCAATATCGCCAGTGCCGTGGAGTATGGTCGGCAACTTATTGAACAACCAGCAAAAAGCATCATTATCCTCGTGAGCGATTTTTATGAAGGGGGTTCATCATCATTGCTGACGCATCAGGTGAAAAAGTGTGTCCAGAGCGGCATCAAAGTGCTGGGACTGGCAGCGCTCGATAGCACCGCAACACCTTGCTATGACCGCGATATGGCCCAGGCGCTGGTTAATGTCGGCGCACAAATAGCCGCGATGACGCCGGGCGAGCTGGCTACCTGGCTGGCGGAGAATCTTCAATCATGAATTCACTACGCCCGGAATTATTAGAACTGACACCACAGGCACTGACGGCGTTAAGCAATGCCGGTTTTGTTAAGCGCAGCCTTAAGGAACTGGAAAATGGCAATGTTCCAGAAATCAGTCATGAGAACGGCGCTTTAATCGCCACCTTCAGTGACGGTGTCCGTACCCAGCTGACGAACGGTCAGGCACTGAAAGAGGCTCAGTGCAGCTGCGGGGCCAGCGGCATGTGCCGCCATCGCGTGATGCTGGTGTTAAGTTATCAACGACTTTGCGCTACCGCCCAGCCCACGGAAAAAGAAGAAGAGTGGGATCCAGCAATCTGGCTGGGAGAGCTGGCAACCCTACCCGATGCCACCCGTAAACGCGCACAGGCGCTGGTCGCTAAAGGCATCACCATTGAGTTGTTCTGTTCGCCAGGAGAGATTCCCTCTGCTCGCTTACCAATGAGTGACGTCCGTTTTTATTCCCGCAGCAGTATTCGCTTCGCGCGCTGTGATTGCATTGAAGGAACACTTTGCGAACATGTCGTGCTGGCGGTACAGGCCTTTGTCCAGGCCAAAGCGCAGCAAACAGAATTTACCCATTTGATCTGGCAGATGCGCAGCGAGCAAGTTGCCGCGAATGATGACCCATTTGCCAGCAACGAGGGCAACGCGTGTCGTCAATATGTTCAGCAATTAAGCCAGGCATTATGGCTTGGCGGCATCAGCCAGCCGCTCATCCATTACGAGGCAGCATTCAACCGCGCATTGCAGGCGGCAGAGACCTGCAACTGGCGCTGGGTGAGTGAATCAATACGACAGCTACGGGCAAGCGTTGATGCCTTCCACGCCCGCGCCAGCCACTACCACGCCGGAGAATGCCTGCGTCAGCTGGCGGCGTTAACCAGTCGCTTGAACAGTGCACAAGAAATGGCGCGCCGCGACAGTATTGGTGAAATTCCTCCCATGCCGTGGCGCACGGTGGTTGGCGCAGGCATTGCCGGAGAAGCAAAGCTTGATCATCTGCGGCTGGTGTCGCTAGGTATGCGTTGCTGGCAGGATATTGAGCAGTATGGTTTACGCATCTGGTTCACCGATCCCGACACCGGCAGTATTTTGCACCTTTCGCGCAGTTGGCCGAGAAGCGAACAGGAAAACTCACCGGCTGCCACACGTCGGCTGTTTAGTTTTCAGGCTGGCGCACTGGCAGGTGGGCAAATTGTTTCACAAGCCGCGCGTCGCAGTGCCGAAGGCGAGCTGCTGTTAGCTACTCGCAACCGCTTAAGCAGTGTTGTCCCACTGTCGCCTGATGCCTGGCAAATGCTGGGGGCGCCGTTGCGCCAGCCCGGCATTGAAGCTTTGCGGGAATACTTACACTTGCGCCAGCCAGTCTGCGTCCGGCCGCTTAATCAGGTGGATAATTTATTTATTCTGCCGGTGGTGGAGTGTATTTCGCTGGGGTGGGACAGCAGCCGCCAGACGCTGGATGCGCAGGTGATTAGCGGCGAAGGTGAAAATAATGTGCTGACGTTATCGCTGCCAGCCTCTGCCTGCGCCCCCTTTGCGGTTGAACGCATGGCGGCGCTTTTGCAGCAGACGGATGATCCCGTGAATCTGGTTTCTGGGTTTGTCCGTTTTGTCGACGGGCAGTTAACGCTGGAGCCGCGGGTAATGATGACGCTAACCCGCGCCTGGGCGCTGGACGCTGAAACTGCGCCTGTTGCAGCACTACCTTCTGCCAACATTCTTCCTGCGCCATCCACCGCGCATCAGTTGCTGATGCGCTGCCAGACATTGCTCATTCAACTGCTACATAACGGTTGGCACTATCAGGAACAAAGCGCTATTGGTCAGGCCGAATTGCTGGCGAATGAACTTACCGCAGTGGGTTTTTATCGGCTGGCGCATGTGTTGGCACAATTGCGTAACCCGGAATGCGATTCAAGGGTAGAAGCATTGAATAACTGTGTTTTACTTTGCGAGCAGTTATTACTGATGCTTGAGTAACAAGGAGGGAAAGATGCTTTTTATTAAGAGTTCTACTCCATTTCCGGACTGCTCAAAACAAGGTATAAAGCATATTCTATAGCGCCCTGGTGAGAGTCACCAGTTTCCTGATTTTGATAAAATGGAGTTTTACATGAAGGCTTTCAACAAGCTGTTTTCCCTCGTTGTTGCATCTGTTCTGGTTTTCTCTCTCGCAGGCTGCGGTGACAAAGAAGAATCTAAGAAATTTAGCGCTAACCTGAACGGTACTGAAATTGCCATTACTTATGTCTACAAAGGCGACAAAGTGATTAAGCAATCTTCAGAAACCAAAATTCAGTTTGCAACCATTGGTGCAACCACCAAAGAAGATGCAGCTAAGAAACTTGAGCCATTAAGCGCCAAATACAAAAACATTCCGGGCGTTGAAGAAAAATTAACCTATACCGATACTTACGCGCAGGAAAATGTAAATATCGATATGGAAAAAGTTGATCTGAAAGCCCTGCAGGGCATTTCCGGTATCAAGATGGGTGATGAAGATACCAGCAAAGGTGTCAGCATGAAGCAGATTGAACTGGTCATGGCTGCTGCTGGTTTTAAAGAAGTGAAATAATCTGTCGGCGGCCATGTTCTTCACATGGCCGCCATGCCCGTCTTAGCTTTTCTTCACATGCTGGCGCGCTGCCAGCCCACGCAGAAAATAACGTAAGAATTGATCGCCGCATTCGCGGAAGTTTTTATGATCCGGTGCACGCATCATTGCAGTAATTTCCGGCATGGAAACGCGGAACTGCTGTTCGGTCAGGATCGCCAGAATGTCATCGGTTTTAAGCGAAAACGCGATGCGTAATTTTTTCAGCACGATGTTGTTATTAATGCGACGTTCCGGCTCCAGTGCCGGAGCAGACTCATCCTTGCCGCGTTTTTCGTAAATCAAACCATTCAGGAATGAAGACAAAACAATGTCCGGACAACGCTGAAAACCCTCTTCGTCTTCTTTACGTAGCCAGACGGCGATCTGTTCCGCGGTGGCTTCAACATTAGCCAGCGCCAGGATACGCACCAGATCATTATTGTTGGCTTTCAAAATGTAGCGCACGCTGCGCAGAATATCGTTACTTAGCATGAGGCCTTCGGGTGTTAATGAGGCAAAAAGCCATTTTAGCAGTCTTTTACAGGCCAATCGCCTCTTTTAAACTTTTCAGATAACGGCGGCTGACAGGGACGGTTAATCCATTACGCAAAATCAACTCAGCCTGACCGTTATCTTCCAGGCGAATCTCCTGTAAATGCGCGAGGTTAACCAGATACTGTCGATGGCAGCGCAGTAGCGGTGTGCGGCTCTCCAGCGTGCGCAAAGTTAATTCTGTGAAGCCCTCTTTCCCTTCCTGGCTGATAACGTAAACACCGCTCATTCGACTACTAACAAACGCCACGTCTTTCATTTGCAGCAAATAAATACGACTATGACCGGTACAAGGGATAAATTTCAGCGCCTGCTGATTTTCCGGTAACAGTGAAACATCCTGCTTGCTGCGCTCCTGTCGCAAACGCACCAGTGTTTTCTCCAGCCGCGCTTCATCAATCGGCTTCAATAGATAATCAAAGGCATGTTCTTCAAAGGCTTTTATAGCGTATTCGTCAAACGCGGTGAGAAAAACAATATACGGGCGATGTTCTGGGTCAAGCATGCCCACCATTTCCAGACCGCTGATACGCGGCATCTGGATATCGAGAAACAGCACATCCGGGCGCAGTTTATGCACCGCGCCGATCCCTTCTACGGCGTTTGAACATTCGCCGACAATTTCAATATCACTCTGCTCCTGCAGAAACACACGCAGGTTTTCCCGTGCTAACGGTTCATCATCGACAATTAAGACTTTAATCATGCCTCATCCCTCCATGGCAGTCGTAACGTTATTCGGGTGTAACTATCAGGCTCACAGGCGACGCTTATCCCATAGTCATCGCCAAACCGTTCACGTAAACGCTTATCCACCAGATTCATCCCCAGCCCGCTGGCATTGGTTGCCGGTTGATACAAACCGGCATTGTCTTCGATCTCCAGCATTAAATGTTGCCCATCACGTCGGGCGCTAATTGCCACTCTCCCCGTATCCAGGAGTTGTGATGTCCCATGTTTGATGGCGTTTTCCACTATCGGTTGTAGGGTAAACGCGGGCAATTGCTGCTGAGATAACGCCTCCGGAATAGAAATATTGACCTGCAACCGCGACTGGAAACGCGCCTTTTCAATTTGCAGATAAGCATTCACATGTTCAATTTCGTCGGCGAGAGTAACAAACTCCGAAGGCCGCTTTAAGTTTTTGCGGAAAAAAGTGGAAAGATACTGCACCAGCTGACTGGCCTGTTCGCTGTCACGGCGGATCACGGCTTTGATGGTGTTAAGCGCATTAAACAAAAAATGGGGATTGACCTGGGCGTGAAGCAGTTTGATCTCTGACTGGGTGAGCATCGCTTTTTGCCGCTCATACTGCCCGGCGAGGATCTGCGCCGAAAGCAGTTGTGCAATCCCCTCCCCCAGCGTGCGGTTGATCGAGCTGAACAGCCGATTTTTAGCTTCATACAATTTGATGGTACCCATCACCCGCTGATTTTCACCACGCAGAGGGATCACCAGCGTTGAGCCTAACTTGCACTGCGGATGCAAAGAGCAACGATAGGGCACTTCGTTGCCATCGGCGTAAACCACTTCTCCGGTTTCAATGGCTTTTAAGGTATAAGCCGAAGAAATCGGTTTGCCGGGTAAATGATGGTCGTCACCAATACCAGTAAAAGCCAACAGTTTCTCGCGATCGGTAATCGCTACCGCGCCAATATCCAGCTCCTGATACAGCACCTGGGCCACCTTCATGCTGTTCACTTCGTTAAAGCCCTGGCGCAAAATGCCTTCCGTCGAGGCCGCAACTTTCAGCGCGGTAGCGGAAAAAGCCGAGGTGTATTTTTCAAACATCGCGCGCTTATCGAGCAAAATGCGCATAAACAGCGCCGCGCCCACGGTGTTGGTTACCATCATCGGCGCAGCGATATTACTCACCAGACGCACCGCATCTTCATAAGGCCGGGCAATCGCCAGGATGATCAGCATTTGCACCATTTCCGCGACGAACGTGACGGCACCAGCGGTAATGGGGTTAAAGACTTTATCGGTACGCCCGCGGCGGATCAGGATGCTATGTACCAGCCCGCCGAGCAATCCTTCGACGATCGTCGAGATCATGCAACTCAGCGCGGTCATGCCCCCCATCGAATATCGATGTAGACCGCCGGTCAGACCAACCAGTCCGCCCACTACCGGACCACCGAGTAAGCCGCCCATCACCGCGCCAATCGCTCGCGTATTAGCAATCGAGTCGTCGATGTGTAACCCGAACCAGGTGCCCATGATGCAGAAGATGGAAAAGACGATATAGCAGAGAAATTTGTGCGGCAGACGAACTGTGACCTGCATTAACGGTATGAATAATGGCGTTTTACTCATCAACCACGCAATAACCAGAAAAACGCACATCTGCTGAAGCAGCAGCAACACCAGATTAAAATCGTACATACCCGCAAACCACACGTCCCTTTAAAACGCGTAACATACATTGCTCGCGTTCAACTTTCTTTGAACTGTTGCAGAAAAATGAAAAATCGTGAGTACGATCACTCAAAACAACCTGGCAAAAACAAAATCATCCTAATCGAGATCAAAAAACGGCCAAAACTACCTGGTTCATAAAAGAACGTCTACAGTTATGCTGGGACCTCGCAAGCAAGGGTGGGACGATGGCGCTTTACACGATTGGTGAAGTGGCGTTGCTTTGTGATATCAACCCTGTCACGTTACGCGCGTGGCAGAGGCGTTATGGGCTGTTAAAACCGCAGCGCACAGACGGCGGTCATCGCCTGTTCAACGATGCCGATATCGACCGGATCCGGGAGATCAAACGCTGGATCGACAACGGTGTGCAGGTCAGCAAAGTTAAAATGCTACTCAGTAATGAGAATGTTGATGTGCAGAACGGCTGGCGCGATCAGCAAGAAACTCTGCTTAGTTACCTGCAAAGTGGCAACCTGCAAAGTCTGCGAATGTGGATCAAAGAGCGTGGTCAGGATTATCCCGCCCAGACGCTCACCACACATCTGTTCATTCCTCTGCGCCGACGGCTTCAGTGCCAACAACCGACTCTCCAGGCACTGCTGGCGATTCTGGACGGCGTACTGATCAACTACATCGCCATTTGCCTGGCTTCGGCACGTAAAAAACAGGGCAAAGATGCGCTGGTGGTTGGCTGGAATATTCAGGATACCACTCGTCTGTGGCTGGAGGGCTGGATTGCCAGTCAACAAGGATGGCGCATTGATGTCCTCGCCCACTCGCTCAATCAACTACGCCCTGAACTGTTCGAAGGCCGTACATTGCTGGTGTGGTGCGGCGAAAATCGAACCTCCGCCCAACAGCAGCAACTCACCAGTTGGCAGGAACAAGGGCATGATATTTTCTCACTCGGCATTTAATGATTCGTTAACAAATGCGCTTTACTGTACAATCCTTTCGTTAACATAAGGAGTGCATTATGCGCATAGCTAAAATTGGGGTTATCGCCCTGTTCCTGTTTATGGCGTTAGGCGGTATCGGTGGCGTAATGCTCGCAGGTTATACCTTTATTTTGCGTGCTGGCTAAGCGCCTGCACCAGCCGTTCAAACAGGCGGTCTACGATGATCGCCGCCAGTGCCACCAGTAACGCCCCTTGGATCACATACGCGGTATTAAATCCGCTAAGCCCGATGATGATGGGCGTACCCAGCGTACTGGCCCCAACCGTTGAGGCAATGGTCGCCGTGCCAATGTTGATAATTACTGAAGTCCGCACGCCTGCCAGAATCACCGGCGCTGCCAGCGGTAACTCGACTTTGCGCAGTCGCTGACTACGGCTCATTCCCATGCCTTTGGCAACTTCGGTCACGCTGGCATCAATCGCTCCCAGCCCGGCAAGTGTCGCCTGCAAGATGGGGAGCACGCCGTAAAGGATCAGCGCGATAATCGCCGGTTGCTGGCCAAACCCAATCACCGGAACGGCAATCGCCAGCATCGCGACGGGCGGAAAAGTCTGCCCAACGGCGGCAATAGTTTCCACCATCGGGCGAAATTCCGCGCCCCACGGGCGAGTGACAGCAATTCCGGCACCAGTGCCAATGATCACCGCAAATAAACTCGAAATTCCCACCAACCAGAAATGAGCCAGTGCCAGAGCTGCAAAACTTTCTTGTTGATAAACGGGTCGTGGCAGTTGTGGGAACAAGGCAGCAAACAGCGGCTGGCTGTAAGGCAGCCAGAAGATCAGCGCCACAAACAGAGCAATGAGCCAGAACAGCGGATCGCGCAACATCTTCATACGCTTACGCCTCCACCAGCAGATCCTGAAAATGCAGCGTGCCGCAAGGCTGGCCCTGCGTGTTGACCACCGGCAGCACTTCGCATCCCCGCGCAACAAACAGGGAGAGCGCATCGCGTAGCGTCATCTCTTCTGCCAGCGCCTCACCTTCAGCCCGTTCTTCGCGGCGCACGTAATCCGCTACGCTACGCAATGACAACAGACGCACACCCAGTTCGCTGCGCCCAAAAAACTGGCGGACAAAATCGTTTGCCGGACGAGTCAGCATCGCCAGCGGATTGCCCTGCTGTACCACTTCACCGTGATCCATTAACACCAGATGTTCTGCCAGCCGTAGTGCTTCATCAATATCATGAGTGACCAGCACAATGGTGCGCCCCAGCAAACGGTGAATGCGCGTCATCTCTTGTTGCAACGCGCCGCGCGTTACCGGGTCCAGCGCGCCAAAGGGTTCATCCATCAGTAAGACTTGCGGATCGGCAGCCAACGCGCGCGCCACCCCCACACGTTGCTGTTGACCGCCGGAAAGCTGGTGCGGATAACGCTCACGCAAATTCGGTTCCAGCCCCAGTAACGCCATTAGTTCGTCGATACGATCGTCAATCCGCGCCCGCGACCATTTTTGTAATTGCGGCACGGTGGCGATGTTTTGCTCCACGCTCCAGTGGGGAAACAGGCCAATAGATTGAATGGCATAGCCCATCCGGCGGCGCAGCTCCATCACTGGCAGCGAGCGAATTTCTTCTCCGGCAAAGCGGATCACTCCGCTGTCATGCTCCACCAGGCGGTTAATCATTTTCAGGGTGGTGGATTTACCGGAGCCAGATGTACCGATCAGCACCGAAAAACTCCCTTCCTGAAAATTGAGATTGAGATCGTTAACGGCTTTTTGTGCGCCGAACAGTTTGCTGACATGGCTAAATTCAATCATTACGTTTCACCTTCAGCAGTGCGATAAGCAAATCGAACAGCGCGTCGATCAGCACCGCCAGAACAATTACCGGGATCACCCCCAGCAACACTAAATCAATGGCACTGCTTAGCAGCCCCTGGAAAACCAACGCCCCAAAGCCACCCGCACCAATTAACGCCGCAATCACCGCCATACCGACGGTCTGCACCATCACCACCCGCAGGCTGCGCAGAAATACTGGCAGCGCCAGCGGTAACTGGACATGCAGGAAACGCTGCGCCCCGCTCATACCCATCGCTGTGGCGCTCTCCAGCACATCACGCGGGATCTGGTTCAAGCCGACTACCACGCCGCGCACCAGAGGCAGCAAAGCATAGAGCACCAGCGCTATCAGTGCTGGCGTCATGCCTGTTCCTGCCACACCAAGCGTACCCAGCAACGGAAAGGCAGTAACCAGCGCGGCAAGCGGCGCAATCAACAGGCCAAAAAGCGCCACCGAAGGCACGGTCTGAATGACATTGAGCAGAGAAAAAATCGCTCCCTGCCGCGCAGTGGAAAAGTAGCACCAGACGCCCAGCGGCACGCCAATCACTAACGCAGGCAGCACCGCACCAAACAGCAACATCAGATGTTGTGTCAGCGCGTCGTCAAACACATCCTGACGGTTGGCGTATTCTTTCATTAGCGAGAGATCGTTAAGCGCGCCGGAGTACAGCAACCACAGCGGAATGATGGCAATCTGCATATGCAACAACCAGCGCCACAGCGGATGCGTGGAGATTCGGCGGATGGCATCGCTACAGGCCAGCAATGCCAGCGCCGCAGCCAGCCAGAAACCACTGCCGAGGCTGGTACGCGCCAGCGCACTGCCATTTTGCGCCAGTTGTGTCGCCGCCTTTCCAGCTCCCCACACCAGCAATACGAAGACGAATTGCGCCAGAATGAGTGCAAAAATGCTGCCTTTTCTACCGGGAATAAAACAGGCAGTCAGCCAGGCGCAACCAACGCCCACCAGCATCCAGATCGTTTGTGGCCACAGTTGCCAGAGATAACGTCCCTCACCAGAGACTAACCTGTTAGGTGCATAGCTGATAAACGGCAGCGCCGCTGCGATTGCCGTCAGCAACAGCAGCAGCGCCAGAACAGGATTAATACGTAGATAAGACACGGGAAATTACTTCGTCCACCCTTTTTGTTTCAGATAGTCGGCAGCCACTTTTTTGGCATCCAGTCCTTCAACGGCAATGCTGGCATTCAGTTTTTGTAACGTTTTTTCATCGAGGCTGGCGAAGACTGGCTGTAGCCACTGTGCCATTTGCGGATACTCTTTCAACACCGACTCACGCACCACTGGTGCAGGCGCGTAGATCGGTTGAACACCCTGCGGATCGCTTAAGGTTTGCAGCCCCAGCGCCGCGACCGGGCCGTCAGTGCCGTAAGCCATCGCCGCATTAACGCCAGAGGTTTGCTGGGCAGCGGCTTTGATCGTCACCGCCGTGTCGCCACCGGCCAGTGACAGCAACTGATCCTGATCGAGTTTAAAGCCATAGGCTTTTTCAAAAGCGGGTAACGCATCGGCGCGTTCGATAAACTCTGCCGAGGCTGCCAGTTTGAAGGTGCCGCCCTCTTTCAGATAACGGCTCAGGTCGGCAAGCGAAGTGAGTTTGTTTTTCTCTGCCACATCCTGGCGCACGGCGATGGTCCAGGTGTTATTCGCAGGTGCGGGCGTCAGCCAGATTAACTTGTTTTGCTCCGCATCGAGCTTTTTGACTTTCTCGTAGCCCTGCCCGGCATTTTTCCACGCTGCATCGTTTTCATCTTTAAAGAAGAAAGCACCATTGCCGGTATATTCCGGATAGATATCCAGTTCGCCGGAAGTAATTGCCCCGCGCACCACGGGTGTCGTTCCCAACTGGACTTTATTCACCGTCGGTACGCCGTGGCTTTCGAGTACCTGCAAGATGATGTTGCCGAGTAGTGCGCCTTCAGTATCGATTTTCGAACCGACTTTAACGGGGGAAGCCGCCTGTAGCGGCAGGCTCACAGCTGCCAACATAACCAGTGAACCCGCCCAGAGCTTTGAGAGTGGCATGATGCTTTCCTCATTCTTTTACTGTTGTTTTCAGCGAATTAAGAGAAAAGCATAGTTGATAATAGCGGGGTTAGCCTGACAGGGCGGATTCAGTTGCAGAATCAGATAAATACTTAAAGGGCATATCTTGCCCAGTGTATCTTGCCGGATGCGGCGCTACAAAGGGTGAAAATTAAACAAGTTGCAAACACACCCTGTAGGCCTGATAAGCGCAGCGCATCAGGCAAAGGGCGCAAATTTCGCGCCCTTACTAAAGCATTACAGCAACTCAAACTCGCCTTTCTTAACGCGTGCGGAATCAGTGCCGATAAAGACATTGAACTTACCAGGCTCGGCATCATACTTCATCTGCTGATTCCAGAACTTCAGCGCCTCAATATCGATTGGGAAGCTGACGGTCTGAGTTTCGCCCGGTTTCAGGGTGATTTTCTCAAAACCTTTCAGCTGCTTCACCGGACGACTCATGGAAGCCGTTACATCCTGCAGGTACATCTGAATCACCGTTGCCCCTTCGCGCTTACCGGTGTTCGTCACCTGCACGCTGGCGGTCACTTTACCGTCACGCTTCATGGTCGGCGCAGAAAGTTTCACATCAGAGACGGTGAAAGTGGTGTAGCTCAGACCATAGCCGAACGGATAAAGCGCCCCGTTAGCTTCGTCAAAATAGCGCGAAGTGTATTTGTTCGGCTTGTCGGCATTATACGGACGACCGGTATTCAGATGGCTGTAGTAAACCGGGATCTGCCCGACAGAACGCGGGAAGGACATCGGCAGCTTACCGGACGGGTTGTAATCACCAAACAACACATCGGCAATCGCATTACCCCCTTCCGTACCCGCAAACCAGGTTTCCAGAATCGCGTCGGCCTGCTGATCTTCTTTCACCAACGCCAGCGGGCGACCGTTCATCAGCACCAGCACCAGCGGTTTTCCGGTGGCTTTCAGCGCCGCAATCAAATCGCGCTGGCTTTGCGGAATAGTGATATCGGTCCGGCTGGAGGCTTCGTGCGCCATCCCCTGGGCTTCACCGACCACAGCCACTACCACATCAGATTGTTTCGCGGCCTGCACCGCTTCATCAATCATCTCTTGCGGCGAGCGCGGATCGACTTTGACTGCTTCTTCATACTGATTCAGGAAATCGATAATACCTTTGTCACTGGTGACGTTCGCCCCTTTGGCATACAGCACCTTGCCGTTTTCCCCGACGGCATTTTTAATCCCGGTCAGTACAGTCACGGATTGATCGGCAACACCAGCTGCGGACCAGCTGCCCATCACGTCACGTTTGCTGTCCGCCAGTGGACCAACCACCGCAATGGTTGCCGACTTTTTCAGCGGCAGGGTTTCAAGGCGGTTTTTCAGCAACACCAGGCTTTCGCGCGCCACTTCACGTGCTTCTTTGCGGTGCAGGCGGCTTTCGGCATTGGTATCAACCGGGTCAGACTCTTTCGGACCAAGATGGCTGTATGGGTCGTTAAATAACCCCATATCATATTTAACGTTCAGTACATGGCGGGCAGCGTCGTCCAGCTCTTCCATGGTCACTTTGCCAGACTTGATCAAACCAGGCAGATACTTCGAGTAATACTCGTCACTCATGCTCATGTTGATCCCGGACTTAAGCGCCACGCGCACCGCATCTTCCGGGTCTGCCGCCGTGCCATGTTTAATCAGCTCTTTGATTGCACCGTGATCGGAAACCGTGATGCCTTTAAAACCCCACTGGTCGCGCAGAACATCTTTCAGCAGCCAGGAATCAGAAGTTGCAGGCGTGCCGTTGAGTGAGTTCAGCGCCACCATCACCGCGCCGCTGCCTGCGTCCAGCCCCGCTTTGTACGGCGGCATATAGTCATTAAACAGGCGCTGCGGGCTCATATCGACGGTGTTGTACTCTTTACCGCCTTCAACCGCACCGTAAGCAGCAAAGTGTTTGACGCTGGTCATCACCGAGTAGCGATCTGCCGGGCTTTTACCCTGCATCGCTTCAACCATGGTTTTACCCATAATTGAGGTGAGATAGGTATCTTCACCAAAACCTTCGGAAGCGCGACCCCAGCGAGGATCGCGCGAGACATCGACCATCGGCGCCCAGGTCATGTTCAGGCCATCGTCCGCAGCTTCATAAGCTGAAACGCGCCCGACGGTTTTCACTGCGTCGAGGTTAAAAGAGGACGCAAGACCGAGGCTAATCGGGAAGACGGTGCGCTGACCGTGCAGCACGTCGTAGGCAAAGAAGAGAGGAATTTTCAGGCGGCTCAGTTCCATCACTTGATCCTGCATGGCGCGGATATCCTGACGGGTTACGGTGTTGAAAATCGCCCCAACCTGCCCGTCTTTGATCATCTCGCGGATCGCCTCTTTCGGGTTATCCGGACCAACGCTGATTAAACGCAGCTGACCAATTTTCTCATCGACCGTCATTTTCTTGAGCAGCTCGGTGACGAACGCATCCCGCGCTTCGGGCGTTAATGGATGGTTGCCGAATAAATCATCCGCCAGTGCTGGCTGTAGGGCCAGACTCACCGCGATACCTACTGAACATAGCCATTTCATGTGGATTATTCTTCCTCTGTTGCCCGACGTGGCAGCGAAAATGGTGCAAAAGCGGTAGTTTGCCATAACCCTGATAGAGAGAGAAAAAGAAAGCTCAGTTTATTGTCTGAATTTTCAAAATATTCACTCGCTGAATTGTCATACAAGGCGCTATTCTAGTTTGTGATGTTTTTTCGCCACCACAAGGAGTGGAAAATGTCTTCCATGACAACAACTGATAATAAAACCTTTTTGAATGAACTTGCCCGTCTGGTCGGTTCTTCATACCTGCTCACCGATCCCGCAAAAACGGCCCGCTATCGCAAGGGCTTCCGCTCCGGTCAGGGTGACGCGCTGGCCGTTGTTCTTCCAGGCTCGCTACTGGAATTGTGGCGAGTACTGAAAGCCTGCGTCACCGCCGACAAAATTATTCTGATGCAGGCCGCCAATACGGGTCTGACCGAAGGCTCGACACCAAATGGTAACGATTATGATCGCGATATCGTGATCATCAGCACCCTGCGCCTCGACAAGCTGCATGTTCTCGGTAAGGGCGAACAGGTGCTGGCGTATCCTGGCACTACGCTCTATTCGCTGGAAAAAGCCCTCAAACCATTAGGCCGTGAACCGCACTCGGTGATTGGTTCGTCGTGTATAGGCGCATCGGTCATCGGCGGTATCTGTAACAACTCCGGCGGCTCACTGGTGCAGCGTGGTCCGGCGTATACCGAAATGTCGTTGTTTGCACGCATTGATGAAAACGGCAAACTGACGCTGGTCAACCATCTGGGGATTGATCTGGGCGAAACGCCGGAGCAGATCCTCAGCAGGCTGGATGACGATCGCATCAAAGAGGATGATGTGCACCACGATGGTCGCCACGCCCACGATTATGACTATGTTCATCGCGTGCGTGATATCGAAGCCGACACACCTGCACGTTATAACGCCGATCCGGATCGCCTGTTTGAATCCTCCGGTTGCGCCGGAAAACTGGCCGTCTTCGCCGTGCGTCTCGACACCTTTGAAGCGGAAAAAAATCAGCAGGTGTTTTATATCGGCACCAACCAGCCGGACGTGCTGACCGAAATCCGCCGCCATATTCTGGCTAATTTCGAAAATCTGCCGGTTGCCGGGGAATACATGCACCGGGATATCTACGATATCGCGGAAAAATACGGCAAAGACACCTTCCTGATGATCGACAAACTAGGCACCGACAAGATGCCGTTATTCTTTAATCTCAAGGGACGTACCGATGCGATGCTGGAGAAGGTGAAGTTCTTCCGCCCACACTTTACCGATCTCGCAATGCAGAAATTCAGTCATTTGTTCCCCAGTCATTTGCCACCGCGCATGAAAAGCTGGCGCGATAAATATGAACATCATCTGCTGTTAAAAATGGCGGGGGATGGCGTGGGCGAAGCAAAATCCTGGCTGGTAGATTTTTTCAAACAGGCCGAAGGCGATTTCTTTGTCTGTACGCCGGAAGAAGGCAGTAAAGCGTTTTTACACCGTTTCGCGGCGGCAGGCGCAGCGATACGTTATCAGGCCGTGCATTCCGATGAAGTCGAAGACATTCTGGCGCTGGATATTGCTCTGCGGCGTAATGACACCGAGTGGTATGAACATCTGCCGCCGGAAATCGACAGCCAGCTGGTGCATAAGCTCTATTACGGGCATTTTATGTGCTACGTCTTCCACCAGGATTACATCGTTAAGAAAGGCGTGGATGTGCATGCGCTGAAGGAGCAGATGCTGGAATTGTTACGCCAGCGCGGCGCGCAATATCCTGCCGAGCATAACGTCGGTCATTTGTATAAAGCACCGGAGACACTGCAAAAGTTTTATCGTGAAAACGATCCAACTAACAGTATGAATCCAGGGATCGGTAAAACCAGTAAGCGGAAAAACTGGCAAGAAGTGGAGTAAATACGGCTGGATGCCTGATACGCAAGCATCGCATCAGGCACGGACAACGAATGCCGGATGCGGCGTGAACGCCTTCTCCGGCCTACGGGCAAGCAAACTTAATCGTTCTGTGCCGTCTGCCCTGCCGCCGCCATCTGGGCGGCCTTTTGTTTTTTATAACTCAATGCCGCTGCCGGAACGGGCATCACTTTGCCGGTTTCAATCCATGTACGCAGGCGGCTGGCATCGGCAAAATGGGTATATTTGCCAAACGCATCCATCACCACCAGCGCCACTGGTTTATTATTGAAAACCGTGCGCATCACCAGGCAATGCCCTGCGGCATTGGTAAAGCCGGTTTTGGTTAGCTGGATATTCCAGTTATCGCGATACACCAGATGGTTAGTATTGCGGAATGGCAGCGTATACGACGGATTAGAGAAGGTCGCCATATCTTCACGGGTGGTACTTAACTGACCGATCAACGGATATTGTTTGGTGGCAATCAACAATTTGGTCAGATCACGGGCAGTCGAAACGTTATGCACTGATAGCCCGGTCGGTTCAACGAAGCGCGTGTTATTCATCCCGAGAGCTTTTGCTTTCGCATTCATTGCTTTAATAAATGCGTTATAACCGCCAGGATAATGATGTGCCAGGCTCGCCGCCGCGCGGTTTTCCGAAGACATCAACGCCAGCAGCAGCATATCTTTACGGCTGATTTCACTGTTCAGTCGTACGCGCGAATAGACCCCTTTCATCTCCGGCGTCTGGCTGATGTCTACTTTTAGTTTCTCATCCAGCGGCAGTCGTGCATCCAGCACAACCATCGCAGTCATTAATTTGGTGATTGAGGCAATCGGACGCACCAGATCCGGGTGGTTCGAATAGATCACTTTGTTGGTATTAAGATCAACAATCATCGCGCTACCGGAAGCAATTTCCGGCTGCGAAGCAGTGGTAGCGGCTGCCGTTTTCGCAGCGGCCTGCGGTGCAAAAGGCACAGCCAGCATCAGGGCCAGGCTAAATAAAGAAACTCGAAATTTCGGCATGATGAGCATTCAAATAGTGGTTCACGCGCACGGGTTGCGCACCGCCGGAGTAAGGATTTACTGAGGCTAGCGAAGCCATCATAACGAGCAAAAAGTGCGGTCGTCAAAGGAGAATCGTGAGGAAATGCTGCATTGCTGACATTTACGCCAGCAATGCAACGCAAAAGAACTTTCTAGAACAGACGATAACCGTACCCCCAGAGTATGACGGTAAGGGCGAGCAGGACTTCCAGTACCAGCACACCAATCGCCAGTGTCGAACTGGAGAAGCTAAGACCTTCCTCTTTGTTAATATTCAGGAAGCTTGGAATACCGAGATAAAGCAGATACCCCGTGTAAAACAGCGCCACCGTGCCGACCAGAGCACACAGCCAGACCAGCGGGTAAAGCGCTACCAGACCGCTTAGAAACAGCGGCGTCGCGACGTATCCCGCGAAGACCATACAGTGCGCAAGCGACGGGCGCTGTGGGTAATTGCGCGCCATCCACCAAATGACCCGCCCCATCACCGCGACCCCAGCCAGCATCACGCCATAAAACAAGACAGCCAACGCCAGTCCGGTAAACCAGGATAACTTCAGGATAGTGCCATCGCCAAAATTCCAGCCGATTTGCGTGGTGCCAATGAAGGCGCAAATCACCGGAATCGCCGCCATCAGCAAAACGTGGTGGGTGTAGTGGTGAGAAATCGTTTCGTTTTCACGATTAATTACCTGCATTTCACGATCGGGATGGGAAAACAGTCCCCAGACATGGCTCATACCGCCCCCTTGTTGTGAGTTCATGAACCTGACAGTTCAAGTATAAGTCAGCTTGTGATTATTTTTTGCGCGATCACTAAATTAGTGCACTGCCCTGCGGGGCTTTTTCTGCATGAATGATTTACTGTGTGTATGCTTACAGGCAACCAAAGGGAGACAGACTGACCTATGGATATTAATACGCTTATTTCACAATATGGTTATGCCGCGCTGGTACTTGGCAGTCTGGCTGAAGGTGAAACCGTCACCTTGCTCGGTGGTGTTGCCGCGCATCAGGGGCTGCTGAAATTCCCGTTGGTGGTACTTTCCGTAGCACTTGGCGGCATGATTGGCGACCAGGCGCTTTATCTGTGTGGACGGCGGTTTGGCGGCAAGCTGTTACGACGTTTATCAAAACATCAGGACAAAATTGAACGGGCGCAGAAGCTGATCCAACGTCATCCGTATCTGTTTGTTATTGGTACACGTTTTATGTATGGCTTTCGGGTGATTGGTCCGACGCTGATTGGCGCTAGTCAGCTACCGCCGAAAATATTTCTACCGCTGAATATTCTCGGCGCATTTGCCTGGGCGCTGATTTTTACCACCATTGGCTACGCAGGTGGCCAAGTGATTGCGCCGTGGTTGCACGAACTTGACCAACATTTGAAGCACTGGGTTTGGTTGATTCTGGTTGTGGCTCTGGTGGTTGGTGTTCGCTGGTGGCTGAAACGGCGCGGGAAATGAAACGTCGGTGAGGTCCAACGTTTCTCTGCTTAATACTTGATAAATGAGACATCAACCGCGTTTATAGCCCCCGCCCAGCGCACTGGTGAGTTGAATGGAGGCATCCAGCCATTGCCCTTGCAAAAGCAGGCCGTTGGCTCGTTCGCGAAGCGCCGGAATTCTGGCTTCACTGACGCGGGAACCCGCGATGATGCCCGCGTTAAATCGCGCCTGTGCCAGCCCCACCACACGCATGGCATCGCGCTCAATTTGCGCCTGATGCTGGTTTTTCTCTGCCAGTATCTGCACCTGACTCGCCGCCCGCGCCACATCGTTCACCGCCTCGACCACTGCTTTGTTGTAGTTGGCAATCGACAAGTTGCTTTCGGCTTTCGCAATATCAAGATTGGCATTAAGTCTGCCGCTGTCGAATATTGGCAATGTCAGCCCCGCCGTGACGCCCATCTGTTGGGCGGAACTACGAAAAAGATCGCTTAAATGCAAGGCATCCTGTTGCAGGAAGGCCATCAGATTGATGTCGGGATAAAATGCCGCTTTTGCTGCGTCGATGGTACTTAACGACGACTCGACATACCAATGCGCCGCCTGCAAATCTGCCCGCCGGGCCAGCAAGGAATATCCCAGTTCATCAGGAAGCTGGCTTGCCACTTTCGGCAACGTGACCGGATGCAGCTTCAATGCGCTTTTCTGATGGTTGGTGAGCGCACTTAATCGCGCCTCGATAATTTTCATTTTACCCGCGACATCGTTGAGCTGTTGCTGGGTTTTACTGGCATTAATATCGGTTTCCACACCTTCAACCGAAGAGGTAATTCCACGCTGATAGAGCTGGCGATCGGTCGCAATAATGGTGTTCTGCTCTTTTTCGATTTGCAGCAAAACCGTGTTCAACGCCGCCTGAGTTTGCCAATCCCAGTACAAACGGGCCACGCTGCCAGCCAGCAATTGCCGGGTCTGCTCACGTTCCGCCACCCGAGCTTTTACTGAACCGAGGCGAGCAGTAACTTCCGCCCGATTCTTTCCCCAAATATCAAGATGCCAGCCCGCCGTTAAACCAAAAGTACCGTTGGTATACCACGGCCCCGTGGTACCGGCAGCAGGATCGTTCAGGGCAAACGGCCCCATTAACCCTTCAGCCGACATTTTTTGCCGTTGCATATCCGCAGAAAAATCTACCTGTGGGCCATCCTGGGTCGCTACTGCTTTCGCCTGCGCTTCAGCCAGTTGAATGCGCTGTTCAGCCACCTGCATATCCGGCGCGTTCTGTATTGCATTATTAATTAAGGAAGTGAGTTGATTATCGTGGTATTCCAGCCACCACTGGCTGTCTGGCCAACCGTTTTTCAATGCCGCAGGTAACGCAGTGTCCACTTGCGTGGCAGGCGTTTGCAGGTTTAACGCCTGACGAGTTTCGTGTACAGGCGCACACCCAGCCAACAAAATTAAAAGCGGAAAACAGACGCTTGCTGCATTAAATGAATCACGATTCATGGGGAATAATCAGGTAAGAAACGGTGCGCGGAGATTACCGTGTGCGGCGAAATATTTTTTAGTTTCACGTGGCAATACATCAGCGGAAATAAAACGACATATCCAGAAAAATATACAATAAGTGAATGATATCCTCTGATTTATCTTAATCGTTTATGAATGACGGCAAAGAGTTTCATTTTTTCCTATACTTATTCAGCACTCACAAATAAAGGAACGCCAATGAAAATTATACTCTGGGCAGTATTGATTATTTTCCTGATTGGGCTACTGGTGGTGACTGGCGTATTTAAGATGATATTTTAAAATTAATTAATGTCATCAGATTCGAAAATAACGAGAATATTTCAGTCTCTCATCCTGTTGCGCTCCTGTCATGTGCATTGCTTCATATAATCACTGGCGCAAGGAGCGCGCAAGGGGCGGCCAATCGCCGCCGCCCCCTGCCCCCCCGGGCTCTGGCGAACAAAATCGCCGCTGCGCGGTGCCCTCGGCTTATCCCTTACGGCTACCGGGTCGGGCGCGAGGTAACATCCCTGTAAGACGCGCCCTCAGCCCACATCCATGTGGGCTGCCCCGGCCTTCAGGGAACGCCTCGGCGATTTTGACGCCACCAAACAACCGTGCGGCCTATTGATAAAGAGCTAACACATTGTCAAAAAAACATCACTATAGTTTTTTAGAGTTTCTCGATATCAATTGCCTGAATAGCCCTTGCAATATCAGGGGAATTATTCAACACCCGCACATGCTGAAATAATTCCGTTGCTTCATCATATTCTTTACGTAAATAACTCAACCACTGCTTGATCCGCGCGACGTGATATAACCCGGTATCCCCCTGTTTCTCCAGACGGGTATACTTTTGCAGCAATGCAACGACCTCCGGCCATGGCATTCGCGGTTCGTTATATTTCACCACCCGACTCAGGTTGGGAATATTGAGCGCCCCGCGCCCAATCATCACCGCGGCGCAGCCGCTGATAGCCATACATTGCTGCGCACTCTGCCAGTCCCAGATTTCACCATTGGCAATTACCGGAATATTCAGCCGCTGGCGAATCTCGCCAATCGCCCGCCAGTCAATATGCTCCGCGCGGTACCCCTGCTCTTTTGTCCGCCCATGCACCACCAGCTCCGTAGCACCAGCCTGTTGAACAGCATCGGCAATTTCAAATTTTTTCTCGCCACTGTCCCAGCCCAAACGCACTTTCACGCTGACGGGCAAATGCGCCGGTACAGCTTCGCGCATCGCTTTCGCGCCCTGGTAGATGAGTTCGGGATCTTTCAGTAACGTTGCCCCACCACCGCTGCCGTTAACCGTTTTCGACGGGCAGCCGCAGTTAAGATCCACGCCCCAGGAACCTAATTCCACCGCACGGGCGGCGTTCTCTGCCAGCCATTGCGGGAACTGCCCCAGCAACTGTACGCGCACCAGCGTACCTGAAGGAGTACGGCTGGCGTTTTGTAGCTCAGGACAAATGCGATGAAAAACTTTTACCGGCAGCAGTTGATCCACCACGCGAACAAACTCAGTGATGCACAGATCGTAGTCGTTAACTTCGGTCAGCAATTCGCGCACCAGAGAGTCAAGTACCCCCTCCATTGGCGCCAGTAACACACGCATATCATCACCCGCAAAAAAATGAGGCGCTATGTTAGCGCCTCCGGTCAGCGGATTAAAGGTCTGCCGAGTGAGATTGCTGCAAAGCTGCAATCCCTCTCTATGCTTGATCTATGGCAAACACACTTTCTGTTGCGAAAAAGCAGATTTGCCTGAGTTCGCTGCTCACATCGTCATACCCAGGCGCGAAAAATAGCGATGAATTCTTAATGTGATCTGTAGCACATTTTATGAATTAATTGTATGATGAATCCATCTCATCTGGGGTGTTGATTATGAGTAAGACACTGAACATTATCTGGCAATATTTACGCGCTTTCGTCCTGATTTATGCCTGCCTGTATGCAGGCATTTTCATTGCATCCCTGCTACCGGTAACCATTCCGGGCAGCATTATCGGGATGCTGATCCTGTTTGTCCTGCTGGCCTTGCAAATTCTTCCGGCGAAGTGGGTCAATCCGGGGTGTTACGTTTTAATTCGCTATATGGCGCTATTGTTTGTGCCGATTGGCGTAGGCGTAATGCAATATTTTGATTTACTACGCGCGCAGTTTGGCCCGGTAGTGGTTTCCTGTGCAGTCAGTACGCTGGTGGTTTTTCTGGTGGTGAGCTGGAGTTCTCAACTGGTGCACGGTGAACGTAAGGTCGTAGGTCAGAAAGGATCAGAAGAATGATGGCAAATATCTGGTGGTCATTACCGCTGACGTTGATTGTCTTTTTTGCCGCCCGCAAGCTGGCGGCGCGGTATAAGTTTCCCTTGCTTAACCCGTTGCTGGTGGCAATGGTGGTGATCATTCCTTTTTTAATGCTGACCGGCATCTCTTACGACAGCTACTTTAAAGGTAGCGAAGTGCTAAACGATCTGCTGCAACCGGCGGTCGTCGCGCTGGCCTATCCTTTATATGAACAGTTGCATCAGATCCGCGCCCGCTGGAAATCAATCATCACCATCTGTTTTATCGGCAGCGTGGTAGCGATGGTAACAGGGACTTGCGTGGCATTGTTGATGGGGGCTTCACCGGAAATTGCTGCGTCAATATTACCGAAATCAGTCACTACGCCAATTGCGATGGCTGTCGGCGGCAGTATTGGCGGTATTCCGGCAATCAGCGCAGTTTGTGTCATTTTCGTCGGGATCCTCGGCGCGGTCTTTGGTCATACGTTACTTAATGCGATGCGTATTCGTACCAAAGCGGCGCGCGGTCTGGCGATGGGGACAGCTTCCCATGCCCTCGGTACGGCGCGCTGCGCCGAGCTGGATTATCAGGAAGGCGCATTTAGTTCGCTGGCGCTGGTGTTATGCGGGATTATTACTTCGTTGATCGCGCCGTTCCTTTTCCCAATTATTCTGGCAGTCATGGGCTAAAATTTGCGATGCGTCGCGCATTTTTGATGTACGTTTCACTTGTTGCATAATTAATGAGATTCAGATCACATATAAAGCCATAGCAGGTTCGTAAACTGTTATCCCATTACATGATTATGAGGCAACGCCATGCATCCACGTTTTCAAACTGCTTTTGCCCAACTTGCGGATAACTTGCAATCTGCGCTGGAACCTATTCTGGCAGACAAGTACTTCCCCGCTTTGTTGACCGGGGAGCAAGTCTCTTCGCTTAAGAGCGCAACCGGGCTGGACGAAGACGCGTTGGCTTTCGCACTGCTACCGCTGGCTGCGGCCTGTGCGCGTACGCCATTGTCGAATTTTAACGTTGGCGCTATTGCACGCGGCGTGAGTGGTACATGGTATTTCGGTGCCAATATGGAATTTATTGGTGCAACAATGCAGCAAACTGTTCATGCCGAACAAAGTGCTATCAGCCACGCCTGGTTAAGCGGTGAGAAAGCTCTCGCGGCCATCACCGTTAACTACACGCCTTGTGGTCACTGCCGTCAGTTTATGAATGAACTGAACAGCGGTCTGGATCTGCGTATTCATCTGCCGGGTCGCGAAGCGCACGCACTGCGTGACTATCTGCCGGATGCCTTTGGACCAAAAGATCTGGAGATAAAAACGCTGCTGATGGACGAGCAGGATCACGGCTTTACGCTCACTGGTGATGCGCTTTCTCAGGCAGCGATTGCCGCGGCAAACCGTTCGCACATGCCTTACAGTAAGTCACCAAGCGGTGTAGCGCTGGAATGCAAAGACGGTCGTATTTTCAGCGGCAGCTACGCTGAAAACGCCGCATTCAACCCGACTCTGCCGCCGTTGCAGGGTGCGTTAATTCTGTTGAATCTCAAGGGTTATGATTACCCGGATATCCAGCGCGCGGTTCTGGCAGAAAAAGCCGATGCGCCGTTGATTCAATGGGATGCAACCTCCGCAACGCTGAAAGCTCTCGGTTGTCACAGTATCGACCGCGTTCTTCTCGCTTAAGCCTGGTGCCGGATGCGGCGTGAACGCCTTGTCCGGCCTACAGGTCTGGCACGCTGATAAGCGTTGCCTCAGGCTTGTCAGCGCTCTCCTGATGTCGAAAATCCCGGCAAACAGTTTACCGTTTCTTGCGCAAAAGCAGCGGGTAAAGTAGCCTGATAAAAATTTCCCGAGATCGAGTCTTCTGCATGTTAAAGCGTCTGTTCTACAGCCTGTTAGTCATGATCGGCTTGCTGCTGTTGACTGTGCTCGGCCTCGATCGCTGGATGAGCTGGAAAACCGCGCCTTATATCTACGACGAGTTGCAGGATCTCCCCTACCGTCAGGTCGGCGTGGTGCTTGGCACAGCAAAGTATTATCGCACCGGAGTCATTAATCAGTATTACCGCTACCGTATTCAGGGAGCGATTAATGCCTATAACAGCGGTAAGGTGAACTATCTATTACTTAGCGGCGATAACGCGTTGCAAAGTTATAACGAGCCGATGACCATGCGCAAAGATTTAATAGCCGCTGGCGTCGACCCCTCTGATATTGTTCTCGATTACGCGGGCTTCCGAACGCTGGATTCCATCGTACGCACGCGCAAAGTGTTCGATACTAATGATTTCATTATTATCACCCAGCGTTTTCACTGTGAACGGGCATTATTTATCGCTTTACATATGGGTATTCAGGCCCAGTGTTATGCCGTACCATCGCCAAAAGATATGTGGTCTGTCCGTATTCGCGAATTTGCCGCCCGTTTCGGCGCGCTGGCTGACCTTTATATTTTTAAACGTGAGCCGCGCTTTTTAGGTCCATTGGTCCCTATTCCGGCAATGCATCAAGTGCCGGAAGATGCGCAGGGCTATCCCGCCGTCACGCCCGAGCAGTTACTTGAATTACAAAAGAAACAAGGAAAGTAGTTATGGATGTACAGCAGTTTTTTGTCGTTGCCGTTTTTTTCCTAATCCCTGTATTTTGTTTTCGCGAAGCGTGGAAAGGCTGGCGTGCTGGCGCGATTGATAAACGGGTTAAAAATTCGCCGGAACCGGTGTATGTCTGGCGCGAAAAAAATCCGGGACTCTTCTTTGCTTATATGGTGGCGTATTGCGGTTTCGGAATTTTATCTATTGGCATGATTATTTATCTTATTTTCTATCGTTAATATTTCCCTCTCCAGATAATTATTGAGAATAATTATTACTTCACCTGATAAGCTGCGGATATCACATTCTTAACCGCGGCTATTTGTGAATCCTTTCACAGTTTAAATTTCCCCGCACGCTTAGCCTTAATATCAATACATTATTATTCACTAAACGCTCGCCTTAATTACCTATAGCATTAAGGAAGATCACATGCCGCAACAAAATTATCTGGATGAACTCACTCCGGCTTTTACGCCTTTACTGGCGATTAAAGAAGCCTCTCGCTGTTTATTATGTCACGACGCGCCCTGTAGTCAGGCTTGCCCGGCGCAAACCGATCCGGGAAAATTTATTCGCTCAATTTATTTTCGTAATTTTAAAGGTGCTGCCGAGACAATTCGCGAAAATAACGCGCTCGGTGCCGTTTGTGCCAGAGTGTGCCCGACGGAAAAATTATGCCAGCGCGGTTGTACACGAGCCGGTGTCGACGACCCAATTGATATTGGCCGCTTACAGCGTTTTGTTACTGATTTCGAACAGCAAACCGGAATGGAGATTTATCAGCCCGGCAGTAAAACGCTCGGCAAAGTGGCGATCATTGGCGCAGGCCCTGCCGGGCTACAAGCGAGTGTGACACTGACCAACCGGGGATACGACGTCACGATTTATGAAAAAGAAGCACAGCCAGGTGGTTGGCTGCGTAATGGCATTCCACAATTTCGTTTGCCGCAATCGGTGCTGGATGCAGAAATCGCCCGTATCGAAAAAATGGGCGTGACCATTAAGTGCAATTGCGAGATTGGTAAAACACTCCCCCTGGAGCAACTTAAAGCGGAAAACCGAGCGGTACTGGTGACTGTCGGTTTATCGCGCGGTGCCACCCTGCCACTGTTTGAGCATAGCGATGTTGAGATCGCCGTCGATTTCCTGCAACGCGCACGCCAGGCACAAGGCGATATCAGCGTCCCGCAGAACGCATTAATTATTGGTGGCGGCGATGTCGCAATGGACGTTGCCAGCACGCTGAAAGTTCTTGGTTGCCAGGCGGTGACCTGCGTTGCGCGTGAAGAGTTAGATGAGTTTCCGGCAAGCAAGAAAGAGTTCACCAACGCTCAAAAATTGGGTGTATCGATTATCGATGGCTTTACGCCAGTGGCTGTAGACGGCAATAAAGTGACGTTTAAACATGTTCGTTTACCGGGCGAACTGACGATGGCTGCGGACAAAATTATTCTCGCTGTAGGTCAACATGCCGAACTTGCCGCTTTTTCCGCACTGGAACCACAGCGCAACACCATCGAAACGCAAAATTACCAGACCCGCGACCCGCAACTGTTTGCCGCTGGCGATATTGTTGAGGGTGACAAAACCGTGGTTTATGCAGTGAAAACCGGGAAAGAAGCCGCCGAGGCGATTCATCATTATTTAGAGGGAGCTTGCTCATGTTAACGAAAGATCTTTCTATTACCTTTTGCGGCGTGAAGTTTCCCAACCCGTTCTGCCTCTCTTCTTCGCCGGTTGGCAATTGCTACGAGATGTGCGCCAAAGCCTACGACACCGGCTGGGGTGGCGTGGTGTTCAAAACGATCGGCTTTTTTATCGCTAATGAAGTCTCACCGCGTTTTGATCATCTGGTGAAAGAAGATACCGGTTTTATCGGCTTCAAAAATATGGAGCAGATTGCTGAACATCCGTTGGAAGAGAATCTGGCCGCACTGCGTCGGCTGAAAGAAGATTACCCGGACAAAGTATTGATCGCCTCGATCATGGGGGAAAATGAGCAGCAGTGGGAAGAGCTGGCGCGTCTGGTACAAGAAGCTGGCGCGGATATGATCGAGTGTAACTTCTCCTGTCCGCAGATGACCTCCCATGCGATGGGTAGCGATGTCGGGCAAAGCCCGGAGCTGGTAGAAAAATATTGTCGGGCAGTGAAACGTGGTTCCACGCTGCCAATGCTGGCGAAGATGACGCCGAATATCGGTGATATGTGCGAAGTGGCGCTGGCGGCAAAACGCGGCGGCGCAGATGGTATTGCAGCGATTAACACCGTCAAATCCATCACCAATATCGATCTTAATCAGAAAATCGGTATGCCGATCGTCAACGGTAAATCGAGTATTTCCGGTTATTCCGGTAAAGCAGTGAAACCGATCGCCCTGCGCTTTATTCAGCAAATGCGCACCCATCCAGAGCTGCGCGATTTCCCGATCAGCGGTATCGGCGGTATTGAAACCTGGGAAGATGCGGCGGAGTTTTTATTGCTCGGCGCGGCAACCTTGCAGGTGACCACCGGCATTATGCAGTACGGGTATCGGATAGTGGAAGATATGGCGAGCGGGTTGTCGCATTACCTTGCCGATCAGGGATTTGCCTCGTTGCAGGAGATGGTGGGTCTGGCGAATCATAATATTGTTCCGGCAGAAGATTTAGACCGCAGCTATATCGTCTATCCCCATATCAATCTCGATAAATGTGTTGGCTGTGGGCGCTGTTACATTTCCTGTTACGACGGCGGTCATCAGGCGATGGAATGGAACGAGAAAGCGCGCACGCCGCATTGTAATACCGAAAAATGCGTTGGTTGTTTGCTTTGCGGTCATGTTTGCCCGGTGGGTTGTATCGATCTCGGGGAAGTGAAGTTTAAGAAGGGAGAGAAAGAACACCCGGTAACGTTGTAAAACCAGCGTTGCATCCGGCATTTGGCATCTGTCGCCGGATGCGGCGCGAACGCCTTATCCGGCATACAAAACCATATAAATCAGTATGTTGTGCTCATTGTAGGCCGGATAAAACGCGCCAGCGTTGCATCCGGCATTTGGCTCCTGTCGCCGGATGTGGCGTGAACGCCTTATCCGGCATACAAAACCATATAAATCAGTATATTGTGCTCATTGTAGACCGGATAAAACGCGCCAGCGTTGCATCCGGCAATACCCACATTCATATCACTTCTTACGCGCGTACTTCAGTGAATCCAGCGCCACGGCGAAGATAATAATCGCCCCTTTGATGATGTACTGCCAGTACGGGTTTACGCCGATGTACGTCAGGCCATAGTTAATGACCGTAAAGATAATTACCCCGGTCACTACACCAATGACCGTCCCCACACCGCCGCTGAACGATACGCCGCCCACCACGCACGCCGCGATAGCATCCAGCTCATACATAAAGCCGAGGTTGTTGGTGGCCGAGCCGATACGTCCAGCTTCTAACATCCCGCCGAAGGCATAGAACACGCCAGACAGCGCGTAGATCATCAGCAGGTTCAGGCCGACGTTAACACCAGATACTTTTGCCGCTTCCGGGTTACCGCCGATAGCAAAAATATTCTTACCGAAGCGGGTTTTGTTCCACAGTACCCAAACGAACGCCACGGCAATCAGCGCGTAGAAGGTGATGTAAGAGAGCCGGAAACTCCCCAGTGCAATAAATCCCTGGGCAAAGGTGGAGAAGCCGCTATCAAAACCAGAAATCGGCGACGCCCCCACAAAGTCGTAATAGAGCGAGTTGATGCCGTAGACGATAATCATCGTGCCGAGAGTGGTAATAAATGGCGTTACGTTGAGATAGGCGATAATCAGGCCGTTGATCAAACCGATAACCGCGCCAATGGCACAGACAATCAGAATAACCAGCGCTATCGGCATCGTCGCCATTTCCGGGAACACTTTGTTGGCGTTATCCATCGACTGCAATAACGTCGCCGCTACAACTGCCGCCAACCCCACCTGACGACCAGCGGAAAGGTCAGTCCCCTGGGTGACAATTAACCCTGCCACACCGAGGGCGATAATAATACGCACCGATGACTGGGTGAGAATATTACTTAAATTCAACAGACTTAAAAATGTTGGGTCCTGGAAAATAATAATCGCCAGCAAAACTAAAAGAACGACGTAAATACCGCCCTCTTTCAGGTAAGTAAGAAAACTTTTCTTATTTAACGCACTCATGGGAAGCCCCTAATCTTAAAGGTGCAAAGACGCAAGACGTAGAATTTCGTTTTGCGTTGTTGTTTTTGTATCGACAATTCCGGAAACGAGGCCATTGCTCATAACCAGAATACGGTCTGTTATCCCTAACAACTCTGGCATTTCAGAGGAGATAATAATAATCCCCTTGCCTTTCTTCGCCAGTTCGGCAATTAACTGATAAATTTCAAACTTCGCTCCGACATCAATACCGCGCGTCGGTTCGTCGAGCATTAATATTTCTGGTTGCGTTAACAGCCAGCGACCAATAATCACCTTTTGCTGATTACCACCTGAGAGCGAACCAATTTGCGTACGATGCCCTGGCGTTTTTACCCGCATCGAATCAATCACCCACTGGGTATCGCTTTTCATCCGCGAGTTATCCAACAAGCCCACTTTATTTTTGTAGTTGCGAATATTGGAAATTAATGAGTTAAAGCCAATATCCAGATAGGCATAAATTCCCGTTGAACGGCGTTCTTCAGTTACTAGTGCAAATCCGTGGTTAATGGCTTCGTTGGCATTATGGTTATTGATCTTTTTGCCATGCAACGTAATGGTGCCAGCAGATTTCTCGCGAATGCCAAATAATGTCTCAACAATATCGGTACGTTTCGCCCCCACCAGCCCGGCAATACCGAGGATCTCCCCTTTATGCAGGTCAAACGAGACATCGCGAATCGATGGCTGGCGTAGTGACGTCAGGTTACGCACTTCGAGGATCACTTCGCCCGGCTTGTTTTCTTTATCCGGGAAACGCTGGTTAAGAGAACGACCAACCATCATGGCGATGATCTTGTCCATCGTCAGCCCTTCCAGCGGTTCGGTAGCGATCCACTGACCGTCGCGCAATACGGTGACTTCATCACATAACTGGAAAATCTCTTCCATTTTATGCGAGATATAGACAATACCGCAGCCGCGTTCTTTTAATTTACGAATAATAGTAAACAGATGATTGACCTCTTTTTCGGTTAACGAAGAAGTCGGTTCATCCATAATCACAATTTTCGCGTTATAGGAAAACGCTTTAGCAATTTCGATCATCTGCATTTGCGAAACGGATAATGTGCCGACGCGCGCACGCGGATCGATATCAATATCCAGTTCATCAAAAATCGCTTTAGTTTCGCGGTACATTTTGTCCTGATCAACAAACATGCCTTTGGTGGGATATCGCCCCAGCCACATGTTGTCCATCACCGAACGTTGTAATACCAGGTTTAACTCCTGGTGTACCATCGAAATACCATTTTCCAGTGCTTCTTTGGCAGAATGAAAATCGATCTCTTTACCCTGGAATAAAATGGTGCCGGCATCTTTTTGATAAATACCAAACAGGCATTTTAATAATGTTGATTTTCCCGCGCCGTTTTCCCCCATTAATGCATGGATAGAATGTGGCCGGACATTTAAATTAACGTTATCAAGTGCCTTAACACCGGGAAAGGACTTGTTGATACCGCTCATTTCCAACAAGTATTCACCTGATGACGGAGTCGTTGAGCTGACCATATAATTTTACCTTGTTGGTCATACAATAAGGGCGCAATAAACTATTGCGCCCGTTCAGTCTTATTTCTTGCTGAATTCAGCCAGGTTATCTTTGTCTACGCCAACATAAGGTACGCGAACCACTTTGTTGTCGATTTTCCAGTTGGTGCCGTCAGCGGCGCCCTTGCCATCGGCCAGGTTTTTCGCCAGATCAAAAGTCGCTTTCGCCTGGTTGTTGGCATCATTCAGTACGGTACCCGCCAGCGCACCGGATTTCACCAGCGCCAGAGCTTCTGGCAGCGCATCGACGCCAAACACCGGAATGCTGGACTTGTTGTGTGCTTTCAGCGCTTCAACCGCACCCATTGCCATCGCATCGTTGTTAGCAATAACCACTTCGATTTTGTTGGCGTTCGGGCCAGACAGCCAGGCGTCCATCTTATCTTTCGCCTGAGCAGTGTCCCACATAGCGGTATCTAACTGTAACTGTTCAGTTTTGATGCCTTTGTCGTTCAGTTCTTTAATCACGTAAGTGGTGCGTGCTTCTGCGTCCGGATGGCCCGGCTCGCCTTTCAGCAGTACGAACTGAATCTGACCGTCTTTGTTCAGATCCCACCCCTGATTCGCCGCCCAGTGTTTAGCAATCAGATCGCCCTGGATAATGCCGGACTCTTTGGAGTCAGTACCAACGTAGTAGGCTTTGTCGTAGCTATCCAGTGCCTTACGGGAAGGTTCTTTGTTGAAGAAAACCACCGGCACGTTTTGCCCGCGCGCTTTCTCAATCACCGTACCCGCAGCTGCCGGGTCAACCAGGTTGATTGCCAGCGCCTTCACCCCTTTCGCCAACAGCACGTCAATCTGATCGTTCTGCTTGGACTGGTCATTCTGTGAATCATTCATCAGCAACTGGACGTCTGGTGCTGCTTTCGCATCCTGTTCGATAGCCTTACGCACAACAGACATAAAGTTATCGTCATATTTATAAATCGTCACACCAATACGGGTATCAGCAGCGTGTGCAGCGGCGCCGAATAACATGCTGGCCATCACAGCAGACAGGGTTAACACCTTCTTATTCATGGTATCTCCGGTTTTTCTTATGCAGGGTAGTGCTTGAGATAAATGCTCGGCGGGCCAGTATGGTTAATGAAGTGTTACTGAACGCCGAAGCTCATTTTTAAAAATCCGTTCGTCCATGCCCGGTAACGCTCCATAAAACGGCTCTAATTGTTGTTACGACGCCATAACCTCGATAAAAGCGATTATTCGCTGTTACATACAAGTTACAACGTTAAAACGGTGCAATCATAGCTACCACATTGTTAACATACTGTGAAATCACTCACAAATTGAAAGCGGTTACATCCTCTGATTTGCTCAGTTAGTGATCGCCGCCGCATTCTGGCGTATTGCGACAGAATGGCGGCGCACTAACGTCGGCATAAAACAGTGGCTGGCACGCGGATCAATGTTGCCTGCTGCCCCCTGCAAGGCCAGTTCCGTGGCTAATTTTGCCATCGAAGCAATGGGGTAACGCACAGTCGTTAATTGCGGGTCGGTGTAACGAGCAATGGGGATATCATCGAAACCAATGATTGAGAGATGTAACGGAATCGCAATGCCATTATCTTTTAATGCCGTCAGAGCGCCAGCGGCCATATTGTCGTTATAGGCAAATACAGCGGTAAGTTGTAGATTGCGCCCGAGTAGTTCAACCATCGCCGCCTCGCCGCCTGGCATATCCGGTGTCCCCGTGCCAATCCAGCTTTCCGGCGGAATAATATCCTGCTCTTTCAGCGCGCTTATCCAGCCCGCTTTACGCATTGCGTCATCTTCAATGCTGTGGCTGGAAGAGAGATAGCCGATACGTTGATGGCCGTTGTTCAGCAACATGCGCGTCGCCATTCTGGCGCCGCTAATATTATCCAGACAAACACAGCGATGGGCATAGCCAGGCACAACCCGATTGATGAGCACCATGCCAGGAATGTTGTCCATAAATTGCGCCAGTTCATCGTCACTTAACGCTTTTGAATGAACGATCAACGCGTTACAACGCTGGCGGATTAGCACTTCGATGGCATGACGCTCTTTTTCCGCTTCATGATAGCTATTGCCAATCAACACATATTTCTGATGTTGCTGGGCAACGAGATCGACGGCTTTAACCAATGCGCCGAAAAATGCATCTGAAACATCCATGACCACCACACCGATGGTATCGCTCACCTGAGTTGCCAGCGCCTGTGCATTGGCATTTGGCCGATAATCCAACTCACTCACCGCTTTCATAACTGCTTCACGCGTGTCGGCACTTACCAGCGTGCTGTTATTGAGCACCCGGGAAACCGTTGCCACAGAGACGCCAGCCTGACGCGCTACATCACGAATGGTGATCATATTCACTACCTGTTATGAGATTGCAGTAGGTTACTGCTTGCTGGCGGCTATTTTGTCAGCACTGAATACAGGACTTCGTGAATCGAGTCACAGCAATGGAAACGGTTACAGCCGTTTTGTTAATGAATGTGATCCAGATCGTTATCTGGATGTTTTAGATAATGCAGGTCCGGCAGCGCGCAAGGTTAACTGACGCCAGAGCCATTCCACCGGCCCCTGACGGAAGTAACGCAGCCAGATAACAGAGAAAAGCAGGTTCGCCAGCCATACCGGAACGATAAACACCAGCAACTCCAGGCGGTCAAACTGGATAAACAAACCGAGGTGGTAAAACAGCGTGGTACAAATCAGCGTTTGCAGTAGATAATTGGTTAGCGCCATCCGTCCGACGCAGGCGATTGCCAATACCAGCTTAAAGCGGCTTAATTGCGGCCAAAAGCCATAAAACAGCGACGCATAGCCAATTGCCTGAAACGGCGCGCTAAGTTCACGCGGCATTTGAAGTAAGAAGGCACACCAGCGATACGCCCAGTCCAGCCGCCATTGCAGTGCGATAGCAGGAAGGTTAATCAGCACACCAATTGCCACCAGCACAAAACCGGTACGACGATAGTGACGTAAGCTGAACTGCCCTTTCAGCCAGCCGCTACGCATCAGCGCCGCGCCAATTAACATCATCCCCGCCAGTTGCCAGCCATACTGCGCGCCCAGTGCCAGTAAACTGTTGCCTACGCCATCGGCGCGGTTACTGATCGCTTCAACGCCGCCATGAAGTTTCCAGTATTTTTCATACAAAATGGCCGATGCATCTGGCGTCCAGGCGCGGCTGGTCTGGCTGTCAGAAATCAACCCCAGCAACAGCAAAACGCCAATCCCCACCAGATACAGCATCACGCCAGTATTAAATAAACTGTTTACCGATGGCGCATCGCGCACCAGTCGCCAACTGATTAAGCCCACCAACCCGTAAGCCAGCAGGATATCGCCGTCCCAGAACAATAAACCGTGAATAAAGCCCAGCAAGACTAACAGTGTTAACCGCGACTGAATCCAGCGTCTGCCGCGCGGCAGCAACATTTGCAGGCCCGCGCCAAACAGCAGCGCAAAAAGCGTGAGGAATTTTACCTGACCGATGAGATCCAAAAACGCCCAGGTCCAGGCGTCGGACGGGGTAATAGTGCCATACCAGGCGGGATTGAGATAAGCCGCCTTTGGTAAACCAAAGGCGCTGATGTTTAATAGCAGGATCCCCAGAATGGCGACGCCGCGAACAAAATCGAGCGTGACGTTGCGCTCCATGGTTCCTGCCTTTTAATCAGTTGTGATGACGCACAGCGCGCAGAAACTCGTGCCGCGTATTCTGACTGGATTTGAACAAACCACCGAGGGAGGTCGTTGTCGTGGCGCTGGTTGCATCGCGGATGCCACGCGCTTTCACGCAGTAATGCACCGCGTCGATGGAGACAGCCACGTTATTGGTCCCCAGCAGCGTTTGCAGCGCAATGAGGATTTGCTGAGTCAGACGTTCCTGCACCTGCGGGCGCTGGGCAAAGAACTGCACGATGCGGTTAATTTTCGACAGGCCAATCACCGAATCTTTCGGGATATAGGCTACCGTCGCTTTGCCATCGATAGTGACAAAATGGTGCTCGCAGGTGCTGGTCAGGGTGATATCGCGCACGGTGACCATTTCATCGACCTTCATTTTGTTTTCAATGAGGGTGATTTTCGGGAAATTGGCGTAATCCAGACCGGAGAAAATTTCATCGACATACATTTTAGCGATGCGATGCGGCGTTTCCATCAAACTGTCATCAGCGAGGTCGAGATTCAATAGCTGCATGATTTCAGTCATATGACCGGCGATAAGGCTTTTGCGCGTTTCGTTATCCATTTCATGCACGGGCGGGCGCAGCGGTGTTTCCAGTCCTCGCGCAACTAACGCTTCATGAACCAGGGCCGCTTCTTTACTGAGTGATGGCATTTACGTTTTCTCCTGCAGGTGTGACGCCTCCGCCCTGCGTGGGGGCAAAGTTATTAAGCTGATTAGCAGCCCGATTATTGTGCGTGAGGTGGCGCACATAATCCAGTATTCACAGCGATAATTATTGTAATTGCCGCTGCCTTTCAGCGTTAGATGTTAAAACATCGTTATGCATATGCGGAAGTGAAAGTTACTCACAGCGCATTGAATAAACGGTATGATGACTAAAATGCAAACAACACAACAAGGAGCCACGCATGGAAATGCTCGAAGAGCACCGCTGTTTTGAAGGCTGGCAGCAACGCTGGCGGCACGACTCCAGTACCTTAAATTGCCCGATGACGTTCAGCATCTTTCTCCCACCGCCCCGCGACAACGCCCCACCGCCTGTGCTGTACTGGCTTTCAGGTTTAACCTGCAATGACGAGAACTTCACCACCAAAGCAGGCGCTCAGCGCGTAGCGGCAGAACTGGGGATTGTGCTGGTGATGCCAGACACCAGCCCGCGCGGCGAACAGGTTGCCAACGATGATGGCTACGATTTAGGCCAGGGTGCAGGATTTTATCTCAACGCCACGCAACCACCGTGGGCGACGCATTACCGGATGTATGATTATCTGCACGATGAATTACCGATGCTGATTCAATCGCAATTTAACGTCAGCGATCGCTGTGCTATTAGCGGTCATTCGATGGGTGGTCATGGCGCATTGATTATGGCGCTGAAAAATCCGGGCAAATACACCAGCGTTTCGGCCTTTGCGCCGATTGTGAATCCGTGCAGCGTCCCGTGGGGAATCAAAGCATTTAGCGCCTATTTAGGTGAGGACAAAAATGCATGGCTGGAATGGGACAGTTGCGCGCTGATGTACGCCAGCAATGCGCAAGATGCGATTCCGACGCTTATCGATCAGGGTGATAACGATCAGTTTCTTGCCGACCAGCTTCAACCCGCGGTACTGGCAGAAGCTGCGCGCCAGAAAGCGTGGCCGATGACGCTACGTATTCAACCTGGTTATGATCACAGTTATTACTTCATTGCTTCTTTTATAGAGGATCATCTGCGCTTCCATGCGCAGTATTTACTGAAGTGAAAGTTCGCCCGGTTCGCCGGGCATCTCTTCATCAGAAGCGATAATCCACTGCCATAAAGTAACGACGCCCGTCTTCGTTATAGCTGTAGTCATCACGACTCAGATCTTTGTCGCCCAGGTTCAGCACGCCTGCGCGCAGTTTGACATCTTTGGTCACCTGCCAGGCCGCGCCGGTATTCCAGATGGTATAACCGCCCGGTGTTTTAGCGGTATCGCTATCGGCTCGTTTCTGACCAGTGTAGTGACCAGAAACATAAAACGACCAGTCTTCCAGCGCCAGCGGTTTCCAGTCCAGCGTACCGTTAGCGGTATGGAACGGCAGATCGGATAGCGGTTTGTTTTCACCGTTGCTGACATCGCGTCCATCGTTGTAGGTGTAGTTGAGTGACAGCTTCCATTCATCGTTGAACGGGATTTTCAACTCAGTTTCCACACCCTGGATACGTGCTTTATTGACGTTGTAGTAACTGAACACCGGTATACGTCGACCGTTTGCCCCCGTTTCAAAACCAACAAAGTTTTGGTAACCCGGCGCAGCATTGACGTCAGATGTACGGCTGATGCTAATACGATCTTTCACATCATTGCGGAAGACGGTCACACTGGATTCAACGCCTTCCAACCAACCTTCTTCGCCCATGTAGTAAAGCCCCAGCTCCCAACTTTCGCTGGTTTCTGGTTTCAGGTCCGGGCTACCAATAATCTTGCATGCGCCACGGCAGGAGTTGGTCGTCCAGTCGGGGCTAAGTTGTAATAACGAAGGTGCTTTAAAAGCCGTCGCCCAGCCGCCTTTTACTGTTACGGTATCGGTGGCGTTATAGACCAGATAGGCACGCGGGCTCCAGTGTTCGCCGTAGGTTTCGTGATCGTCCATACGCACGCCGGTCGTCAGCGCCAGCGGCTCGAAGATCCGCCATTCATCTTCCACAAACAGCGCGTACTGACTGGCGGACGTTTTAGTGCTGGTACCGCCGGTCAGGTTCACCGCATCGCTAAGTTTGTCGTGGCGCCATTCACCACCCACCGTGACAAACTGATTGATAGCCGTCAGCGGCAGCGTGTATTTACCATCGACCGTGTTACTTTCGGAAGTAATCGGGCTACTGTTGCCTGGGTTTTTGTTCTCGACTTTCTCACCATAATATTTCAGTTCGCTGGTGCCGTAATCCCAGCGCCCATTATGGCTTACGGAGTAGTTCTGGCGTTCGAGGCGGTTTTTGTCCAGCGAGTCAGAATCGCGATCCTGGCGGTCGAAACCGTAACCAGCGGTAAAATCGTGATTTTGATTCGGCGTCCAGGCAAATTCGACATTGCCGTCGCGGCTGGAGAATCCTTCAATACGCGGCGTTTCTCCCGTGTCGGTAGTAGAGGAACTCTGCGGGTCATCCTTTTCACGTTTTGCCAGGCTGCCGTAAGCTTTCATTCCCAGCACGCCGTCAATCAGCGGTCCACTCGTGAAGAACTGGCCGTTGTAGGTGTCACCGCGATCGCGATGTTCCTGAATGGTGGTATCTACCGTTACCGTACCTGACCATTTCTGGCCGATTTTTTTAGTGATGATGTTCACCACGCCGCCGAGCGCATCGGAACCATACAGTGAAGACATCGGGCCACGTACCACTTCGATACGTTCGATAGAATCGACCGGGATCCAGTTCAGGTCAAAGTCATTATGGCGGAAGACGGCATTGCGCGAGTTAACACGTTTACCATCGACAAGAATCAGGGTGTAGCTGCTATCCAGACCACGAATACTGACGCCCTTACGGTTGTCCCCTTCGTTAGTCAGTTGTACGCCCGGCACTTCTTTGAGGACATCCTTCAAATTTTGCACTGGTTTACGTTGCAAATCTTGCTGGGTAATGACACTGATACTGGCGGGCGCATCTTTGAGGTTTTGTTCAACGGAAGATGCCGTGACTACCATCGTTTCGCCATCATCATCAACCGCTAACACAGGCCATGCACATGAAACTGCGGACAAACACAGCCCGACCCGTACGAAAGGGTTCAACCTAAACATTCCATATCTCCATGAGGTAACTACGAAAATAAAATGGGTTATCGCTCACATCTTCTTCATGTCCCCTTGCGTACGGCAGCATCGCGGTAGACTTTTTTGTATGCAGGTGATCATCCCAAAAGCCTGAACAGCCTCTGATTTGTCAGCCTTTTTTGATTTCTGCGTAACGATAATGCAAACGATAACAATTATCAATCCAAATGTTAAATTTTATATCCGTATGAATACTAAGGAAAAGAAAAAGCCCTCTCGGTTGAGAGGGCTTTATTAAGGAAGGGGTAAAACTTATTTCTTATCGTTCTGCGGGAACTTCATTTCGCTGTAGCGTACGAAGTGGGTTCCTTTAATCAACTTATAGCCAAACCAGATCATAAGGAACAGCGGGATGCCAATATAGGTTGCCGCTACGCCACCCCAGTCGATAGTGTCTTTCAGGAACGCTTCGTAGTTCTGGCCCAGAGTGATAATCAGGCACAGCACAAAAGCGAAGATCGGTCCCAGCGGGAAGAAGCCTGAACGGTACGGCAGATCGTTAATATCATGCCCCTGCAGCACATAACCGCGACGGAAACGATAATGGCTGATCGCAATTCCCAGCCAGGCGATAAAGCCTGTCATACCGGAGGTGTTCAGCAGCCACAGGTATACCGTCTGGTTACCAAACATGGAGGTCAGGAAGCACAGACCTGCAATTACCGTGGTCGCATACAGTGCGTTACGCGGTACGCCGCCACGCGATAATTTAGCGAAAATGCGCGGTGCTTTACCGTCACACGCCAGGGTGTACAGCATACGAGTAGACGCATACATACCGGAGTTACCCGCTGACAGCACCGCCGTCAGAATAACCGCGTTCATCACCGCCGCCGCAGAGAGCAGACCCGCATGCTGGAACACCAGGGTGAACGGGCTGACGCTGATGTCTTTAACATCATTACGCAGCAGGCTCGGATCGGTGTATGGAATGATCAGGCTGATGATCAGGATTGCGAACACATAGAACAGCAGGATTCGCCAGAACACCTGACGTACCGCGCGTGGAATGTTTTTCGCCGGTTCTTCGGACTCGCCTGCAGCAATACCGATCAGCTCGGTTCCCTGGAAAGAGAAGCCGACAATCATTGCCACACCGATCATCGCCGCAAAACCACCAGCAAATGGTGCTTCGCCAATCGTCCAGTTGCTCCAGCCCGCAGGCTGTGCGCCTTTGAAGATGCCGATAATCATCATCACGCCGACGATGATAAAGACAATGACCGTGGTGACTTTGATCAGTGAGAACCAGTATTCCGCCTCGCCAAAGCCACGAACTGAAATGTAGTTCAGGAGGAAGATAACGCCGAGGAACAGCGCACTCCAGATCCAACCCGGGGTGTCCGGGAACCACCAGCTCATGACCAACTGAGCGGCCACCAGGTCAACGGCGATAGTTACCGCCCAGTTGTACCAGTAGTTCCAGCCCAGCGCGAAGCCAAAGCCTTCTTCTACATAGTTCTGACCGTAAGTGGCAAAGGAACCAGAAACCGGCATATATGCCGCCAGTTCACCAAGACTGGTCATCAGGAAGTAAACCATCAGGCCGATCAGAATATACGAGAGCAGCGCCCCACCTGGACCTGCCTGAGAGATCGTTGCGCCAGAGGCAACAAAAAGACCCGTACCGATGGAACCGCCAATGGCAATCATCGTCAGGTGACGCGCCTTTAATTCACGGCGTAAGCCCGGCGCTTCTGTGGTTTTAGTTTCGGAAACCATACGAAAATGCTATCCATCTTAAAAATGAGGCGCGATTGTAGCAGACGATTTGCAATCCTTCCGGTAGAAATACGCTTTTATAAGACACCTTCATGATCGTCCAGGGATTATAAGTAAAGCAACCAATCTCTTTTCTGGCGAATGTATACCGGTGGTGCTGCGTCACAAAATCGACACAGCCCCGTAGGTTTCTGTACAACGGATTAACGCGGCAAAGTGGAGGAATCGCAGTACTCCAGAAAGCGCCGTAACGCGTTGGAAAGGTGTTTCTGCCGATGATGTATACGCCACAACGTACGCATCAGGCGCGGCAGAGGGACAGCAACTTCACTTAATGTGCCAGCCTGCAATTGATCTTCAATGACCCTTCGCGACAGGCAACTAATTCCCAACCCATGACGCACCGCATGTTTGATTGCCTCGGAGTTACCTAATTCCATCGCCATCTCAAACTTCGGTAAATGCGACAGTAACAGATAATCGACAATCTCCCGCGTGCCTGAACCGCGTTCACGCAGGATCCACGGCGCAGCGGCCAGCTGTTCTAAGGTGACCGGACCACGAGCCAGCGGCGAAGTCGGCGCGGCGAAAACCACCAGCTCGTCTTCCAGCCACGGTTCAGAAATGATTTCAGTGCTGTGGCACGGTCCTTCAATAAAGCCAATATCAACGCGGAAATCCAGCACCGCTTGCATCACGTCCTGGCTGTTCCCAACGCTCAGTTCAATCGGCAACTGCGGATAATCATGGCGATAACGGGCGATGACTGCAGGCAGAATGTAGTTACCGATGGTACTACTGGCATAGACACGAATCGCGCCGTTGTCTTCGCGAAACAGTTGTTCGATTTCAATCGCCTGTTCAAGCAGTGCCAACGCACGCGGATAGAGCAGCCGCCCGTGTTCATTAACAACCAGTCTTTTACCCACGCGATCAAACAGTTGCACGCCAAGCTGCCCTTCCAGGTCGGTCAAGGCTGCACTCACTGCTGATTGCGACAACGCCAGCATCACCGACGCCTGGGTGGTTGATCCACTTTTCAATACTTCTGCAAAAACTTCCAACTGCCGGAGGGTGATGTGCATAGTCGCTTACCACTTATAAAGATTAATTATAAATATATAATCAATTTTATTTTTAAACCAGTTAGTCGTAACCTTATGCCCGGTTAAAGGAGAGGGTTATGACGAATATCACCTTACAGAAACAACATCGTACACTGTGGCATTTTATTCCGGGGTTAGCCCTGAGTGCAGTTATCACCGGGGTCGCCCTGTGGGGTGGTTCCATTCCCGCGATTGCGGGTGCCGGGTTTAGTGCCCTCACCCTCGCAATCTTGTTGGGGATGGTTTTAGGCAACACCATCTATCCGCACATCTGGAAAAGCTGTGACGGTGGCGTGCTGTTTGCCAAGCAATATTTATTACGTCTGGGTATCATTCTTTATGGCTTCCGTCTGACGTTCTCACAAATTGCCGATGTCGGTATCAGTGGGATCATCATTGACGTGCTGACGCTGTCCAGTACCTTCCTGCTGGCTTGCTTCCTGGGGCAGAAAGTGTTTGGTCTGGATAAGCACACCAGCTGGTTGATCGGTGCCGGTAGCAGTATCTGTGGTGCTGCAGCGGTACTGGCGACTGAGCCGGTAGTGAAAGCGGAAGCCAGTAAAGTAACCGTGGCTGTTGCAACCGTTGTTATCTTCGGGACCGTCGCGATTTTCCTCTACCCGGCGATATATCCACTGATGTCTCAATGGTTTAGCCCGGAAACTTTCGGTATCTACATTGGTTCTACTGTGCACGAAGTGGCGCAGGTGGTGGCGGCAGGTCATGCCATCAGCCCGGATGCAGAAAACGCAGCGGTTATTTCCAAAATGCTGCGCGTGATGATGCTGGCCCCGTTCCTCATCCTGCTGGCGGCGCGTGTTAAACAGCTGTCTGGGGCGAACAGCGGCGAGAAAAGCAAAATCACTATTCCGTGGTTTGCCATCTTGTTCATCGTAGTTGCCATCTTTAACTCGTTCCACCTGTTACCGCAGAGCGTGGTGAACATGCTGGTAACGCTGGATACATTCCTGCTGGCAATGGCGATGGCGGCGCTGGGTCTGACCACTCACGTCAGCGCGCTGAAAAAAGCCGGGGCGAAACCTCTGCTGATGGCACTGGTACTGTTTGCCTGGCTGATTGTTGGTGGTGGTGCAATTAACTATGTGATTCAAAGCGTCATCGCATAAACCACTACATCTTGCTCCTGTTAACCCGCTATCATTACCGTTTTCCTCCAGCGGGTTTAACAGGAGTCCTCGCATGAAATACATTGGAGCGCACGTTAGTGCTGCTGGCGGTCTGGCAAATGCCGCAATTCGCGCCGCCGAAATCGACGCAACCGCGTTTGCCTTGTTCACCAAAAACCAACGTCAGTGGCGTGCCGCACCGCTCACGACGCAAACCATCGATGAATTCAAAGCCGCCTGTGAAAAATATCACTACACATCGGCGCAAATTCTTCCCCACGACAGTTATCTGATTAACCTCGGACATCCGGTCGCTGAAGCCCTGGAAAAATCGCGCGATGCCTTTATAGATGAAATGCAGCGTTGCGAACAACTGGGACTTTCTTTGCTCAACTTCCACCCTGGCAGCCATCTGATGCAGATTTCAGAAGAGGATTGCCTTGCGCGTATTGCCGAATCCATCAACATTGCACTGGATAAAACACAAGGTGTGACCGCGGTTATTGAAAATACCGCCGGTCAGGGCAGCAACCTTGGATTTAAATTCGAACATCTCGCGGCGATTATCGACGGTGTGGAAGATAAATCCCGCGTCGGCGTCTGCATTGATACCTGCCATGCTTTCGCTGCCGGGTATGATTTGCGTACTCCAGCCGAATGCGAGAAAACGTTCGCTGATTTTGCTCGTATTGTTGGCTTTAAGTATCTGCGCGGGATGCACCTCAACGATGCGAAAAGTACCTTTGGCAGCCGCGTTGACCGCCATCATAGCCTTGGTGAAGGCAATATCGGTCATGATGCGTTCCGCTGGATCATGCAGGACGACCGCTTCGACGGGATTCCGCTGATCCTCGAAACCATCAACCCGGATATCTGGGCAGAAGAGATCGCCTGGCTGAAAGCGCAACAAACTGAAAAAGCGGTAGCCTGAAAATGAACAACCGGGAGAAGGAAATCCTTGCAATTTTACGGCGTAACCCGCTGATTCAGCAGAATGAAATTGCGGATATGCTGCAAATTAGCCGTTCGCGCGTTGCGGCGCATATTATGGATTTAATGCGCAAAGGGCGGATTAAAGGCAAAGGTTACATTCTCACCGAGCAGGAATATTGCGTGGTGGTGGGAACAATCAATATGGATATTCGCGGGATGGCGGATATCCGTTATCCGCAAGCGGCCTCTAATCCCGGTACGATTCATTGCTCGGCGGGCGGCGTTGGGCGCAACATTGCCCACAATCTGGCGCTGTTAGGCCGCGACGTCCATTTACTCTCGGTGATTGGCGATGACTTTTATGGCGAAATGCTCCTGGAAGAGACGCGCCGCGCCGGAGTGAATGTCTCCGGCTGTGTTCGTTTACACGGCCAAAGCACATCGACGTATCTGGCAATTGCCAATCGAGACGATGAAACCGTGCTGGCGATTAACGATACCCATCTGCTGGAACAGTTGACACCGCAACTACTGAACGGGTCGCGCGATTTACTTCATCATGCGGGCGTGGTGCTGGCAGATTGTAACCTGACTGCCGAGGCGCTGGAGTGGGTCTTCACCCTTGCCGATGAAATCCCGGTGTTTGTCGATACCGTTTCAGAATTTAAAGCGGGCAAAATCAAACACTGGCTGGCGCATATTCACACTCTGAAACCCACTTTGCCAGAGCTGGAAATTTTATGGGGCCAGCCGATAACCAGCGATGCTGATCGTAATGCCGCAGTGAATGCGTTGCATCAGCAAGGTGTTCAGCATCTGTTTGTTTATTTGCCCGATGAGTCAGTTTATTGCAGCGAAAAGGATGGTGAACAATTTTTGCTGACTCCGCCAGCACATACGACGGTAGACAGTTTTGGTGCTGACGATGGTTTTATGGCGGGCCTGGTGTATAGCTTTCTGGAAGGAAGCAGTTTCCGTGATAGCGCCCATTTTGCGATGGCCTGCGCGGCAATTTCGCGCGCCAGCGGCAGCTTAAACAACCCTACCCTGTCTGCCGATAACGCGCTTTCATTAGTGCCAATGGTGTAACAATGTTGCCGGATGCGACGCTTAACGCGTCTTATCCGGCTCATAAATCGCGCACTACGCTAAACCAATAAAGAACCCGGCAATGGTCGCACTCATCAGGTTGGAAAGCGTCGCCGCCGCCAGCGCCCGTAAACCAAGCTGGGCGATTTCCGGCGCACGGTGTGGCGCAACCGCAGAAAATGCCCCAACCACTACCCCGATAGAACCAAAGTTAGCGAAACCGCACAGCGCAAAAGAAATAATCGCCACGGTTTTAGCATCCAGAGAGCCACCCGTTTGCAGATATGGCGAGAAATTGAGATAAGCGACAAATTCGTTGATCGCCAGCTTCTGCCCAATCAAACTCCCGGCAAGATTCGCATCACTCCAGTCAACACCCATCACCCACGCCAGCGGGGCCAGCAGATAACCTAAAATGGACTCCAGCGAGGCTTGTTCAAAACCAAACCAGCCGCCAACGCCGCCGATAATACCGTTAATTAACGCAATGATGGCAACAAATGCCATGACTACTGTCGCCACACCCGCAGCGATTTTCAGCCCGGTCATTGCCCCTGTAGCAGCGGCCTCAATAATGCTTTTTGGCGGTGTTTCGGTGAAAGAGAGGTTATTAAAGGACACCTGCGAAGATTCCGTAGCCGGGCTTAACAGGCGGGCAAACAAGATCCCGCCGGGGATCGCCATTAACGATGCCGCCAGCAAATATTCCACAGGCACGCCCAGTGCAGCGTAACCAATCATCGTCGAACCGGCAATTGAGGCCATACCGCTGCAAATAGCTGTAAACAGCTCATTGCGATTCAGACGATCGATAAAGGGCTTCACGATCGCCGGAATTTCGTTTTGCCCAAGGAAAATGGTAGTAACCGCGACGAATGACTCAATCTTGCTGATATTTAATGCTTTCTGGAATATACCGCCAAGAATGCGAATTAAGATCCCCATCACACCGATGTAGTAGAGAATACTCACCAGTGCAGTGACGAAGATAATTGCCGGTAATACTCTGAAACCAAAGATAAATCCTGCGCCATCAAATAAGGTATCCATCTTCGGTCCGACCAGAGAACCGAAGATAAATGCGCTACCCGCGTCGCTGTACGCCATCACTTTATGCACGCCAAAAGCGACTTTTTCAGCGAGCCAACGCCCTGGCGGTAACCACAGCATTATGCCGCCAATCACGATCTGTAACACTAACGCCGCGCCAACGGTACGCAGGCTGATCTTCTTCTTGTTTACTGACAGTAAAAACGCAATAGTCAGCAATACCACCATTCCCAGAACACTTCTCATGACATCCATAGTTATTATCTCTTCATGTCATTTTGGGCGACGGCTTTCTGCCCATCAGAAATAGCCGGGCCTGCATCTTGCGATACTGACCCGGCTTGTTATCAACACTTAATGGGTTTTGATGTAGCCGCGAACGCACTCTTCGACTAAGCCCCAGAACCAGTCGGTATCGATGGTAATGCCGACTTTGGTATTAGCGGGCTTGCCAAGAACGCCCACCTCGTCGCAGACGGTACGCCCGTAGCAAGGGCCGCTATTAACGTCCACTTCGACGTACATATCCTGGGTTTTAATGCCATTCGGGTTAATCAGATAACCGATGCAGGTGGCGTCGTGCACCGGGCCGCCAGCCAGACCGTAGTTTTCGAACTGCGTTTTGAGAGTGAAGTTCATGATGTCGCTGAACAGCTCCCCGGCAGGGCCGCCTGCCCTTTCCATCCGTGCAATCACGTCCGGGGTGCAAACGGTCTGGTTGGTGAGATCGAGGCCCATCATCACCAACGGAACGCCGGAGGTGAACACCACGCGTGCGGCTTCCGGGTCAGCAAAGATGTTGAACTCGGCAGATGGCGTAAAGTTGCCAGTACCATAAGCGCCGCCCATCAGTACAATTTCACGGATTTTGGGCAGGATTGCGGGTTGCATGCGCATTGCCACCGCGATGTTTGACAACGGACCAACCGGCACCAGAGTGATATCGCCATCGCTTGCCATCAGGGTATCGATGATGTATTTCACCGCATGAGTGTTTTCTGCCTGGCGGGTCAGCGGCTCGAATACCGGGCCATCCAGTCCGGTTTCACCGTGAATATTATCGGCAACAATTTGTTGACGCATAATGGGCTGCGGCATCCCCGCATAAACCGGAACATTAATCTCCAGTTTCTGGCAAACATTCAGGCCATTAATTAATGTTTTATCAAGCGTCTGATTACCCGCCACAATAGTGATACCTAATAAATCAATCGCCGGATGTTTCGCAGCCATCATTATGGCAATAGCATCATCATGACCCGGATCACAATCCAGAATAATTTTTCTCTTTTCCATTGTTTATTTCCTCTATTTCCAGTTGCGTTATTTTTTCTACAGCAAAGAAAATTCGACCGGGCCGATGATTGAATCTTAACAACAGCGTACGTATGCTAAATATGAGAAATCTCATAGCGGATAAACATCGTGAAAGAAATCCACAATAATGAATTGAAGCAACAACTGATAAACGAATCCGCATTTAAGGATTGCTTTTCAACGGATGTTTCAGCCGATACGCGACTGTTTCATTTTTTAGCGCGTGACTACATTGTGCAGGAAGGGCAACAGCCGTCCTGGCTGTTTTACCTGACGCGAGGCCGTGCCAGGCTTTACGCCACGCTGGCCAATGGTCGCGTGTCGCTGATCGATTTCTTTGCCGCGCCCTGTTTTATTGGCGAGATTGAGTTAATCGACAAAGACCATGAACCGCGTGCGGTACAGGCTATTGAAGAGTGTTGGTGTATTGCGCTCCCCATGAAACATTACCGTCCGCTGTTATTAAACGACACGCTATTTTTACGAAATCTCTGCGTCACCTTAAGTCATAAAAATTATCGCAATATTGTTTCTTTAACTCAGAACCAATCATTTCCGTTAGTGAATCGCCTGGCAGCATTTATATTACTCTCGCAGGAAAGTGATCTTTATCACGAAAAGCACACGCAAGCCGCAGAGTATTTGGGCGTTTCTTATCGACATCTTTTATATGTTCTCGCGCAATTCATTCACGACGGTTTATTAATTAAAAACAAGAAAGGGTATCTAATTAAAAACAGAAAGCAGTTGTCAGGACTGGCGCTGGAGATGGACCCGGAGAATAAATTCTCCGGGATGATGCAGTAAAAATTATTTGCAATAGCGCGATTGCCGGATACGTCTTATCTGGACTACAAATCGAGCATTACGCCAGCCCAAGAAAGAACCCGGCAATAGTCGCACTCATCAGGTTGGAAAGCGTCGCTGCTGCCAGCGCCCGTAAACCAAGCTGGGCGATTTCCGGAGCACGTTTTGGCGAAATAGCCGAAAACGCCCCAACGACAACGCCGATAGAACCAAAGTTAGCAAAACCACACAGCGCAAAGGAGATAATCGCCACGGTTTTCACTTCCAGCGTGCCACCCGTTTGCAGATACGGTGAGAAACTCAGGTAAGCAACAAATTCGTTTATCGCCAGTTTCTGCCCAATCAGACTACCTGCAAGGTTAGCATCGCTCCAGTCTACCCCCATGATCCACGCCAGTGGCGCCAGCACATAGCCAAAAATACTTTCCAGAGAAGCATTGGCGAAACCAAACCAGCCGCCAATTCCGCCGATAATGCCGTTGATCAGCGCAATAATTGCGACAAACGCCATTACCACCGTCGCCACACCAGCGGCGATTTTCAGCCCGGTCATCGCACCGCTCGCCGCCGCTTCGATAAAGCTTTTTGGCGGCGTTTCGCTGAATGACAGGTTTTCAAATGTCACCTGCGAAGGCTCGGTTGCTGGGCTAAGAATACGCGCAAACAAAATACCGCCGGGGATAGCCATCAGCGATGCCGCTAACAGGTAGTCAATCGGCACGCCCATTCCGGCATAACCAATCATCATCGAACCAGCAATGGACGCCATCCCGCTACAAATTGCGGTAAACAACTCGTTGCGATTCATGCGATCGATAAACGGTTTTACGATCGCCGGGATCTCGTTTTGCCCGAGGAAAATAGTGGTAACCGCAACAAAAGATTCGATTTTGCTGATGTTGAGGGCTTTCTGGAAAATACTGCCAAGAATACGAATCAGCAGTCCCATTACGCCAATGTAGTACAGTAGGCTGATAAGCGCAGTGACGAAGATAATCGCCGGGAGTACGCGAAAGGCGAAGATAAAGCCCGCGCCATCAAAGAGAACATCCATTTTCGGCCCAACCAGCGAACCAAAAATGAAGGCGCTACCGGCATCACTGTAAGACATCACTTTATGAACGCCTAATGCCGCCTGTTCTACTGCCCATTTTCCCGGCGGAAAATAGAGCATGATGCCTCCAATGGCGATTTGCAGCAGCAGCGCGGCCCCAACAGTGCGCAAACTGATGCCCTTTTTATTCACCGACAACACAAACGCAATTGCCAGCAATACCACCATACCCACCAAACTTCTCATTATATCCATAATGATTTTCCCTTTATGCCAGTAAACCCGGCGCCAGCGCCAGGTTTCGGTATGTATGATCAGTACGGGCGACGGCTTTCTGCCCGTCGGAAATTAACCCGCGAGACGCTGGTATTCTTTGGCAATTTCACTCGCCAGAATGGCGTTGTTGAACACCAGCTGGATGTTGGATTTCAGGCTGTCACCGCCGGTCAGTTCAGCAACGCGCGCCAGCAAGAACGGCGTACTTTCTTTACCAATAACACCCTGCGCTTCAGCTTCAGCTACCGCCTGATCGATCGCCGCATTGATAGTGTGTTCCGGCATAGCAAACTGTTCCGGGATCGGGTTCGCTACCACGAGGCCACCGTTCAGCCCGCTTTGCCATTTCACCGCCATCGCGCGGGCAATTTCTGTGGCACTGTCGAGACGAATGCTGACGTCAAACGGGCTGGTCCGGCAGAAAAACGCAGGCAGCGCTTTGGTCTGATAGCCAATTAGAGGTACACCGAAAGTTTCTAAATATTCAGTAGTTAAGCCTAAATCGAGAATAGATTTCGCCCCGGCACAAACTACGGTGACATTGGTGTGCGCCAGTTCCTGCAAATCGGCAGAAATATCGAAGGTATGTTCCGCCCCACGATGTACACCACCAATTCCCCCGGTGGCAAATACTTTAATTCCGGCAAGCGCCGCAATAATCATCGTTGAAGCAACGGTGGTTGCGCCATTTTTTCCGGCGGCAACAACAAAAGGTAAATCGCGACGGCTAACTTTGGTTACGTTATGTCCTTCACGACCCAGCAATTCAATTTCTTCTTTGCTTAAGCCCACTTTCATGACGCCACCAATAATGGCGATAGTGGCAGGTACAGCGCCCTGTTTACGAATAGTTTCTTCCACTTCAATTGCCGTCTGGGCATTTTGTGGAAACGGCATACCGTGAGAGATAATGGTCGATTCCAGCGCAACTACTGGTTTTTTGCTTTTTAAAGCATCCTGAACTTCCGGGGAAATTTGTAATAATTCAGGGGAAATGTTTAATTCAGACATTCTGCGTTCTCCACTAACGATATAACGTTGGCAATCGATAAATTGGGGTTATTGGTGTATTCACAGGAGAGCGCCATTGACGAACATCCCTGTGCAAAACGAACAGATTCGGCAAACGGCATACCGTCGACCCAACACGAAGCAAGACCTGCCATCATGGCATCGCCCGCTCCGGTAACATTAATGACATTGGTTTTAATCGGTGCAGACCAGCCGTTTTCACCGCCGATTTCATTGTAGTAAACGCCGTCTCCGCCCATACTCAGTACCAGGCGGTTCAGGCCATGTTGATGGAACCAGGCGGCAACTTTTGCGGCATCTTCACGCCCTGACAACGCAATCCCGCTCAGGGTTTCTGCTTCAAGGCGGTTTGGCTTCAGGGTGTGGATCTGACTTAGACGGTCGCGCACTTTGACACATTTCCATGCCGAAACTGGATCGACAAATACAGGTACGTCGGCGGCATTATCCAGAATCCAGACCAACGCCTCTTCACTGATATTACAGTCAGCGACAATGACCTTTGCTCCCTGGATAAATTCACAGTGCTGTGCGAGATATTCCGCAGAAATACAGTTACTAATATTCATGTCATTTATAGCAACCAACATTTCACCGGTATTATCGAGCAATGATAAATAGCTCGACGTATTTTCCCCTGGCACAATCAGGCATTTCTCGACATAAACACCGGATTGATTGGTTTGCGTCAGGAGCGATTGACCATAAAAATCACTACCTACAGCGCTAAGTAGCCAGACTTTGTTCCCCAGCAATGCCAGATTTTGCGCGATATTGCGCCCTACTCCACCAGGTGTAAATTTTATTTTCCCTGGATTTGAATCCGCATAATTTAATGATTCATGTGAATATCCGGCGACATCAATATTCGCCGAACCTATAATTACGACATATTCCTTTTCGCGCATAGCACGTCCCCTGGTAAAAAATTACCAACTCTGTCAATCCACAAGAATATAGGTACTGCAAATAACGTTTAAACATGTGTTCGTATTTAAACATGTGCTCATAGTATGCATGTTTTACTTAAAGTAAATTGCCGCCAGATGGGCAAAATGGGCAGATTTGAACAGGCTCACAAAACGCTATTAAATGCATGGATTAAAAAAACGGAGAATTTGTGACGGGATGCACAGAACGGAAGCAATAAAAAAGGGCAGAAATTAATCTGCCCTTGAGGAAATAAGGTTAATGTTTGATGAAGATTTCAGGTTTCAACTTAAAGATAAAATAGATAAATTCATAGAGTTACCCTCAAGAACGGGTCAATCACCTTGCGATCTTCACATGATACAGGGCTGGAAATTTCTGCCCTGTAACACACCTTTTATTACGCTGCTTTCGCTACCGCGTCCACTTCCGGACGTTTCAGGAAGGCATAAGCCAAACCCGCCACCAGCGTACCGGCAATAATTGCCACCAGGTAACCCAGTACCGGCGTAATTGCGCCCGGGATCAGCAGAACAAACAGACCACCGTGCGGTGCCATCAGTTTCGCACCAATCGCCATAGAGATTGCACCAGTCAACGCCCCACCAACGATACAGCACGGCAGCACACGCATCGGATCACGGGCAGCAAACGGAATTGCACCTTCGGAAATAAAGCACAGTCCCAGAACCAGAGCTGCTTTGCCGCCTTCCTGCTGCGCTTTGTCGAATTTGCGACGCGCCACCATCGTTGCCAGCCCCATTGCCAGAGGTGGCACCATACCTGCCGCCATAATCGCTGCCATTGGGCCATAGGTTTGGGTACTCAGCAGACCCACACCGAACGCGTATGCCGCTTTGTTAACCGGGCCACCCATGTCAGTACACATCATGCCGCCAAGGATCGCGCCCAGCAGAACAGCATTCGCAGTCCCCATCGTTTGCAGCCAGTGAGTCAGAGCTTCGAGGATGCCAGCAACCGGTTTACCGATCAGGTAGATCATCGCCAGACCAACCACCAGACTGGAAATCAGCGGAATGATCAGGATCGGTTTCAGCGCCTCCATACTCTGCGGCAGTTTCAATTGCGTACTGATTAACTTCGCAATGTAACCAGCCAGGAAGCCCGCAATAATACCGCCAATGAAACCAGAACCGGTGCTGACCGCCAGCATACCGCCAATCAGGCCAGGCGTGAGGCCCGGACGGTCGGCAATAGAGAAGGCAATATAACCTGCCAGTACCGGCACCATCAGCGCAAAGGCTGAACCGCCCCCAATCTGCATCAGCGCCGCTGCCAACGTACCCGGCTCTTTAAACGCTTCGATACCAAAAGCAAAAGAAAGCGCGATACACAGACCGCCAGCAACCACCATCGGCAACATGTAGGAAACGCCCGTCAGCAAGTGACGATACGCGCCTGCACTCTCTTTCTTGCCTTCAGTCGCCGCCGTTTGAGCTTTGCCTGCTGGTTCGTAAGGCGTCGCTTCAGCAACGGCTTTATCCAGTTCCTGCGCGGTTTTCTTCAGCGCCAGACCGGTAGAGGTGCGATACATCGGTTTACCAGCAAATTTCGCCAGATCGACTTCAATATCTGCCGCCACAATCACCAGATCCGCCGCTGCCACTTCTTCAGGGGTGATGGCATTACCCGCGCCTACAGAGCCACGAGTTTCAACTTTCACCCACCAGCCACGTTTTTTCGCTTCGGTTTCAATGGCTTCTGCCGCCATAAAAGTGTGCGCCACCCCGGTCGGGCAAGCAGTCACCGCAACTACGCGTTTCGGACCACTGGCAGCAACCGGTGCTGTCGCAGCGACCGGCGCAGTGTAAGGTTTCGCATGGCCTTTGGCTTCACTCAGGAACAGCTCAGGGTGCGCAACTGCCCGGGAAATATCGCCCAGCCAGACATTTTTACCGTTCAGCGCGCTGTCGTTCGGGATGGAATCACCGAGAACAATCGCCATTTCAGCGTCGTTCGGATTGTCGATGATTTCCAGTTTTGCTTTTCGCGCCGCCGCGCCCAGCAGGGTCTTCGCCATATAGGCGCGTGCCTGACCGAGATTAGCGTCAATAATCAGCAGCGTTTTCATTATGCCTCTCCTGCTGTCAGTTAAAAGGTTGTAAGTCGACGCGCGCCATCATTGCGGCCAACTGCGGACGATCGGTAATACCCACATTGCTTTGACTTACCGCCAGGGCAGCAACAGCTGTCGCCAGACGCAGAGTGTGTTCACTGGATTCACGCATCAGCAAGCCATAAATCAGGCCACCAACCATAGAATCCCCTGCGCCAACGGTGCTTACGACATCGACTGACGGTGGTTTGGCGATCCATTCGCCGGAGGCATTAACCCAAAGCGCGCCTTCGGCACCCAGTGAAATAACGACATGCGCGATACCTTGTTCACGCAGCGCATGCGCAGCTTCAATCACATCTTTCATTTCAGGCAGTTTACGGCCAGCCCAGATTTCCAGCTCGCGGCGGTTAGGTTTCACCAGCCACGGTGCCGCTTTCAAACCTGCCACTAACGCTTCACGACTACTATCAAAGATAATGCAAGGACACTGACTACGCAGGCGAGTCATCCAGTCGGTGAAGGCTTCCGGGCTGACGCCTGATGGTAAACTGCCGCTGACACAGACCATATCGAACTGACCAAGCCAGCTCAGAGAATCCGTCACAAAGCGTTCCCAGTCGGCTGGAGTGACTTCAAAACCAGAGAAGTTGAGGTCAGTCACTTCGCCGTCTTTTTCCGTCAACTTGACATTAATACGGGTGCGCCCCTGTACAACCTGGAAACGGTTGGCAATGCCCAGCTCGCTGAACAATTGCTGAAACCCATCCTGGTTATCTTTACCGAGGAAGCCGCCAACAGTGACATCAATACCCAGATCTTTCAGAACTTTGGCAACGTTGATACCTTTACCCGCCGCATGCAGACCGGTGGTTTTTACCAGGTTCACTTCGCCGCGTTCAATTTCCGGGCAGAAACCAACAAGGTCATAAGCCGGATTAAGGGTGATCGTAGCAACACGTCTGCTCATTACGCGCCCTCCCCAAGACCTGCGGCGATGGCGTCGCCAATGGCGTTCAGCGCCTGTTCAGCATCTGGTCCCTGGGCGGTAAAGCGTAGGCGATGACCTTTCTTAACGCCAAGTGCTACAACTTTCATCAGACTACGTCCGTTTGCCGGTTTGCCGGTGCCATCAAGGTTTGTCACGGTAATATCACTGTTAAATTGTTTAATGGTATTGACCAACATGGTGCCTGGACGGGCATGCAGGCCGTGTTCATTGCGCACAACAAACTCCGCGCTTAACACGTCGTCGGTCGGCGCATCATCGCTGGTCAGCAGTGCCAGCAGCGTTGCCGCATCTGCTTTCAGCAAGCGGTCAGCTTTATTGTCGAGCAGCAAATCGGCGAGACGCTTAAGAACCGCGACGGGCTGATCGTCATTCATCGCCACACTCACCAGCATGGCAGCCGTTTCGCCGTCCACATCAAAAGCATTTGCCGCACGGCTTACCGCAATCGCGCTACGCAGATTACCTTCGGCGCTATCGCTCAGCCAGATGCCTTGCCCGAGATTTAATGGCTGCTCGTTGATGGCTTTGGTGACGAAGGTAGCGTCAACTGCGCCCGCTTCTTTCAGACGAGCGGCGTTTAACGCTTGCAGGGTCAGCAAATCACTGGCAACGATATCCAGTGTCAGCATTTCGTTATCAAGCTTCAGCTGCTCACTCTGCTTTTCGCCCATCAGCAATGCGCGAAGTTCTTCTGCTGTTGTTGCTGACTTCAGTTGTTCAGCAACGGAATCATCGCTCAGTACATGGGTTAGTTGGCGCAGCAAGCCCAGATGTTCATCGGAGCTGGCGGCAATACCGATAGCAACATACGCTACCTGCCCTTCACCCCATGTCACACCTTCCGGGAACTGAAATACCTGAACGCCGGTTTTCAGTACCTGATCGCGGGTGTCGGTAGTACCGTGTGGAATAGCAATCCCGTTGCCGAGAAAGGTTGAGGTTTGCTGTTCGCGCGCCAGCATGCCATTGACGTAGCCTTCCGCTACATTACCGGCTTGCACCAGCGCCGCGGCGACCTTGCGAATAGCCTCTTCTTTGTCTCCGGCCTTCTCGCCCGGATGGATGTCCTGTACGGATAACTGGAACATAGTTCTCCTCTCTTGCTGAATTGAAACGATTCAGCTTCTATGAGAAAAAAAGCGCCAACCTGGCTTAGGATTAAAGACAAGATCGCGCTGAAACGTTTCAATCAAGAATAATACTTCTTCTTCAGCACGCAAGGGAAGCCGCTAAATTATGTCCAAAAGTTTGATGTGCTGCACATTTTTTTGCCAAAAATCTGAAATGCTGACAGTGAAATTAGCCATCAGCATTAGCATTTCGGCGGCGTCAGCTGAGGATCAGCAAGAGTGAAATGCCATTTTGATTATTCGTAGCGAGTTTGATTTCACTGACTGTTTATTTTCTGACAGGCAGCGTAAACTCCGCGTCTTCATCTTTCACTGATCGACCAGCATGCATAACTCCCCCGCAGTTTCCAGCGCGAAATCGTTTGACCTGACGTCAGCGGCGTTTTTAATTGTTGCCTTTCTCACCGGTATTGCAGGTGCCCTGCAAACCCCGACGCTAAGTATTTTCCTCACTGATGAAGTGCACGCGCGCCCGGCGATGGTGGGATTCTTCTTTACCGGCAGCGCCGTTATCGGAATTCTGGTCAGTCAGTTTCTCGCCGGACGCTCTGATAAACGCGGCGATCGTAAATCGCTGATTGTCTTTTGCTGCCTGTTAGGCATGCTGGCCTGTACCCTTTTTGCCTGGAATCGCAACTACTTTGTTTTGTTATTCGTGGGCGTTTTTTTAAGCAGCTTTGGTTCTACCGCCAACCCGCAAATGTTTGCTCTTGCTCGTGAACATGCCGACAAAACCGGGCGTGAAGCGGTGATGTTCAGCTCTTTTTTACGCGCCCAGGTATCGTTAGCGTGGGTCATTGGCCCGCCGCTGGCGTATGCCTTAGCGATGGGATTCAGCTTTACGGTAATGTATCTCAGCGCGGCGGTGGCGTTTATTGTTTGCGGCGTGATGGTGTGGCTGTTTTTACCGTCGATGCAAAAAGAGCTTCCGTTGGCGACCGGCACGGTTGAAGCGCCGCGCCGTAACCGTCGCGATACGCTGTTGCTGTTTGTGATTTGTACATTGATGTGGGGCTCGAACAGCCTGTACATCATCAACATGCCGCTATTTATTATCAACGAACTGCATCTTCCTGAGAAACTGGCCGGTGTGATGATGGGGACCGCCGCCGGGCTGGAAATCCCGACCATGTTGATTGCCGGATATTTTGCCAAACGTCTGGGTAAGCGTTTCTTAATGCGCGTTGCTGCCGTGGGTGGCGTCTGTTTTTACGCAGGAATGCTGATGGCGCATTCACCTGCCATTCTGTTGGGCTTGCAGCTGCTGAATGCTATTTTTATCGGCATTCTGGGCGGTATCGGGATGCTCTATTTCCAGGACCTGATGCCCGGTCAGGCAGGTTCAGCCACCACGCTCTATACCAATACGTCGCGCGTGGGCTGGATCATCGCTGGTTCAGTGGCGGGCATCGTCGCCGAGATCTGGAATTATCACGCGGTGTTCTGGTTTGCGATGGTGATGGTTATCGCCACCCTGTTTTGCTTGCTGCGGATTAAAGATGTTTAAGGCGCGGTCAACATTTCCAGATCGATAAGCCAGGTCATGGCCTGCTGACGCGTGTTACCGCACATTTCAGCACTGGCCTGCAAGCCTGCGCAAACTTTCGGCCGTAGTGGAGATGTGAAAATTTTACAGCGTTGCTGTTCATCAAGCTGAATGCAGGGCGTATTGGCGGGCTTGCCTTCTGGCATACCGGGAATAGGACTGGAGATTGAGGGGGCGGTGCAACACGCCCCGCAACCCGGACGGCATTCCATACGTTGTTCTCTTAAGGTTAACCACCGGATTGAGGAGCGCGCACATTACCACCTTTTTGGCACCAGCAAAAGTGCGAATACCACTTGCCTGAAAGGCCCGTCGCGAGTAGTTTGTCGCGATATTTTTGACATTTTCGACAACAGGAATTTTTCGATGCCAAGAGCGAACGAAATTAAAAAAGGTATGGTACTGAATTACAACGGCAAACTGCTGCTGGTTAAGGACATTGATATTCAGTCGCCTACCGCCCGCGGTGCCGCTACGCTGTACAAAATGCGTTTTTCAGACGTCCGTACCGGGCTGAAAGTGGAAGAACGCTTTAAAGGCGATGATATCGTTGATACCGTGACGCTGACCCGCCGCTACGTTGACTTCTCCTACGTCGATGGCAACGAATATGTCTTTATGGATAAAGAAGACTATACCCCGTATACCTTCACCAAAGATCAGATTGAAGAAGAACTGCTGTTTATGCCGGAAGGCGGCATGCCAGACATGCAGGTTCTGACCTGGGACGGTCAACTGCTGGCGCTTGAACTGCCGCAGACCGTTGATCTGGAAATCGTTGAAACCGCTCCTGGCATCAAAGGCGCTTCTGCCAGTGCCCGTAACAAACCGGCGACCTTGAGCACCGGACTGGTGATTCAGGTACCAGAATACTTAAGCCCGGGCGAAAAAATTCGTATCCATATCGAAGAACGCCGTTATATGGGGCGTGCTGACTAACTTCAGCCACATTCAGAAAAGGGACAGCTCAGACTGTCCCTTTTTAATTTATTATACCAATCCTTCATTTTGCGCCTCCTGAACACCTTTCGCCTGCAATATTCACTTGTAAATTGATCGTCCTCACACTTCATCGCATTAACAATCCAGACCAATTTCAATTGCTGTCATATAACTTTACACTAGCGTTGTTAATCAATCGTTACTAAGACGTGACTTCTATGAACACAATTGCCTCCACTACGTTCCCGCCTCACATTCACACTCCACGTTACGATCGCCAGCAATTGAAATCCCGTATCGTTCATTTTGGCTTTGGAGCCTTTCACCGCGCACATCAGGCGTTACTGACCGACCGTGTGCTGAATGCCCAGAGCAGCGATTGGGGGATCTGTGAAATCAGTTTGTTCAGCGGCGATCGGCTAATGAGCCAACTTCGCGAACAGGATCATTTATATACCGTGTTGGAGAAAGGCGCAGACGGCAATCAGGCGATTATTGTCGGGGCCGTTCATGAATGCCTGAATGCAAAACTGGATTCCTTAGCGGCGATTATTGAGAAGTTTTGCGAACCGCAGGTGGCAATTGTGTCCCTGACCATTACCGAAAAAGGTTATTGTATCGACCCGGCCACCGGTGCGCTTGATACCAATAATTCGCGGATTATTCATGACTTACAAAGCCCGGAAGAACCTCACTCCGCGCCAGGCATTCTTGTCGAAGCGCTGAAACGCCGTCGTGAACGTGGCCTTGCGCCGTTTACCGTACTTTCCTGCGATAATATTCCCGACAATGGTCATGTGGTGAAAAATGCGGTGCTGGGGATGGCTGAAAAACGCTCTCCAGAACTTGCCGAGTGGATAAAAGAACACGTCAGCTTTCCGGGAACCATGGTCGACCGCATTGTCCCGGCAGCAACGGAAGAATCACTGGCAGAAATTAGCCAATATCTGGGCGTGAATGATCCCTGTGCAATTAGCTGCGAGCCGTTTATCCAGTGGGTGGTAGAAGATAACTTCGTCGCAGGGCGCCCAGCCTGGGAAATCGCAGGTGTACAAATGGTGGATGATGTCCTGCCGTGGGAAGAGATGAAACTGCGCATGCTTAATGGCAGCCACTCTTTTCTCGCTTATCTGGGCTACCTGGCTGGATTCGCCCATATTAGTGATTGCATGCAGGACCGCGCATTTCGCCATGCCGCCAGAACATTAATGCTGGAGGAGCAAGCGCCAACGCTACGGATTAAAGATGTCGATTTAACATACTATGCGGATACGTTAATTGAACGTTTTGCCAATCCAGCGCTGAAACATAAGACCTGGCAAATCGCGATGGATGGCAGTCAAAAATTACCGCAACGCATGTTGGCAGGGATTCGCATCCATCTGGCTCGCGAAACAAACTGGCCGTTACTGGCATTAGGCGTCGCAGGTTGGATGCGCTATGTGAGCGGCGTAGATGATGCCGGAAAAGCTATCGATGTCCGCGATCCGCTTTACGATAAAATTCACAACCTCGTTGCGGGCAGTAGCAGTGAACAACGCGTCACCGCCCTGCTTTCTTTGCGTGAAGTATTCGGTGATGACCTACCAGATAACCCGCATTTTGTGCAGGCCATCGAACAAGCCTGGCAACAAATCGCGCAGTTCGGCGCGCATCAGGCGCTATTAAACACCCTCAAAATTTAACGATTTCTGCGGTTAAAGCGGATGGAGCATCGCTTCGTCCGCCCTCTCTCTTCTCTTTTCCGCCTTTTTTAGCCAGGATTAACGCACAGTTAACTCATCTGATTATTGCGGAGCCGTTGTGACCAGGACCAACCTCATCACCGGTTTTCTCGGCAGCGGGAAAACAACCTCTATTCTTCATCTGCTAGCCCACAAAGATCCCAACGAAAAATGGGCGGTTCTGGTTAATGAATTTGGGGAAGTCGGAATTGATGGTGCTTTGCTCGCTGATAGCGGCGCATTGCTGAAAGAGATCCCCGGCGGCTGCATGTGCTGCGTTAATGGTTTACCCATGCAGGTAGGGTTGAATACCTTACTGCGCCAGGGAAAACCAGACCGCTTGCTGATAGAGCCGACCGGACTGGGTCATCCGAAACAGATCCTCGATCTGTTAACCGCGCCGGTCTATGAACCGTGGATCGATCTGCGCGCCACGTTGTGCATTCTCGATCCGCGCCTGCTGCTGGACGAAAAAAGCGTCGGTAATGAAAACTTCCGTGATCAACTGGCTGCCGCAGACATCATTGTCGCCAATAAATCCGACCGTGCTACGCCAGAAAGCGAGCAAGCGTTACAACGCTGGTGGCAACAAAACGGTGGCGAACGGCAATTAATTCACAGCGATCATGGGCAAATTGAAGGTCATCTTCTGGATTTACCTCGTCGAAATTTAACTGAGTTACCCGCCAGCGCTGCCCATTCGCATCAACATAACGAGAAAAAAGGATTAGCGGCATTAAGCCTGCCAGAGCATCAACGCTGGCGTCGCAGTCTGAATAGCGGACAAGGACACCAGGCCTGCGGTTGGATATTCGACGCTGATACCGTGTTCGACACCATTGGCATTCTGGAATGGGCGCGACTTGCGCCGGTCGGACGCGTAAAAGGCGTGATGCGGATACCAGAAGGTCTTGTGCGCATCAACCGTCAGGGCGATGACCTGCACATTGAAACGCAAAACGTTGCACCACCAGATAGCCGCATTGAGCTGATTTCCAGCAGCGAAACTGACTGGAACGCCTTACAGAGCGCGCTGTTGAAGCTTCGTTTAGCGACCAACGCGTAAGGTTGCCTGCGTTTTTCAGTAAGATAATTAGAGAAAATATGATCAAAAATTTGCCGCAAATAGTGCTGTTAAATATTGTCGGCCTCGCGCTGTTTCTTTCCTGGTACATTCCCGTCAATCATGGATTCTGGTTGCCAATTGACGCGGATATTTTTTATTTTTTTAATCAGAAACTGGTCGAAAGCAAGAGTCTTTTATGGCTGGTTGCGTTGACTAATAATCGCGCCTTCGACGGTTGTTCACTGCTGGCGATGGGAATACTGATGCTGAGTTTCTGGCTGAAAGAAAACGCACCCGGCAGACGGCGTATTGTGATTATTGGTCTGGTCATGCTGTTAACCGCAGTGGTATTAAACCAGTTGGGCCAGGCATTTATTCCGGTAAAACGGGCCAGTCCGACATTGACCTTTACAGATATTAACCGCGTCAGCGAACTGCTATCTGTTCCAACGAAAGATGCCTCACGAGATAGTTTTCCCGGCGATCATGGCATGATGCTGCTTATTTTTTCCGCTTTTATGTGGCGATATTTCGGAAAAGTCGCAGGAGTAATCGCCCTTATTATATTTGTGGTTTTTGCATTTCCCAGAGTGATGATTGGCGCACATTGGTTTACCGATATCATTGTCGGTTCCATGACGGTGATATTGATTGGGTTGCCCTGGTGGCTAATGACACCTTTAAGTGATCAATTAATCGCCTTTTTTGACAAATCACTGCCTGGAAAAAATAAACATTCATAAAACAAATAACTCACAGTAATTAACATCATCAGGTTTATTTTCATAGTAGGGATAATCCTGATGATGTGCGACTTTGCTCTCGTTCATTAAGTGAAATGATCATTCTCTAAGCAAATGAATGGATTGCGCATCTTTTAGACAACAGTGCTTTAATTGACCAATCCCGTTTATTAACTTTCTGTATCACTTTTTCTTATAAAAAATCATGTAAAACCGCTCGCCAAGACCGCGTCAATCGGGTAATCTCGAACACGTTTTGCCTCGGCGGTAGATTATCCTCACAGCATATAATTTTGTGCGTTAGTCCACAGATTTGGCCTTAAGGAATTGTTTCAACGTGCCCAGGTAATTAGTCTCGTGTCGCTTGGCATTTTTTTATAACGATATTTGTCGTTAAGGACTTCAAGGGAAAACAAACAACATGGTCAAATCTCAACCGATTTTGAGATATATCTTGCGCGGGATTCCCGCGATTGCAGTAGCGGTTCTGCTTTCTGCATGTAGTGCAAATAACACCGCAAAGAATATGCATCCTGAGACACGTGCAGTGGGTAGTGAAACATCATCACTGCAAGCTTCTCAGGATGAATTTGAAAATCTGGTTCGTAATGTCGACGTAAAATCGCGAATTATGGATCAGTATGCTGACTGGAAAGGCGTACGTTATCGTCTGGGTGGCAGCACTAAAAAAGGTATCGATTGTTCTGGTTTCGTACAGCGTACATTCCGCGAACAATTTGGCTTAGAACTTCCTCGTTCAACTTATGAACAGCAGGAAATGGGCAAGTCAGTTTCCCGCAGTAATTTGCGTACAGGTGACTTAGTTCTGTTCCGTGCCGGTTCAACTGGACGCCATGTCGGTATTTATATCGGCAACAATCAGTTCGTTCATGCTTCCACCAGCAGTGGTGTTATTATTTCCAGCATGAATGAGCCGTACTGGAAAAAGCGTTACAACGAAGCACGTCGGGTTCTTAGCCGCAGCTAATAAACCGTTTGGATGCAATCCCTTGGCTATCCTGACGAGTTAACTGAAGGCACTGCTTAAGCAGTGCTTTTTTGTTTTCATTCATCATAGAAAATGATGTTTCCGTGCCTTGAACCAGGCTATAGTCCCGTCATTCTCTTCCACTTCAGCGTTGTCGTAATCTCGGGAATATTAACGGAACCATGTTCATACGCGCTCCCTCTTCCGGACGTAAGATCCTGCTTACCTGCATTATTGCGGGCGTGATGATTGCAATACTGGTCAGCTGTCTTCAGTTTTTGGTTGCCTGGCATAAACACGAAGTCAAATACGACACACTGATTACCGACGTACAAAAGTATCTCGATACCTACTTCGCCGACCTGAAATTAACCACTGACCGCCTACAGCCGCTCACCTTAGATACCTGTCAGCAGGCTAACCCTGAACTAACTGCCCGCGCGGCGTTTAGCATGAATGTTCGCACATTTGTGCTGGTGAAGGATAAAAAGAGCTTTTGTTCATCAGCAACGGGGGAGATGGATATACCGCTCAATGAGTTGATCCCGGCGCTCGATATTAACAAAGACGTCGATATGGCGATGTTGCCTGGCACGCCAATGGTGCCCAACAAACCCGCTATCGTCATCTGGTATCGCAACCCTTTATTGAAAAATAGCGGCGTTTTTGCAGCATTAAACCTGCACCTGACGCCATATCTTCTCTATAGCTCTCGTCAGCAAGATTTCGACGGGATCGCACTCATTATTGGCGATACCGTGCTTTCGACATTTTCGTCGCATTTGATGAACGTCCGTGAGTTATCCGGCAAACCCGTACGCGAAACCAAAATAACAGGCATTCCGCTGACTGTGCGTCTTTATGCTGATGACTGGACATGGAACGATGTGTGGTATGCGTTTTTACTGGGCGGTATGAGTGGAACTGTCGTTGGCCTGCTCTGCTATTACCTGATGAGTGTGCGTATGCGCCCTGGCAGAGAAATTATGGCTGCTATCAAACGTGAGCAATTTTACCTGGTGTATCAGCCGGTGGTTGATACGCCAACGCTGCGGGTCACGGGCCTGGAAGTGCTGCTACGCTGGCGTCACCCTGTTGCAGGTGAAATCCCGCCGGATGCCTTCATTCAATATGCCGAATCGCAAAAGATGATCGTGCCGCTGACCCAGCATCTGTTTGAGCTTATAGCCCGTGATGCGGCTGAATTACAAAACGTACTGCCGGTGGGCATAAAGTTTGGCATTAATATCGCACCGGAACATCTGCACAGCGAGAGCTTTAAAGCGGATATACATCGGCTGCTCGCCTCCCTACCCGCGCACCATTTCCAGATTGTACTGGAGATAACCGAGCGCGATATGCTGAAAGAGCATGAGGCCACAAAACTGTTCGCCTGGCTGCACTCTGTCGGCGTGGAAATTGCTATTGATGACTTCGGCACCGGACACAGTGCGCTTATCTATCTGGAACGCTTCACGCTCGAGTATCTGAAAATTGACCGTGGGTTTATCAATGCTATAGGTACGGAAACGGTCACATCTCCGGTGCTTGACGCGGTGCTCACGCTGGCGAAACGTCTCAATATGCTGACGGTTGCTGAAGGTGTCGAAACACCGGAACAGGCGCGCTGGCTACGTGAGCGCGGTGTTAATTTCCTGCAAGGCTATTGGATTAGCCGTCCCTTACCGATAGATGATTTTGTCCGCTGGCTGGAGAAACCGCATACGCCGCAGTGGTAAGGTGTGCTTGTGTCCCTTATTATTCATAGTTGAAGCATGCCGGATTGCGGCTAATGATGAGTAAAAGGAAATCCGTTGCAGATGATTGTGCGCATACTGCTGCTGTTTATCACCCTGTTCACCTTCGGTGCGCAGGCGCAAGCTATCAAGGAAAGCTATGCCTTTGCGGTGCTGGGAGAACCCCGGTATGCTTTTAATTTCAACCATTTTGATTATGTGAATCCCGCTGCGCCGAAGGGCGGGCAAATAACGTTATCCTCCATTGGTACCTTCGATAATTTTAACCGCTATGCACTACGCGGAAACCCCGGCGCACGCACCGAGCAACTGTACGACACGCTATTTACCACTTCCGATGACGAACCCGGCAGTTATTACCCGCTGATTGCCGAAAGCGCACGCTATGCTGACGATTATTCCTGGGTAGAAGTCGCTATCAATCCGCGTGCCCGTTTTCATGATGGTTCGCCGATTACCGCGCGCGACGTTGAGTTTACTTTTCAAAAATTTATGACCGAGGGCGTGCCGCAGTTTCGCCTGGTATACAAAGGCACAACGGTCAAAGCCATAGCGCCATTAACCGTGCGTATTGAATTAGCCAAACCAGGCAAAGAAGATATGCTGAGTCTGTTTTCGCTGCCGGTATTTCCAGAAAAGTACTGGAAGGATCATAAACTTAGCGACCCGCTCTCTACGCCTCCGCTTGCCAGTGGTCCGTACCGCATTACATCCTGGAAAATGGGCCAGAATATTGTTTATTCTCGCGTTAAAGATTACTGGGCGGCCGATTTACCGGTAAATCGTGGTCGCTGGAATTTCGATACCATTCGCTATGATTATTACCTCGATGATAATGTCGCTTTTGAAGCGTTTAAAGCCGGTGCCTTTGATTTGCGTATGGAAAACGACGCCAAAAACTGGGCTACTCGCTATACCGGTAAGAATTTCGATAAAAAATACATTATCAAAGATGAGCAAAAGAACGAATCAGCCCAGGATACGCGCTGGCTGGCGTTTAATATTCAACGACCGGTATTCAGCGATCGCCGGGTCCGGGAAGCCATCACCCTCGCCTTTGACTTTGAATGGATGAATAAGGCGTTGTTTTACAATGCCTGGAGTCGCACGAACAGTTATTTTCAGAATACCGAATACGCGGCCAGAAATTACCCCGACGCCGCTGAGCTGGTGCTTCTGGCGCCAATGAAAAAAGATCTACCGCCAGAAGTGTTCACGCAAATCTACCAGCCACCAGTGTCCAAAGGCGATGGCTACGACCGTGACAACCTGTTAAAAGCCGACAAACTTCTCAACGATGCAGGCTGGGTGCTGAAAGGTCAGCAACGCGTTAATGCCACCACAGGCCAGCCACTCAGCTTTGAATTATTGCTTCCTGCAAGCAGCAATAGTCAGTGGGTATTGCCGTTCCAACATAGCCTGCAACGGCTGGGTATCAACATGGACATTCGCAAGGTGGATAACTCGCAAATCACCAACCGAATGCGCAGCCGCGACTATGACATGATGCCGCGCATGTGGCGGGCGATGCCGTGGCCCAGTTCCGATTTACAGATTTCCTGGTCATCGGAATATATCAACTCCACTTATAATGCCCCCGGCGTGCAAAGCCCGGTTATCGACTCGCTAATTAACCAAATTATTGCCGCCCAGGGAAATAAAGAAAAATTGCTGCCTCTGGGGCGCGCCCTGGATCGCGTATTAACGTGGAATTATTACATGTTGCCGATGTGGTACATGGCGGAAGACCGTCTCGCCTGGTGGGATAAATTCTCCCAGCCAGCCGTGCGCCCCATCTATAGCCTCGGTATCGATACCTGGTGGTATGACGTCAATAAAGCGGCCAAACTGCCGTCCGCCAGCAAACAGGGAGAGTAGATGGGCGCTTACCTGATTCGCCGTCTGTTGCTGGTGATCCCAACATTATGGGCGATTATCACCATCAACTTTTTCATCGTGCAAATTGCGCCTGGCGGCCCCATCGACCAGGCCATCGCCGCCATTGAGTTTGGTAATGCCGGAGTATTACCCGGCGCAGGCGGCGAAGGCGTTCGTGCCAGCCATGCGCAAACGGGCGTCGGCAATATCAGCGACAGTAATTACCGTGGCGGACGCGGGTTAGATCCCGAAGTGATCGCTGAGATCACGCATCGCTACGGTTTCGATAAGCCGATCCACGAACGTTACTTCAAAATGCTTTGGGACTACATTCGCTTTGATTTTGGCGACAGCCTGTTTCGCAGCGCCTCGGTGCTGGCGCTGATTAAAGACAGTCTGCCTGTTTCCATCACCCTCGGATTGTGGAGCACGCTGATTATCTATCTGGTGTCGATTCCGCTGGGTATTCGCAAAGCCGTTTATAACGGCAGCCGCTTTGATGTCTGGAGCAGCGCATTTATCATCATCGGCTACGCCATTCCAGCCTTTTTGTTCGCCATCCTGCTGATTGTCTTCTTCGCGGGCGGCAGCTATTTCGACCTGTTCCCTCTACGCGGCCTGGTTTCCGCTAACTTTGATTCGCTGCCGTGGTATCAGAAAATCACGGATTATCTGTGGCATATCACGCTGCCGGTGCTGGCTACGGTGATTGGCGGCTTTGCGGCGCTGACCATGCTGACAAAAAACTCATTCCTTGATGAAGTGCGTAAGCAATACGTGGTGACCGCGCGTGCGAAAGGGGTAAGTGAAAAAAATATTCTCTGGAAACATGTGTTCCGCAACGCCATGCTGCTGGTGATTGCCGGTTTTCCGGCAACGTTTATCAGCATGTTTTTCACCGGCTCGCTGCTGATTGAGGTGATGTTTTCGCTCAATGGCCTCGGTTTACTGGGCTACGAAGCGACCGTCTCGCGCGATTATCCGGTGATGTTTGGCACCCTGTACATTTTCACCCTGATTGGCCTGCTGCTGAATATTGTCAGTGATATCAGCTATACGCTGGTCGATCCTCGTATTGATTTTGAGGGACGCTAATGTCGCGACTCAGCCCCATCAATCAGGCCCGTTGGGCGCGTTTTCGTCATAATCGCCGCGGCTACTGGTCGTTATGGATTTTCCTCATCTTGTTTGGTTTGAGTTTGTGTTCTGAACTGATCGCCAACGATAAGCCATTGCTGGTACGTTATGACGGCAGCTGGTATTTCCCGTTGCTGAAAAACTACAGTGAGAGTGATTTTGGCGGCCCGCTGGCAAGTCAGGCTGATTATCAGGACCCGTGGCTGAAACAACGGCTGGAAGATAAAGGCTGGGTATTGTGGGCGCCGATTCGCTTTGGCGCTACCAGTATCAACTTTTCCACCGACAAGCCCTTCCCCTCCCCACCTTCCCGGCAAAACTGGCTGGGAACGGATGCCAACGGTGGCGATGTGCTGGCGCGCATTCTGTATGGCACGCGGATCTCTGTCCTGTTTGGTCTGATGTTGACACTCTGCTCCAGTGTAATGGGCGTGCTGGCGGGGGCGCTGCAAGGTTATTACGGCGGTAAAGTCGATCTCTGGGGGCAACGCTTTATTGAAGTATGGTCGGGGATGCCGACGCTGTTTTTGATTATTTTACTTTCCAGCGTCGTACAGCCTAACTTCTGGTGGCTGCTGGCAATTACTGTCTTATTTGGCTGGATGAGTCTGGTCGGCGTGGTGCGGGCGGAGTTTTTACGTACCCGTAATTTCGACTACATCCGCGCGGCGCAGGCGCTTGGCGTCAGCGATCGCAGTATCATCCTGCGTCATATGTTGCCGAATGCAATGGTCGCGACCCTCACCTTTTTACCGTTTATTTTATGTAGTTCGATAACCACCCTGACCTCGCTCGATTTCCTCGGCTTCGGTCTGCCGCTCGGTTCACCATCACTCGGCGAACTGCTGCTACAAGGGAAAAATAACCTTCAGGCTCCGTGGCTTGGGATCACTGCCTTCTTGTCGGTGGCGATATTGTTGTCTTTGCTGATCTTTATTGGTGAAGCCGTCCGCGACGCATTTGATCCTAATAAGGCGGTGTAACATGACGCAAACTCTGTTAGCGATTGAAAATTTGTCGGTGGGTTTTCGCCATCAGCAAACTGTTCGTACCGTAGTGAATGATGTTTCACTACACATTGAGGCTGGCGAAACGCTGGCGCTGGTGGGTGAGTCTGGTTCAGGTAAGAGCGTTACCGCGCTGTCAATTTTACGTCTGCTCCCTTCCCCGCCGGTTGAATATCTCTCTGGCGATATCCGTTTTCATGGCGAATCGCTGCTTCATGCCAGCGAGCAAACATTGCGTGGCGTACGCGGTAATAAGATTGCCATGATTTTCCAGGAACCGATGGTGTCGTTAAACCCATTGCATACACTGGAAAAGCAGCTTTATGAAGTGCTTTCACTCCACCGCGGAATGCGTCGGGAAGCGGCTCGTGGCGAAATTCTTAACTGCCTTGATCGCGTCGGTATCCGTCAGGCGGCAAAGCGGCTGACAGATTACCCGCATCAGCTCTCCGGCGGTGAACGCCAGCGGGTGATGATTGCGATGGCGCTGTTAACGCGACCGGAATTATTAATTGCCGATGAACCAACCACCGCACTGGACGTCTCTGTCCAGGCGCAGATTTTGCAGCTTTTGCGCGAACTGCAAGGCGAGCTGAATATGGGGATGCTGTTTATTACTCATAACCTCAGTATTGTCAGAAAACTGGCTCACCGCGTGGCGGTAATGCAAAATGGTCGCTGTGTGGAGCAAAATAACGCCGTTACGCTCTTTGCCTCCCCTGAACATCCTTACACGCAAAAACTACTCAACAGTGAACCGTCAGGCGACCCGGTGCCGTTGCCAGAACCTGCCTCAACGTTGCTTGATGTTGAACAGCTTCAGGTTGCCTTCCCCATTCGCAAAGGGCTACTGAAACGTGTCGTCGATCATAACGTGGTCGTCAAAAACATCAGTTTTACGCTGCGGGCGGGTGAAACGCTGGGCTTAGTAGGCGAGTCTGGTTCCGGTAAAAGCACAACGGGGCTGGCGCTACTGCGGTTGATTAACTCTCAGGGCAACATCGTTTTTGACGGTCAGCCATTACAAAATTTAACTCGTCGCCAGCTATTGCCCATTCGCCATCGCATTCAGGTGGTATTTCAGGATCCAAACTCCTCGCTCAACCCACGACTCAACGTGTTGCAGATTATTGAGGAAGGGTTACGGGTTCACCAGCCGACGCTCTCTGCCGTGCAACGCGAAGAACAAGTGATAGCCGTGATGCATGAAGTGGGGTTAGATCCTGAAACGCGCCACCGTTATCCGGCGGAATTCTCTGGTGGTCAGCGGCAACGTATTGCGATTGCCAGGGCATTGATTCTTAAGCCTTCGCTGATCATTCTTGATGAACCGACATCATCGCTCGACAAAACGGTACAAGCGCAAATATTGACGCTATTGAAATCATTGCAACAAAAGCATCAACTGGCCTATTTGTTTATCAGCCATGATTTGCACGTTGTCCGCGCGTTGTGTCATCAGGTTATCGTGCTGCGACAGGGAGAAGTGGTGGAACAAGGACCGTGCGCGCGCGTGTTTGCCGCACCGCAGCAGGAGTATACGCGTCAGCTACTGGCGTTAAGCTGACGCTTAAAATGGATTGTAGTTTGAGAAAGGTTCGGCTATGGCTACACCAAAATTTTTCAGTCGACACGTCGCCGCAAACTCGTCCTGACGATTCACAAACAGACATGGCTCACCTTCGCACTCGAGAACAGAGCACGGAACTTCAATATCGCTTAATGCCTGGCTGAGTTTGTACATCACCGACCATGCGTTATCGCCATCCGGGCTAAGTAATTTAAGCGCCACCAGGCTGTTGTCGCCGCACTGTCCATTTTGCGGAATCGGTTCAACTTTCGAACCTGCGAAACCTGCAGACCAACGATAGTTCTGCGGCAGTCGATGGACGATTGAGAGTTGTAATGAAGTCACTTATTTTCCCCGGAAGCACATTTACTTCACAATTTATTTACATTAATTTTAACACACCATCAACAATCTGTCCTTCAACAGATCGTAAAGATTGATGCCTCGCCTGCGTGGCCGCTATTGTTCTGATTTAAATGATATCTGCGGGCGTGGTCACGTTTGCGGGGCTATATGTACCCGTTTCTGCGATCTAACTCAACCTTTTTAACTACAATGATGTGACTTTTTACATAAATTGAGTTTACATAAAATAAACATATATCGGGGGAATGATAGATTTGCGGTTGACATGCATCAACAAAGGAAGCCTTTTAGCTTCCCCGTTGTGCAATAGATCACCGTTTTTTCGGTCGACTGGCGTAAAGACAGAAGAGAATGGAACTGGTCGCACAGAAAGCAATGGACCAGATCATTGGCCATGCAGAGTTAAACGTCGCCAGCGAAAGCAGTGCGCCAACAATGGCGCCAATACCAAAACGGAAGGTTCCTGCCAGCGACGACGCAGTTCCCGCCATATGGGGGAACTCATCCAGAATGACCGCCATCGCGTTAGAAGACACCATCGATACGCAGCCCACAAACGCCGCAACGCCAACCACCAGCGACCAGAATCCCAGCCCCAGTAGCGCGCTGATAACCATCCACACCGCCATAATAAATTGTATCCACAACCCCGAGCGGAACATATTTAACGCACCAATACGGCGAACGAAGCGGCTGTTAAAGATGGTCATCACGAACAGGAAAACAATGTTTAGCGCAAAGTAATAACCAAAGTTTTCCGGCGCAACGTGGTTGATTTCAATGTAGACAAACGGTCCGGCGCTTAAGAACGAGAACATCCCGGCAAAGCTGAAACCACTGGCCAGCATATAACTCAGGACACGCTTATGGCGGAACAGCGCAGCAAAGTTACCGATAGTGGTACGAATGTGGAACGGTTGGCGACGCTCCGGCGGTAACGTTTCTTTGATCAGGAAGAAGATCATTGCCGAAGCCAGAATTGCCGCCACAGCGAGGATCCAGAAGATGTAATGCCAGCTCAACCACACCAGCACCCAACCGCCAACAATCGGTGCCATCAACGGTGCAATGGTGGTCACCAGCATGACAAACGACATCATCCGCGAGAACTCTTCTTTCGGGTAGATATCGCGCATCAAAGCGTTGATAACCACGCTGGCCGCAGCCGCCGCCAGACCGTGGAAGAAACGCATCACAATCAGCTGATCGATGGTTTGTGCCAACGCACACGCCACCGCGGCGGCGGCAAACACCAGCGTACCGCCAAGAACCACCGGCTTACGCCCGAAGCTGTCTGCCATCGGCCCGTAGATTAACTGCCCCAACGCAAAGCCCAGAATATAAGTACTCAGGGTCATCTGCGTACTGCCCGCCGGTACACCAAACTGCGCTGAAATTACCGGTAGCGCAGGCAGATACATATCAATCGACAGCGGCATTAACATGGCCAAAAGGCCAAGGATAAAGACAATAGCAAACGACGAATGCTGTCGAGTGGTCACAACGGGCTCCTGAATAAAATGAAAGTGTTAACCGACGCTGGCAATTTCTTCTGCAGTTAATGGACGATATTCACCTGGGGCTAAATCTTCATCCAGAGTAATACCGCCAATGCGTTCACGATGCAGCTCAACCACGTGGTTACCCACGGCGGCGAACATGCGTTTAACCTGATGATAACGCCCTTCACTGATGGTCAGACGGACCTGCGTAGGGGTAATCACTTCCAGCACCGCTGGCTTAGTGAGATCTTTTTCGTTATGCAGCTGTACGCCTTTAGCAAATTGCTCTGCCGTATCGTCAGCTACGGGTGATTCAAGCGTCACCAGATAGGTCTTCTCGCAATGATGACGCGGAGAAGTAATGCGATGCGACCACTGACCGTCGTCAGTCATCAGCACCAGACCGGTGGTATCAATATCCAACCGCCCCGCTGCGTGCAGTTTCCACGCCACAGGTTCATCCAGAAAATAGAGCACCGTTGGGTGATCCGGGTCATCAGTTGAGCAAACATAGCCCTGGGGCTTGTTGAGCATGAAATAACGCGGGCCGTGTTGCTGCGCCAGCGGATTGCCGTCATAAGCTACATCGTGCTCAGGGAGCAGTTTGAACGCTGCATTGCGGACGATTTCGCCATCGACGGTGACACGATTGCCGCGGATTTCACGCCCGGCAATAGCACGGCTAACACCGAGTTGCTGTGCGATAAATTTATCAAGTCGCATGTGTGTGATTTTGCCTGTAAAAAACGGAGGTCGGGCATAGACCCGAAAATCAGAACTGTTGTCTGCCCAGTATAGCGGTCTAATAACTTCCCTCAAGGGAAAAAGATCCGTGGCATACTATTAGCAGATTAATCTACCTACGCTAAACCATGATTTTTACACTTCGTCCATACCAGCAAGAAGCCGTGGATGCCACGCTCAACCATTTTCGTCGTCATAAAACCCCTGCCGTTATCGTGCTGCCTACCGGAGCAGGTAAAAGCCTGGTGATTGCCGAACTGGCACGGCTGGCGCGTGGTCGAGTTCTGGTGCTGGCACACGTCAAAGAACTGGTGGCGCAGAACCATGCTAAATACCAGGCGTTGGGGCTGGAAGCCGATATTTTTGCCGCCGGGCTAAAACGCAAGGAGAGCCACGGTAAAGTGGTATTTGGCAGCGTGCAATCGGTCGCCCGTAATCTTGATGCCTTTCAGGGTGAATTTTCGCTGTTGATTGTCGATGAATGCCACCGTATTGGTGACGACGAAGAGAGCCAGTATCAGCAAATCCTCACTCACCTGACAAAAGTGAATCCCCACTTACGCCTGCTGGGGCTGACTGCCACGCCCTTTCGGCTGGGCAAAGGCTGGATTTACCAGTTTCATTATCACGGCATGGTACGCGGCGATGAGAAAGCCCTTTTCCGTGACTGCATTTATGAGCTACCGCTGCGTTATATGATTAAACACGGCTATCTGACGCCACCAGAACGGCTGGATATGCCGGTAGTGCAATACGATTTCAGCCGCTTGCAGGCACAGAGTAACGGGCTGTTCAGCGAAGCTGATCTCAACCGCGAGCTGAAAAAACAGCAACGCATTACACCGCACATCATCAGCCAGATTATGGAGTTCGCCGAAAAGCGTAAAGGGGTGATGATTTTCGCCGCGACGGTTGACCACGCAAAAGAGATTGTCGGTTTGCTACCCGCAGAAGATGCTGCACTGATTACTGGCGACACGCCCGGCGCTGAACGCGATGTATTAATTGAAGATTTTAAAGCCCAACGTTTTCGCTATCTGGTCAATGTTGCGGTGCTGACCACCGGATTTGACGCCCCGCACGTCGATCTTATCGCCATTCTGCGCCCTACCGAATCAGTGAGTCTTTACCAACAAATTGTCGGGCGCGGTCTGCGTCTGGCGCCGGGTAAAACAGATTGCTTAATTCTCGATTATGCGGGCAATCCTCATGACCTCTACGCACCGGAAGTTGGTACACCGAAAGGCAAAAGTGACAACGTCCCGGTGCAGGTTTTCTGCCCTGCCTGTGGCTTTGCCAACACCTTTTGGGGCAAAACTACCGCCGATGGGACATTGATTGAACACTTTGGTCGCCGCTGTCAGGGATGGTTTGAAGATGGCGACGGCCATCGCGAACAGTGTGACTTCCGTTTCCGTTTTAAAAATTGTCCGCAATGTAACGCGGAAAACGATATTGCCGCCCGCCGTTGCCGCGAATGTGACACCATTCTGGTTGACCCGGATGATATGTTAAAAGCGGCGCTACGACTGAAAGACGCGCTGGTATTACGCTGTAGCGGCATGTCTTTGCAGCATGGGCACGACGAGAAAGGCGAATGGTTGAAAATCACCTATTACGATGAAGACGGCGCTGATGTGAGTGAGCGTTTCCGTCTGCAAACGCCCGCCCAGCGTACTGCCTTCGAGCAGCTTTTTATCCGCCCACATACGCGTACACCGGGCATCCCTTTGCGCTGGATCACCGCTGCCGATATCCTCGCCCAACAAGCCTTATTGCGCCATCCGGATTTTGTCGTCGCACGAATGAAAGGCCAGTACTGGCAGGTGCGTGAAAAAATATTCGATTACGAAGGTCGTTTTCGGCGGGCGCACGAATTACGCGGTTAATGGTAGTTTTGATTGATGTATAAGGCGATTGAGTATAGAATCTCGCCCGCTTTTGCATACGCAAAGCAGATCACTTACCTGTTGCTGGGTCGCCTGTAGCAGGAATCATTTAAGAGAGAAAGAAATGTTTACTATCAACGCAGAAGTACGTAAAGAGCAGGGTAAGGGTGCGAGCCGCCGCCTGCGTGCCGCTAACAAGTTCCCGGCAATCATCTACGGTGGCAAAGAAGCGCCGCTGGCTATCGAGCTGGATCACGACAAAGTCATGAACATGCAAGCTAAAGCTGAATTCTACAGCGAAGTTCTGACCATCGTTGTTGACGGTAAAGAAATCAAAGTTAAAGCTCAGGACGTACAGCGTCATCCGTACAAACCGAAGCTGCAGCACATCGACTTCGTTCGCGCTTAATCGCTGAATAAGTTGTAAAAAACCCCGCTCCGGCGGGGTTTTTTGTATCTGCAGATTAGCTTCTTTGCAATGCCTGATTACGGCATTGCTATTTTGGGTAGGCCAGATAAGGCGTTCACGCCGCATCTGACATTCATAACACAACCCCGATTAATTGCCGCCAGAGGTCCGACGCTGCAATTGATCACGCAGGTTTGGCGGCGTACCTTTAATGGTCAGCGTATCGGTCGCTGGATCCCAGAAGATGCGTTCACCTAACAGCATCGCATCAAAGTTAATGGTCAAGCCACCGCCGCTACCGGCAAACTTCGTCAACTGACGCAGCGTGCTGCGGTCTGCCGGGAAGCTCTCTTCCAGTTCATACCCTTTTTCAGCAGCAAACTCCGTGAAGCTCACTTCGCTGACGCCCGCCAACTCTTTTGATAGCGACTCCAGTTCAATCTCCTCGCCCGCCTGCAATTGCTCATTACAATAGCTATAAACTTGCTGGCGAACGTTCTGCCGTTCTGCTTTATCCAGTTGCGCTTCTGCGGTGAAGTCGTCGACCGCTTGCAACAGACCGCGGTTTTGCGCTTTGGCGTTCAACCCTTCGCTGGCACCGAGGAAATCCATAAAGAAATCGGCGACTTTGCGTCCGACTCGCCCTTTCAGGAAAGTCAGGTAGCGTGTCGATTCCGGATTGGTTTCCCACTCAGTTAAATCAATACGCGCCACAATATCCGCATGATTGATATCAAGATAATGGGTCGGGTTGATGTCGAGATTTTCGTTGACGCGCATACTGCTTAGATTGCTCAACACGCAAATCAGCAAATACTCAACTGCCAGGTAACGATAGTGGCAAAACAGGACGAAACCGCCATCAGCAAATGGATATTTTGCCAATTCGTCACGCAGGCGACCGGTTGCCGCGCGGCTAAATGCCAGAAAGTCCTCTTCGCCCTGACGTTGCAAGCGCAGCGTCTGCGCCAGTTCACTCTCTTCGCTGAACAATCCGTAGGCTTTGTTCTTGGCGCTATAGACCCGATGCAACTCTGCCACCATCTCAACGACGGTTTCCGTCGGTTCCAGCAATGAATCGCGCAACACCAGCTCAAGGTTCTGCTCATCACGCTTGATAAGCTGGTGCAGAGCAATCTGGTTGATATCCAGACTCATGATAAACTCTCCTTTAAGACCGGGCGGTATTCAACCACCACCGGTAAAGCGACGCAATAAAAGTTGGCGGCCATTTTACAGAAGACTGCGTAAGGAGAATGATTGAAAGCATAAAAAAGCAGAAAAAAAACCGTTGCTACGGTAATATATTGCCCTTTCATCAACTAACTGATTTCGATTTATGCCACAAATTTCCCGCTACAGTGATGAACAGGTTGAACAATTGCTCGCAGAGCTGCTCAACGTACTAGAAAAACATAAGGCTCCGACCGACCTTTCCCTGATGGTGTTAGGCAACATGGTCACTAACCTTATCAATACCAGCATTGCCCCGGCTCAACGCCAGGCAATTGCCAACTCTTTTGCCCGCGCTTTGCAGTCCTCGATCAACGAAGACAAAGCGCACTAAGGGAAACAGATAACAGGTTATGGTAACTCATCGTCAGCGCTACCGTGAAAAAGTCTCCCAGATGGTCAGCTGGGGGCACTGGTTTGCACTGTTCAACATTCTGCTCTCACTTGTCATTGGCAGTCGTTACCTGTTTATCGCCGACTGGCCGACAACGCTTGCGGGTCGTATTTATTCCTATGTAAGCATTATCGGCCACTTCAGCTTTCTGGTGTTCGCCACCTACTTGCTGATCCTCTTCCCGCTGACCTTTATCGTCGGCTCACAGAGGCTAATGAGGTTTTTGTCCGTCATTCTGGCCACTGTGGGAATGACGCTGTTACTGATCGACAGCGAAGTCTTTACCCGTTTCCATCTCCATCTTAATCCCATCGTCTGGCAGTTGGTTATCAATCCGGACGAGAATGAGATGGCGCGCGACTGGCAGCTAATGTTTATCAGCGTGCCAGTAATTTTATTGATTGAACTGGTGTTTGCGACGTGGAGCTGGCAAAAGCTGCGCAGTCTGACGCGTCGTCGGCGCTTCGCCCGTCCGCTGGCCGCATTCTTATTTATCGCCTTTATCGCCTCACACATGGTGTATATCTGGGCCGATGCTAACTTCTATCGCCCTATCACCATGCAGCGCGCTAACCTGCCGCTTTCGTACCCGATGACGGCGCGACGTTTTCTTGAGAAGCATGGTCTGCTTGATGCGCAGGAGTATCAACGCCGTCTAATCGAGCAAGGCAATCCAGACGCTGTTTCCGTACAGTATCCGTTAAGCGAATTGCGCTACCGCGATATGGGCACCGGGCAAAATGTGTTGTTGATTACTGTCGATGGCCTGAACTACTCACGCTACGAGAAGCAGATGCCTGCACTGGCGGGTTTTGCCGAACAAAATATTTCGTTCACGCGCCATATGAGTTCAGGCAACGCCACCGACAACGGTATCTTTGGCTTGTTCTATGGCATCTCGCCAAGCTATATGGACGGTATTCTGTCGACCCGTACGCCTGCGGCGTTAATTACCGCGCTCAACCAGCAAGGCTATCAGTTGGGCTTATTCTCGTCAGATGGCTTTACCAGTCCACTGTATCGCCAGGCATTGTTGTCAGACTTCTCGATGCCGAGCGTACATACACAATCCGATGAGCAGACCGCCACGCAGTGGATCAACTGGCTTGGCCGCTACGCGCAAGAAGATAACCGCTGGTTCTCTTGGGTATCTTTCAATGGCACCAATATTGACGACAGCAATCAGCAAGCATTTGCCCGGAAATATAGCCGCGCAGCTGGTAATGTCGATGACCAGATCAATCGCGTCCTGAATGCGTTACGTGAATCCGGGAAACTGGACAACACAGTGGTGATTATCACTGCTGGTCGCGGCATTCCGCTGAGCGAAGATGAAGAAACCTTTGACTGGTCACGTGGCCATCTTCAGGTGCCATTAGTCATTCACTGGCCAGGCACACCGGCACAGCGTATTAATGCCCTGACCGATCATACTGATCTTATGACCACGCTGATGCAACGCCTGCTACACGTCAGCACGCCTGCCAGCGAATACTCACAAGGTCAGGACTTGTTCAACCCTGAGCGCCGTCATTACTGGGTAACAGCCGCGGATAACGATACGCTGGCAATTACCACACCGAAAATGACGCTAGTACTGAACAATAACGGTAAATACCGCACTTACAACTTACGTGGTGAAAGAGTGAGAGACGAAAAACCACAGTTGAGTTTGTTATTGCAGGTGCTGACAGACGAGAAGCGTTTTATCGCTAACTGATTAATTATAAATCAGTTAGCAAAATATCTTACTTGCAATCGGTGTGGAAAACGGTAGTATAAGCAGCCACGAGTCGGCACGTAGCGCAGCCTGGTAGCGCACCGTCATGGGGTGTCGGGGGTCGGAGGTTCAAATCCTCTCGTGCCGACCAAATCGCCCATTATTAATTATCGTTTTTATGAAAAAAGCCCGCTAATTCATTGAATAGCGGGTTTTTTTATTGTTTTTAGTCATCGTTATTCGACGGTAACAGTGGTTTTCAGCCGTTTTTTTTAGTTATATGTTTAGTTATACGGGCTGGCGCATAGCTAAATCCGTATAACTAGAACCTGTTTTTTCCCGTGGATTCATAAACGTATGGCAAGAAAGGCGACCCCACTCACCACCACACAGATCAAAGCAGCTAAACCAGCGGAAAAAGAATACACCTTACAGGATGGCGGCGGGCTTTTTCTCGTTATTAAGCCGTCTGGTTCGAAACTATGGCGATTCAACTACTATCGACCGTCGAACAAAAAACGAACAATCATTAGTTTGGGATCGCTTGATGAAGTCTCCCTGGCTGATGCCAGAAAACGCCGTAGCGAGTACAGGACGTTAATTGCGGCAGGAACCGACCCGCAGGAATACGAACGGCAAAAACGCGAAGCAGAGGCTCGACGACAGGGCAACACGTTCGAAAATGTGGCCGCATTGTGGTACGAAATGAAAAAAAACCAGAATCTCGCCCACAATACGATCAAGGACATCTGGCGCTCGCTAGAGAAATATGTATTCCCGTATATCGGAAACACACCGATAGATACTCTCACCGCTCGCCGCTTTGTTGAGATACTCACGCCCATCAAGGCACGTGGCAACCTGGAAACACTGAAACGCGTTTTACAGCGCATCAATGAAGTGATGGATTTTGCTGCCAACAGTGGACTGATTGACATCAACACCGCCGCGAACGTTCGCAAGGCATTCCCTTCCCCCACCAAAAAGCACATGCCAACCATCCGACCGGAACAACTACCGCAGCTAATGCACGATTTATCGATCGCCAGCATAGAACGGCAAACCAGATTGCTGATTGAGTGGCAGTTGTTAACCGCAACCCGCCCAGCCGAAGCCTCCGCCGCACGGTGGGAAGAAATCAACCTTGAGGCGGCAACCTGGACGATACCAGCCGGACGCATGAAGATGCGCCGTGATCATGTGATCCCCCTTTGCGCTCAGGCGATGGCAGTGCTTGAAGCCATGAAGCCGATTAGCGCACGAAGGGAGCATGTTTTCCCAAGTCTTAAAAATCCAGTGCAATCAATGAGCAGCCAGACAGCAAACGCAGCATTACGACGAATGGGTTACGCTGGTGTGCTGGTATCTCACGGACTACGCGCAATATTCAGCACGGCGGCGAATGAAGAAGGATTTGAACCTGACGTGATCGAAGCCGCACTAGCCCACGTGGACACAAACGAAGTTAGACGGGCATACAACCGAAGCAACTACCTGGAAAAACGTAAAGTGTTAATGTGCTGGTGGGGTGATTTTGTGGAAGCAGCCGCAACCGGAACAACCATCGCCAGCGGGCACAGAGGATTACGCGGAATAAAATAAAATATTTAAAAAATTATTAGCTCCTAATTGGTATCAGTTAGGAGCTAATTTGTGTCTCATTACTTTCTCAATACTGTCTCATTTTGAGAAATATTTAAATTCTTTTTATGTTAGAAAATTAAAAAATAACCAATCACATAGCTCTTATTAAATAATTCTTGACTGTCTTTTTTATAGATTTGTATGCTTATTACATTACTTACCGTTATTTTCATTCAAAAAGCGATATTTTGCTGTCCAGAGGAGAAATAGGATGAGGGCTATTCTTTTACGACCAGAGGTAAAGGCCTTGCTACGCATTAAATCTGATTCGACCCTAACGGAGATGGTTAACAAAGGCGGGTTCCCCAAAGGATTCCGTATCGGGCTGCGTCGCATTGGCTGGTATGAAGATGAGGTACTCGCCTGGTTGAAAGAACGTGAGAGAGAAACTCGTGAAGCATAAGTGTGATTAACGCTGGCCTGATTACTATCAAGCAACAAAACAATTAAGAGAGAACATTATGAATACTGGCAAAAATGCCCAAACAGGGGCAGGTTTTCGTTCAACCATAAAAAATTATGGCTGATGTTATTATTCAGTTCAAACCGTACGAACGAATTAATTGAACTAATAGCACTTCCGTTTTAAACGGAAACGTACAATCGCATAGCTTAAACGACAAAAGAAATATGTTGCTTACGAATAAAACAAAGGCGACCGCAGAGGGTCGCCAGAAGGCATATATTAAACTTGAATGCATCGCCAACAATGCCATATTTCCGGCTGGTGAGCAATGTGATTTGTGTGGTGGGCACACCTTCAACACATCCGACCACATGAGCAAGAAAACGGGATATACTCCCTGCGCACCTCATAAAACGGGTGTCGGGATTACCACCCCGCTGGAGTTACAGGCGATACAGACGCGCCAGGCGTCTTTTTTTGTATCGGCGCACGCGCACGCCTTATCAATGGTGGGCTGTATGGGGCTGACTTCGGTCAGGCTGGTTTCCTGTAACACCAGTTGTGGTAACCCTGTACAGTCCACCGCCAGCGAGCTTACCACCTCCGGCGGTGGGTATATCCCAACGTTACAGGAGGCTGCCAAATGGCTACTACCCCTACCCTCGAACATTCTCAAAACACATTTATCTGGCGCTTTGTCATCTTTAATCCGACTGATTCCCGTGTTGTTCACGTCGAGGCATCAACCGAACGAGAAGCGCGTAACTGTTGCCCGTCCGGCTGTGTTGCTGTATTCGCTGCCCGTATTCGTCAGGGGGTGAGGCATGCTTAAGCGATTTCAGATAACCGCACGCGCTGTAAATCATCAAGGCCACGTTATTGATAATCAGCAAAACGTGAACGCCACCAGCGTTAATGCAGCTATCGCAATATTGAAAGAAGAGTTAATCGGCTGTGGGTTCACGCAGGTGATGATCCGTGCCGTAATTGAAGTGGCGACAGTTCATTAATCTCATTAATACAGCTTTAACAAAAACGTAATTCGATAAATGAAAGCAAAAAATTCTGGCTTTACTGCCAGCGGTAAAACTCGTCCTGAATTCATGCACGGCGATATTTACCGCGATAAATACGGCAGCACGGTAATGATTAAGGGCGTGAGTGAACGACGCATGACCTACCGCCGTGAAGGATACGAATATGACTGCGTGATGCCTGTTTATCAGTTCCAGCGTGATTTTACGCTGGTGGATCATCGTGAAACCGTAAATCAGAACCGTGCAGCAAGATATATCCGCAAAATCCGCGAAATGCTGGTTACTGGGGGCAAGAAATGAAACGCGCACCGAACTTAAAGCACCAGCCAGCCGACAAAATGACGGAGGTTATCATTTTTGCGGGTAGTGATGCGTGGAGCCATGCGAAAGAGTGGCAGGAATGGGCAGGTAAGCATATTGCCGCCGACAATGTGCCGCCTGTCGTTCTGTCAGATGAACACCTGAAAGATATTACCGGTTATCAGATTATTGATGATAGCCGTCAGTGTGTGCGTGTTTACCGCGCAGGGCACATCACTGAACGTAGCCTTACACAGGTCGTCACATTGCTGGCTGTGGCTGGCGTGAAGACCGTATACGAATATGCGGGGATAACTGACACCAGCCCGGCGGATTTATCCGACCAGTTGCCTCGCCTCAAAGACGAATACGAGCGCGGGGAAAGTCTGGTGTTGCCCTTAAAGAAAAAAATCACAGAAAGCCAGGGCGATGATGAATTAAAACCCCGCGTTGAAAGTCGCGCCGATGGTGTTTTCTGGGTAACGCCCAAAGTTGACAAACAGTCAGGCGAAATTATCCGGCCTGAGGCGTGGTTATGTTCCCCGCTTGAACTACTGGGAACGGGAACGATCGGTAAAGAGCATTACCGCGTGATGCGCTGGAAAAAATTAGCAAATCATGAAGTCATCACAATGGCGATCCCGTGCGGTGGCATTGGCGACCGTGACGGCTGGCGGCTGCTGAAAGACCACGGACTCAATGTGACAACCAACGGCAAATACAGGGCTATCCTGGCTGACTGGATGCAGTTAAGCGGAAACCATGAGGAATGGCAGTTAAGCACAACAACGGGGTGGCATTTTGGCGCGTACATCATGCCGGACGGTTCAGTCATTGGTGAGTCTGAGAAACCGATCCTGTTTACCGGAAAAACGGCTGCCGTTAATGGTTATTCCGTAGCAGGAACGACAGAGGGCTGGCGCGATACAGTGGCGCGACTGGCTGGTGGTAATCCGTCCATGATGCTGGGTGTGGCGGTATCGTTATCAGCACCATTAATCGGGCTGGTGGGCGCTGACGGCTTCGGGGTACATCTTTTCGAACAATCATCGGCAGGGAAAACCACCACACAGAACATCGCATCAAGTTTATGGGGAGAGCCGGACGCGCAACGGCTGACCTGGTACGGCACAGCGTTAGGTATCGCTAACGAGGCAGAGGCGCACAACGACGGGCTGTTACCCCTGGATGAAATAGGCCAGGCCGGAAACGCGCGGGAGGTGTCCACGTCAGCCTATACGCTGTTTAACGGTTCCGGGAAATTACAGGGGGCGAAGGACGGCGGCAACCGGGAGATAAAACACTGGCGCACGGTGGCGATCAGTACCGGAGAAATGGACGTTGAAACATTCCTCAAAAGTGAGGGGATAAAAGTCAAGGCGGGGCAGCTTGTCAGGTTGCTTAACGTGCCGATGGAGAAGTCTACGCAGTTTCACGAATACAGCACAGGAAAGGCGCACGCAGACGCGTTAAAAGCCGCCTGGACAGAAAACCACGGGGCGGCGGGTCGTGAATGGGTTAAATGGCTGGCAGCCCACCAGCAGGAGGCTAAGGACACGGTAAGGGCGTGCCGTGAACGGTGGCGCAACCTAATACCGGAGAGCTACGGCGAACAGGTTCATCGCGTAGGGGAACGATTCGCCATACTGGAGGCCGCGCTTGTGCTGTCCGGTCATGTTACGGGCTGGAATGTTCAGACGTGCTGTGATGCCATTCAGCATAACTTTAATGCCTGGGTGAAGGAGTTCGGCACGGGTAACAAGGAACACAGGCAGATTATTGAACAGGCAGAGGCATTTCTTACTGCCTACGGCATGAGCAGGTTTGCGCCTGTCAATTATGACCCTGCAAGCCTGCCGATTTCAGAACTGTACGGCTACAGGGAAAGCGAGGGGCGTTACGGTGAGCCTGTTTTGTTTTACGTCCTGCCGGAGCCATTTAAATCGCATGTGGCGAAGGGATTTAACAAGGATGCCGTAGCAAGAGCCCTTCACGAAGCCGGAATGCTGAAAAAGCCAGCCAGCGGGGAAGGATGGCAAATCAGAACACCACGTCTTAAGCACATGAAGGGGGCACGACTAAGGGTGTACGGCCTTTTACTTGCACAGGATCATGATGATGAAGGTGGTTAATCTCTCGCGTGTAGGTTTAAAGACTCTTGCCCCACCTGTCCCAACCTGTGAGAAACACACATAACATACTGAATTATATTGGGTAATATCAGAAAAAGTGGGACAAGAGCGGGACAAGTTAAGGTGATTTTGGGACAAGTTAGGAGCATTTTGGGACAAGTCAGCAGGCGTTATTTTTTGCCTGGCTGGTGGACATTAAAAATCCAACCAACATTTAAAACCGGAGAGCAGACAATATGACGGCACAAATATCAGCTTACGGGCGGTTGGTGGCTGACCCGCAGTTAAAAACCACCAGCAAGGGAACACCAATGGCGCTGGTGAGTATGGCTGTTCCCCTTCCGTGCAGTCAGGCATATGACGGAACAGCGACGATGTGGTTATCCGTCCTGGCGTTTGGCAGACAGGCCGATGCACTGGCAAAACACCAGAAAGGCGAACTGGTGAGCGTGGCGGGTAACATGCAGATAAGCCAGTGGACAGACCAGAACGAGGAAATGCGGCAGGGCTGGCAGGTCATCGCAGACAGCGTAATCAGTGCGCGAACCGTGCGACCAGGAGGCAGGAAAGGACAGCAAGGGCAGACTACTGACGCACTGAACAGAACAAAGCAGCAGACGGGCCAGCAGGATGACCCGTATGAGGACGAAATACCATTTTAACTGCCAGTGGATTCACTAACAGAGGTTAACAAATAATGACTACACTGACTATTAGCAGAAAACCGAAAGGCATTTACGGCATACCACAGAAAAAGACACAGACGACACAGCAGCAGGATAAAACCACATCAGCGCATAAAGTGATACCCGGCAATCAGAACGCACAGCAGAGCCGCAAACAGAAGCCCACAGGGGCGACACCGTGGCGGCATATGACCAAACGCCAGGGCAAAAACCGCAGGCGCGTTAACCGTCTTATTGAACTATGGCCTGAATTATTCAGCCTGGAATCACCGAAGCCGCTTAAGGTAGGAATATTTGAAGACCTGATACAGGATATTGCCGTCAGGGCGCTGGCTTTTGGGTCAGGGGCATTACGTGCGGCGCTAGCATCTTATGCTCATTCTCCGCGTTATTACCGTGCCTTAATGGCTGGTGGTGTGCGTTACGATCTGAATAGCCAGCCATGCGGCGAGGTGACACAACAGGAACAGCAGGACGCGGAAGCACGACTGATGGCACTGAAAGAGAAGCGCAAACGTAAGTCGAACAAGGAGCAAGCTGGCGTATGAGTATGATTCACGACAGCAAAGCGGAAGATCTGGAGGCTAAAGGCCTGTACCGGAGAGCGGCGGCCCGATGGGCTGAGGTCATGCAACAGGTGAACACCGATAAGGAGCGCGAACAGGCAGTAAAGCGTCGCGCGGAATGTATCCACAAGGCAGCACGTTCGCCCGTCATGCTGGATAATTTCGGGAGCTTGAGAGAGGCAGCACACCGCACACAGGCGGATATGGGGATAGAAATCGCAAAATCTGTCTGGCGGAACTACCAGACAGACAAGGTTTTATAGTGGCAGTTCTGCATTATTTTTTGTGTTATTGAGTTGTAGAGCGTTTCAGGAGTTTTTTGAATCACATGAACGTTTCGCTGGTGGATATTCTCGACAAGTTGCAGCCAGGCCGACGCGTGCCAGCTCGCCGCAGTGCCTGGCATCTTCCGTACATCGTCTTTCTCGAACGGCGCGGAAACGATTTGATTGCGTTGAATCCCGTCACAGAGGATAGCGTTACGCTATCTCCTGAGAGCCTACTAGCCACAGACTGGGAGTACTGCTAAAAACAAACGCATCGAGGGTGCTGGCGTGTTGCCAGCCCCACCCCCTCCGAAATGATCCCCCAAAAAGTGCAAAATGATCCCCCATTAACGAACAGAAAACAAACAAAGAACAATAAACGAGCATTATTTGCAATTCTTGACAAAAACGCCCCCTATTTATAACCCTACCAAATTTAAAATTACATCTACAAAACAATAAGTTACAAAATCACCAACGGATCATTTCGGAAAAAACGGTTAGTGCCTTTTTCGAAAGGGGATCATTTTGTTGCTTAAACTCATATGCGGATTACATATCAATACACTAGTGATAGCCGTTCTTGAATGCCACAGAAACGCGCTGTAATCGATTCTGGCGCAATTAGCTGTGCTAGGTAATGATTTCCTATCTGGGGATGTTGCGCACGTCTGGATTGCGTTACCACCGAAGATTGTGCGCGTATGGTGGCTGTTACGGTGGCCTCCCGACAACGCAAAATTGCGGCAGCACTGTCGGTTTACCGCGCTAACACGGCTTGATTCACTCGCTCGACTTGTCCCACCTCCCCCCCCAACTTGTCCCAAAACAGCCTGGACTTGTCCCACCTTACCTAATTTATTTCTAACAAAATCAATTTGTTAGGCACCAGTGGGACAGGCGGGACAGGTGGGACGGGTGGTTTTGTATATATATACGAAAAATTGCATTCAGGAGGGTGGGCGAAATTCCTGCAATCCATTACTTATGGAACTGTCCGCCCCGTCAAATTTTTACGCCCGCGCAATTAAAAAAATGCGTCACGCTGGTGGGCATGATGCCGATATGCTTGTCGGGTTCAGCTTTTAAGGCGGCTGTAGATGTCAGGTTATCCGTGCTTATCCACCAGCCAGCTTCATAGCGGATAGCCGGAAAATGATAACGGTTAAAGCTGTACATTTTTGCAGCAAATCATTTTAGTTATACGTTTGGATATACGATTTCAAAACTCAATTAATCTACATCTTTAAAATCATACAGTTACAGGCTCAATTAAACTACTCTCGTGCATCCCCCTCTACCCACACTTACAGTTTTCACTACATGCCCATACATAAAATGGGGTAACATTCACGCGCCTGGTAGCGTTACCAACGCTACGCTCAAACATAATGATTCTAATAAAACCTCAGGAGACTACTATGCCTGAAGCAACGCCTTTTCAGGTGCTGATTGTGGATGATCATCCACTTATGCGACGCGGTGTTCGTCAGTTACTGGAGCTTGACCCTGGCTTTGAAGTGGTCGCCGAAGCAGGCGACGGCGCTAGTGCTATCGATCTGGCGAATAGACTGGATATCGACGTGATCTTGCTGGATCTCAATATGAAAGGTATGAGTGGCCTAGATACCCTCAATGCCTTGCGCAGGGATGGCGTTACCGCGCAAATTATTATCCTGACCGTTTCAGATGCCTCCAGCGATATCTTTGCATTGATAGACGCAGGCGCTGACGGTTATCTGTTGAAAGATAGCGATCCGGAAGTGTTGCTGGAAGCGATTCGCGCCGGAGCAAAAGGTAGCAAAGTCTTTAGTGAACGCGTCAGTCAGTACTTACGCGAGCGTGAAATGTTTGGCGCTGAAGAAGACCCCTTCAGCGTGCTAACGGAGCGTGAATTAGATGTTCTGCACGAACTGGCACAAGGACTGTCCAATAAGCAGATCGCTTCGGTACTGAATATTTCTGAGCAGACGGTAAAAGTCCATATCCGCAATCTGCTGCGTAAACTCAACGTCCGCTCACGCGTGGCGGCCACCATTCTGTTCCTGCAAAAACGCGGGGCGCAATAAAAAAATAGCCCGATGGATTTACCATCGGGCTTCTTCTTATTTACTTTCGTGTGGTGATAAATGCTGCATCGCCTGCGCGATACTGCGTTCAATCACCGCACGGCGAGTATCGTTAGCAGGCAGCATTTTTAACATCATCTCCCACGCGGCAACGGCTTCGCCAAATCGCTGCTGCTCAAAGGCATTAAATGCATACATACTTAACACACGAATATTGCTGTGGTCCGTTCTCACCAACTGGCGTAACAGTTCGCCGCCGAGGCGGTTGTCGTTGGGATCAGATGAACGTGTCAACGCTTCAGCGTATCCGAGTGCGGCATCACTGTTCTTCGGATCGAGGCGATACGCAGTAGCGTATGCATCGGTCGCGATACTGGCGTTACCCAGCGCCATCCCAACGCGGCCCAACATAATCCAGCCTTCTATATCTCCCGGATTTTTTTGCAGTTGAGTACGCATTCCAAGTGCAAGGCGCGACATATCTTCTTCATTGAGTGGATCGGCTTTAGGATCTAGCGCCCTGTCCAGCAATGCCGGAGCCTGCGCAGTGGCCTGCTGCCAGATTTTTACCTGCTGATAATTGCCAGTCTGGTAGTAGCCGACACCTGCCACAATCAATGCCACCACAATACCCGGCAGGTAAACAGCAAATCCGGCGCGCTTACCTTCCGGCACGCTTTGTTCAGGAAACTCCTCCACCGCCAGCCGTACACGCCGCCGCGAGCGGGCGTAAATGACCCAACCGCCAATGCCAATAGCCACTACTGGCAGCACCCACAGCAGCACGGTCAGCGGCGTTAACGGTGGATCGTAAGTGACGAAGTTGCCGTAACGCGCCACCATATAATCGACAATCTCTTTCTTACTTTTACCTTCCTGCATCAGTTCATACACTTTCTGGCGCAGGTCGGTGGCAATCATCGAGTTGGAATCGGCAATGCTGTTGTTCTGGCATTTCGGGCAGCGCAGTTCTTCAGTGAGCTGACGGAACTGTTGTTCCTGTGCTTCATCTTTAAACTGCAACACGTCGATGGTCGCCAGCGCTGAGCCGGAGATCATCAGCATCAGCACGCCCAATAAAAACCTCATTGTGCGGCCTCCTTACTGTATTTCTCCCACAGCGGCTTGATCTCTTCTTCCCAGACGCGAGGGTTGAGATCGCCCGCATGCCGGTAGCGAATAATGCCATTACCATCGATGAGGAACGTTTCTGGCGCGCCATAGACACCGAGATCCAGCCCTAACATGCCGTCGCCATCAAACAGGCTTAGCGAGTAAGGATTGCCCAACTCTTTCAGCCAGCTGATTGCCTTCTGGCGATCGTCTTTATAGTTCATACCGACCACGCGAATGCCCTGCGCAGAAAGCTGATTCAGATATTGATGTTCCGCACGGCAGGTCGGACACCAGGTCGCCCAGACGTTAAGCAGCACCGGTTTGCCCTGAGTCAGCACATCTGCCTGATAAAACTGCCCCGGATTGTCCAGTGATTCGAGGCGAAATTTCGGCACAGGCTTGCCAATGAGCGCCGATTCCAGATTGGTCGGATCATCCCCTTCGGCATTACGCGCCAGCTGCCACAGCAGCGCCGCGGCAATCGCCAGGAAGATAATCAAAGGAAGTAACAATACTTTGCGCTTCATACAGCCTCCGGCGCAGTTGTTTGCGGACTCACGCGCTTACGATAGCGAGGATCAAACAGGCACAGCAGCCCGCCCAACGCCATCATCAGCCCGCCCGCCCAAATCCAGCGAACAAACGGTTTGTAGTAAAGGCGCACAGCCCACGCGCCGTTTTCCAGCTCTTCACCGAGCGCCGCGTACAGGTCACGAGTGATGCCGCCGTCAATCGCCGCTTCGGTCATCATCGACCCGGCAGTGTTGTAATAACGTTTTTCCGCATACAGCACCGTCTCCGGCTTGCCATCTCGCGTTACGCCGATAGTCGCCACACCGCCACGCCAGTTCGGGCCAGTCACCTCTTTGACATCACGGAAGGTGAAGCGATATTCATGAATATCGACGCTATCGCCGGACTTCATGCGCACATCACGCTCAACGCTGTAGTTCTGGCTAAAGGCAATGCCAACAATTGTCACTGCCAGCCCCAGGTGAGCCGCCACCATTCCCCAATAACTGAAGGTGGTTTTCGTGCCGCGTGAAATACGCAGCGCAGCTTCCGTAATTGCCAGCACCGCAATCCAGCAGGCCATTGCCAGGCCGAGCACCGTCATCGCCACAACTTTGCTTTCGAACAGCCACGGCAACAGCAGAGACAGCACCAGCGTAGAGATGAAGGCGATAATCAATAAATTGCGGATTTTACGTGGGCGATCGCGCCCCCAGCGCACCAGAGGACCGACACCCAGCAGTAGCGCAAACGGCACCATCAGCCAGGTAAACATGGTGTTGAAGAACGGTTCGCCAATCGAAATACTGCCCAGTCCCAGTTGCTTGTGCACCAGCGGCAGCAGCGTCCCCAGCAACACCACCAGCATCGCGGCGACCAGCAAAACGTTGTTCGCTAACAGCAAAGATTCCCGCGACCACAGCGCATTGTTTACGCGTGAGCGAACTTTGTGTCCACGCGCGGCAAACAGCAGCAGCGAACCGCCAATCACCAGCACCATAAAGGCGAGGATAAACATACCGCGCGCCGGATCAGACGCAAACGCGTGTACCGATACCAGCACGCCGGAGCGCACCAGGAAAGTCCCCAGCAGACACAACGAGAAGGCACTGATTGCCAGCAGTAATGTCCACGCTTTGAAGCTGGCGCGTTGTTCAGTGACCGCCAGTGAGTGCATCAGCGCAGTCCCCACCAGCCACGGCATAAACGAGGCGTTTTCTACCGGATCCCAGAACCACCAACCGCCCCAGCCGAGTTCGTAATAAGCCCATGCGGAACCGAGCACAATGCCGAGCGTCAGGAAGATCCACGCTGCCAGCGTCCACGGACGAGTAAAACGCGCATAAGTGCTGTCCAGACGCCCACTCAGCAAAGAAGCAATAGCAAAAGCAAATGCCACCGAGAAACCAACGTACCCCATATAAAGCAGAGGCGGATGGAAGATCAGCCCCGGATCCTGCAACAACGGGTTAAGATCGCGCCCTTCAATCGGGAAGTTCGGCAATGTGCGAGAGAACGGGTTAGAGGTAAAGAGAATGAACAGCAAAAAGCCGACGCTGACCATACCCATTACCGCCAGTACACGGGCCACAATATCCAGCGGAATACGCTGACTAAAAATCGCCACCGCAAAGGTCCAGCCGCTCATCAGCAGCACCCACAGCAGTAGCGAGCCTTCATGCGCGCCCCAGGTAGCCGCCACGCGATACCACACCGGAAGCTGGGTATTGGAGTTACTGGCGACATAGGTGACGGTGAAGTCGTTTACCACGAAGGCGTTAACCAGCACCAGAAACGCGCCAGCCACGCACATAAACAGCAGCCAAGCAAACAGCCGGGAGGAGGCCATCATCCGCGCATCACCACGCGCCACACCCCATAGCGGATAAACAGACAGCAAAAGTGCAATCCCTAACGCCAGGCACAGCAGTCCGTTACCAATTTCTGGCATCATGATGCGGGATCCTTATAAGCACTTGCCGGGCGACGATGGTTAGCCTCCATCGCTTTCTCAACTTCTGGCGGCGTGTAGTTTTCGTCGTGTTTCGCCAGTACTTCTTTAGCGAGGATATGATTGCCTTTTTCCAGTTCGCCCTGAACCACAACGCCCTGCCCTTCACGGAACAGGTCCGGCAAAATGCCTTCGTAAGAGACATCTACTGAACCTTCAGCATCGTAAATGGTAAACGTTACTTTCAGTGAGTCAGGATCGCGCTGCACGCTACCCGGCATCACCATCCCGCCAACGCGCAGACGCTGACCGACTTCCGGCATCTGCTGCGTTTCACGCTTACCGTAGAGAATTTCTCCCGGTGTATAGAAAAGATCGATATTAGAGCGCAGCGCATACAGCACCAGACCGATGGTCAGCGCCAAACCTGCCAACACGGCGCAGGCAATCCACAAACGATTTTTACGGCGAATATTCATGCAGCCTCCTGCTGTTGCGCAGCACGTAAACGCGCCTCACGCGCCCGCTGTTGCGCCACGCCACGCAGAATTGCGCGATGCTGCATCACCGAGTGCACGACCAAAACCACCAGCGGAATCACGGTCATCACCACCGCCAGCCAGACAAAAAAGGCGTAACCGCCCATTGCGAAAAATTCATTCCAGGAAGCAAATGCAGGGGTCATTTACGGCCTCTTTTCAGTATCAGTTCACTCACCCACGGACGGCGTTTTTCCATCAGCAAAATCAAATTGCGCATCCGCATTAGCGTCAGCGTGGCAGACAGCAGCAGGAAGCCAAAAATCGACCAGCGCAGCGGCGAGCGCATTGCCGGATCGATACTTTGCTGCATCCGCGTTGATCCCTGATGTAGGGTGTTCCACCACTCCACGGAATAATGAATAATCGGCAGGTTCACTACGCCAATTAGCACCAGAATACCTGCCGCACGGCCCGCCAGACGGCGGTCGTCGAAAGCGTGCCACAGGGCAATCACACCAACATACAAAAACAGCAGCACCAGTTCGGAAGTCAGACGCGCGTCCCATACCCACCAGGTACCCCACATCGGTTTTCCCCATGCGGAGCCAGTAACCAGGGCAATAAAAGTAAATACCGCGCCAATAGGCGCCATCGCCGCGACCGCCAGGTTAGCCATTTTCATCTGCCAGACAAGACCGATGAACGCAGCCACCGCCATCGAGGCATAAATGCCCATCGACCAGATTGCCGCTGGCACATGTAGATAAATAATGCGATAGCTATTTCCTTGCTGATAATCCGCCGGAGCAAAGCCGAATCCCCAGATCCAGCCAACGGTGAGCACGACCACACTGGCGATTGCCAGCCACGGTATAAACCAGCCACAGATTTGATATAACCGTGGAGGGATCGCCAGTTGATGTAGTGTTTTCCACATAATTTCGATACCAGACTCGAACAAAAATCAGTAATCCAGCGTTATTGAATGCTGATTCGTAACGCTGCCGCCGTCGCAAAAGGACTTAATGTCGCGGTGCCAGCCAGCAACGCGCCTAAAATTGCCAGATACCCGTCCACGGGCAAATGCATCGAAGCCGCGTCCATCGCAGCGGTGGCAAAGATGAGTAAGGGGATGGTGAGTGGTAACACGAGAATGCTGAGTAGCACTCCACCGCGCTTAAGTCCGACCGTCAGCGCCACGCCTGGTGCACCAAGAAAGCCAAGCGTGGGGGTTCCCAACAACAGCGTTAGCGCCATCACTTGCCAACCGTACACGTCCATTCCCAGTAGCAATGCCACCAGTGGTGAGAGAATGAGCAGAGGCAAACCTGTCACCATCCAGTGCGCCATCACCTTCGCCAGCACAACGGCGGGCAAGGGTAATGGCAACAACATCAGTTGTTCAAGACTGCCGTCCTGCAAATCGTCACGAAACAGTCGCTCCAGCGCCAGCAAAGAGGAAAGCAGCGCCGCCACCCAGATAATGCCCGGTGCAATCCTCGCCAACAATTGCGGCTCCGGACCGATACTAAGTGGAAAAAGGGTAATAACAATCAGGAAGAACCACAGCGGGTTAGCGATTTCGGCGCTATGGCGAAACGCCACGCGCAGCTCAAGACGGAAAATGCGCCAGAACATCATGCGCCCCTTGTATGCGTCAGAGAAATGCGGCGGATTTTACCTTCAGCAACGTTGAGCGGCTGGTGGGTGGTCAGAATCACAATTCCCCCCTGCTCCGTATGCTGCGCCATGCGCTGGGTCAGACGATCGACGCCGTTGACGTCAATCGCGGTAAAAGGTTCGTCGAGGATCCACAACGTAGCGCGGGTCAGCCATAATCGCGCCAGCGCGACGCGGCGTTGTTGCCCGGCAGAGAGCTGGTTTACGGGAATATCTTCGAATCCGGCAAGCCCGGCCTGCGCCAGGGCGTCCAGACATTGTGCGGTATCACCGTCACGGTGATAGAAATGCAGATTTTCTAACGCCGTCAGCCGGGTTTTAATCCCCGGCTGATGGCCTATCCATAACAGGTTTTGATGGTAGCTGTCGCGTATCTGATGCAAGGGCTGCCCTTGCCAGAGAACGTCTCCCGCATCAGGGCGAGACAATCCGGTCAGCAGACGAAGAAGCGTTGTCTTCCCCGCGCCGTTGCTGCCGGTGATTTGTACCCACTCTCCTGCGTTCAGCGTAAATGACAAACCACTAAACAAGGTTCGTTCATCCCGCTCGCAGAGCAATTCTCTGGCTTCAAGCATCCCCACGCAATGACATCCTGTTAAAAACCTGGTTCAACTTCGCGCATATCGGGTAGCTTGTGCGCTATCCCTTTATGGCAGTCAATACAGGTTTGCCCATCTTTCACCGCTTGATCGTGCATCTTCGCGGCAACCGATTTCTGGGCGGTTAAATCCATAAACTCGAAGTTGTGACAGTTACGGCACTCCTGCGAGTTGTTGTCCTTCATTCGCCGCCACTCATTCTGTGCCATCGTCAGGCGATGAGCTTCGAATTTCTGCGGCGTGTCAATAACGCCCAGAATTTTACCATACAGCTCTTTACTTGCTTTGAGCTTGCGTATCATTTTCGGCACAAACTCGTGCGGAACGTGACAATCCGGACAGGTCGCACGTACGCCGCTACGGTTGTTGTAATGCACGGAATCCATGTATTCCTGATACACCGTGTTGCGCATTTCGTGGCAGCTAATGCAAAACTCTTCAGTGTTAGCTTTTTCCATACCCGTGTTAAAGCCGCCCCAGAAGACGATGCCGCCAACAAAGCCGATCAACAGCAGCGTCCCCAGCGCCAGACGGCTGGGGGTACGCCACCATTTCCACAGGCGCTTAATCAGACCAGGCTTACGGTCAGAATTTCCCATAATAACCTCTTATTTCCCGTAACCTTTTGATGGGGTAAAGGTATTCCCCACGATTGGCGCGGTATCGGCCTGCGGCACGTGGCATTGCAGACAGAAATAACGACGCGGAGCCACTTCTGCGCCCACTTTGCCGTCGCTGTCCATAAAGTGAGTAGGACTGATGCGCGGTGCGCCAGTGGTGCGATAGCTTTCAACACCGTGGCACTGTAAGCAGCGGTTGGTATTGGTCGTTACCTGATAACCTTCAACGCTATGCGGGATCATTGGCGGCTGATTCACATAGTTCAGCGGCATCCGATCCTGCTCTTTTGGCATCCGAATGGCCCCTTCCTGCGTCCCGGATACTTCCGGCGACTGGCTAAAATCGACGCCATTTGCCGCCCAAACCGCGCCGCTCACCACCAGGGCCAGCATCGCCGTCCATTGACACAGCGCTTTCTTCAGGTCATGGCTTTTCATGATTTCGCTCCCGAACTCCATCGTGTAGTTATTGTAAATACATCCTCAGAACAGACATCCACGCAGCGACCGCATGTCATGCAATCGCGGCTGGTGACCTGCACCGGGCTTTGTTCATCCAGCACCGGGGCACGTAGCACATGCGGTTCCGGGCAAACATGAAAACAATCCATACAGCGGTTACATTTCTGTCGATCGGTGGCCGCAACGGTGACAACACCTTTGCTTCCCAGCACGCCATACAGCGCGCCGACCGGACAAATATGGCCGCACCAGCCGTGTTCAACGACCAGTAGATCAAATAAAAACAGCGCGAGAATAAGCAGCGCGCCGCTGCCGAATCCCATTACCAGGCTACGCCCCATCAGAGAAACGGGGTTGATCCATTCCCAGATGAGCGTGCCAGTTAAGGCTGAGCCCACCAGAATGACCACCAACAGCACGTAGCGAATGTGGCGAGGGATCGTCGCAGACTGATTGAGGTCAAAGCGCCTGCGCAACCAGTTCGCTAAATCGGTAATCGGGTTCAGCGGGCAGACCCAGCTGCAAAATAATCGCTTTCCTGCCAGGGCGTAGAGCACGGTGATAATCACCGCACCGATCAGCGCCACCGTGGCAGGCAGATGGCCGCTGGCAAGGCTTTGCAGCGTCATCAGCGGATCGGTCAGCGGAACGGTGTCGAATAACAGGCTACTGCTGTAGTTGCCATGCAAGATCCACACACCAAACCACGGGCCGCTCAAAAACATCCCCAGCACGAAGAACTGACAAAGGCGACGCAACACCAGCCAACGGTGACTGCGCCACCAGCCTTTTTTCTCCAGCGCTTCGCGCCCGGCGTCACGTTTACGATTTGCCATTTTTCCCCTCCAGCCAGCCGAAGCGGTAATGGTGACCTAACTCCCCTTTCGCCAGTGACAGCGGTAACACCTTGATTGCCGGTTGTTCCAGCACACACACCTTTTCGCACTTACCGCAGCCGGTACAGGCGTCGCTGTGAACCGTCGGCAGAAAACGGGCGTGCTTACCGGTACGCGTGTTGCGCTCCAGCTCCAGGGTGATTGCCTCATCAATTTTCGGGCATTCGCGATAACAAACATCACAGCGCAGCCCCTGAAAGTTGAGACAGTTTTCCTGGTCCACCAGCACCGCCAGCCCCATCCGCGCGTCGTCGATCGATTCGATCTCACGATCCAGCGCACCGCTTGGGCACACTTTGGCGCACGGAATGTCCTCACACATTTCGCAAGGAATATCCCGCGCGACAAAATACGGCGTACCTGCCGACAGACCAGAGGCCAGCGTCGCCAGTTTTAAGGTGTCGTAAGGGCAAGCCTGAACACACTGACCGCAACGCACACAGGCACTGGCAAAGGCGTTCTCGTTTATGGCTCCGGGCGGGCGCAACCGCACGCCAGATGCGCGTGCGGTTTGCTGTTGTAACCCCAGCGCCACACCCACGGCAGCCAGCCCGCCTGCTGTGCGAACGACATCGCGCAGAAAGCGGCGGCGACCATTTTGAGGTTTCGCTGACCGGGACATAATGGCTTACACCTTCTCCAGTTTGACCGCGCACTTCTTGAAGTCCGTCTCTTTCGAGAGCGGATCGGTCGCGTCCAGCGTCAGTTTGTTAACCAGCTGTGCAGCGTCGAAGAACGGCATATACACCAGGCCCTGCGGCGGACGGTTACGACCGCGCGTTTCGACAATCGAGATCACTTCGCCACGGCGAGAAACCACTTTCACTTTGTCGCCACGACGCAGATCGCGCGCTTTCGCATCCAGCGGGTGAATAAACAGGACCGCTTCCGGGAAGGCACGGTGCAGTTCCGGTACACGGCGAGTCATACTGCCGGTATGCCAGTGCTCCAGAACGCGTCCGGTAGAGAGCCACAGGTCGTACTCTTCATCCGGTGCTTCCGCCGCCGGTTCGAACGGCAGCGCGAAGATCACCGCTTTGCCATCCGGTTTACCGTAGAACTTATAGCCTTCGCCCGCTTTCACGTACGGGTCGTTACCTTCGCTGTAACGCCACTGCGTTTCTTTACCGTTCACCACCGGCCAGCGCAGACCGCGCGCTTTGTGGTAGTCATCGAACGGTGCCAGATCGTGACCGTGACCGCGACCAAACCATGCGTACTCTTCGAACAGCCCTTTTTGCAGATAGAAGCCCAGCTCGCGGGATTCATCGTTCAGCTGATCTTCCGCCAGTTCGGATACCGGGAATTTGCTCACTTCCGGAGTGGCATACAGAACTTCGTACAGCGTTTTGCCACGCAGTTCCGGTTTCTTCGCCAGCAGCTCTTCCGGCCATACTTCTTCAGTTTTGAAGCGGCGGGAGAACTGAACTAACTGCCAGAGATCCGATTTCGCTTCGCCTGGCGCCTGTACCTGCTGACGCCAGAATTGAGTACGGCGTTCGGCGTTACCGTAAGCCCCCTCTTTCTCTACCCACATTGCGGTCGGCAGGATCAAGTCGGCGGCCAGCGCACTGACTGTCGGATACGGATCGGAGACGATGATAAAGTTGCGCGGATCGCGCCAGCCCGGCATACGCTCTTCATTAATATTCGGCCCGGCCTGCATATTGTTGGTACACATGGTCCAGTAAACATTCAGCTTGCCGTCTTTCAGCGCACGGTCCTGTGCTACCGCGTGCAGACCGATTTTCGCCGGAATGGTGCCGCTCGGGATATTCCACTTCTTCTCGCAGATATCACGGTGTTTCTCGTTAGTCACCACCATGTCCGCAGGCAGACGGTGAGCAAAGGTGCCCACTTCACGCGCAGTACCACACGCGGAAGGCTGCCCGGTCAGGGAGAACGGACCGCAACCCGGCTGGGAAATTTTGCCGGTCAGCAGGTGCAGGTTGTAGACCAGGTTGTTGGCCCACACACCGCGGGTATGCTGGTTGAAGCCCATCGTCCAGTAGGAGATGACTTTCTTGTTCGGATCGGCATACAGCTGCGCCAGCTGTTCCAGCTGATCTTTTGGTACGCCAGTCATTTCGGCGGTTTTTTCCAGCGTATACTCGGCAACGAAGGCTTTGTAATCTTCAAAGCTCATCGGTTCGGAGGCGTCAGAACCCGGATTCTTCGCTGCTTTTTCCAGCGGATGGGTCGGACGTAAACCGTAGCCGATGTCCGTCGCCCCTTTGCGCAGGTTAACGTGCTTGCTGAAGAAGTCCTGATTTATCGCATTGTTTTGAATGATATAGTTGGCGATGTAGTTCAGGATCACCAGGTCAGATTGCGGCGTAAAGATGATGCCGTTATCCGCCAGCTCGAAGCTACGATGCTGGTAGGTAGAAAGCACCGCCACGGTGACGTTCTGGTTAGAGAGACGACGGTTAGTGATGCGCGACCAGAGGATCGGGTGCATCTCCGCCATGTTTGCGCCCCACAGCACAAACGCGTCAGCCTGCTCGATGTCGTCATAGCAGCCCATCGGCTCATCCATACCAAAGGTACGCATAAAGCCAACTACTGCCGACGCCATACAGTGACGCGCGTTCGGGTCGATGTTGTTCGAGCGGAAGCCCGCTTTGAACAGCTTGGACGCGGCATAACCTTCCCAGATAGTCCACTGACCAGAACCGAACATACCGATCGATTCCGGCCCTTTTTCTTTCAGGGCGGTTTTGAATTTCTCTTCCATCACATCAAAGGCTTGATCCCAGGTGATTGGGGTGAACTCGCCTTCTTTGTCATATTTACCGTTTTTCATACGCAGAAGCGGCTGCGTCAAACGGTCTTTACCGTACATGATTTTGGGCAGGAAATAGCCCTTAATGCAGTTCAGGCCACGGTTAACCGGTGCGTCCGGGTCGCCCTGACAAGCCACCACACGCCCCTGCTGCGTTCCGACCAGAACGCCGCAACCAGTACCGCAGAAACGGCACGGCGCTTTATCCCATTTAATGGCTTCCTGCTGACCAACAACGGCGCGGGCAACGCCCGGCACGCTGAGACCGGCAGCCGCCGCAGCGGCCGCAACGGCGTTAGCTTTCATAAAGCTACGACGACTGAGTTTCATGGTGTTTCCTCACCTTGCTCTTCCTGCTGGTGATAAACCAGCGACACCGCCAGCACGCCCTCTACGTTGCGTACTGACTCAATGGTTTGGATCAGCGTTTCGCTGTCTTCTGCTTCCACCACCACAATCAACTGACCGCTCGGCGCGTCGCTGACAGCAACTTCACAGCCGGGAAAGGCGTTCAGTTGGGTGCTGATGTCTGAAATTCGTTCGCTTTTGGCCTGCACGACCAGGCTGCAAACTTGCCAGTTAGTGTGCATGGAGATACTCCGCAGTTATGGCTGATACCGGACAACTGGCTGCACATGCTCCACATCCGTTGCAAAGTTGGCTATTAAGTTGCGGCTGGTAGATCCCGGAGAGCGTCGGGCGAAAGATAATTGCCATTGGCTCACAGCTATCCTGACAGCGGCGACATTCAACTGACTGATACGCCAGGCACGCGTCCCCAATGGTGAACTGCAAATCCCAGGCCCTGGTGTGGCGCGGAGAAAATAGCGATTCGGGGCAAGCCTGCGCGCAGGCGTAACAGAAGCTGCACTCGTTATTTTTGAAATTAACGCTCGGATAGCCACCCGCGCCGCGTTGCAGAATGTTGTTTTCACAAGCATTAATACAGGCATCGCAGCGGGTGCAATGGGCCAGAAAATGAGATTCATCACCGGACCAGGGCGGACGGATACCGTTACTGGCTTTGCGCCAGCGACCAGTGAGTATGCCCCGACGGGATGCATCAATCTTCACATTGACCTTCCATCATTAACGTGCTCTGAAAATTGAGAGCGACCAAAGAAACCGCGTAATTAATAAGCCATTTTTATAGGCGCTAAGATATTAAAGGATGTGTCAAAGATGCATACCCCGATCGGGGTAAAACCTGTAGCAGGATCAAAAGAGTGGCGGGAAGGCTGGCAAAAATGGGCTTTTATTCACATTTCAATCGGTTATAAACAATTTTACATAGCGATAAATTCACCAAAGATATTCTTCCAGGCTTCGCTATCCATCAGCATATAACTCCAAAAGAGAAGGTAAAGTTGTCTGAATATTCTATGCATTATTCATAAAGCAAATTAATAAATCTGATGAATATGTTAACCTTCAGCGACATCATCGGTGAAAACCTATAAATGAAGAAGGAAAGCAAAAATGAAGACTATTCTACCTGCAGTATTGTTTGCCGCTTTCGCCACAACTTCAGCCTGGGCGGCAGAAAGCGTTCAGCCACTGGAAAAAATCGCCCCTTATCCGCAAGCTGAAAAAGGGATGAAGCGTCAGGTGATTCAGTTAACCCCGCAAGAAGATGAATCTACCCTGAAAGTAGAACTGTTAATCGGTCAGACGCTGGAAGTTGACTGCAATCTGCATCGTCTCGGCGGGAAACTGGAAAGCAAAACGCTGGAAGGCTGGGGCTATGATTATTATGTCTTTGATAAAGTTAGCTCCCCGGTTTCCACGATGATGGCCTGCCCGGATGGCAAGAAAGAGAAGAAATTTGTCACCGCGTATCTGGGCGATACCGGAATGCTGCGTTACAACAGCAAGCTGCCGATCGTGGTGTATACGCCAGACAATGTGGATGTGAAGTACCGCATCTGGAAGGCGGAAGAGAAGATTGACAACGCGGTAGTTCGCTAAACACAGCGTAACGCCCGTCGGTCGGATAAGGCGGTTACACCGCACCGACATGCAACGCCCGAGCCGGTTGCCTGATGCGACGCTGGCGCGTCTTATCAGGCCTACGCCACATCCGGCATACCATGCCGGATGTGGCACATCATTACAACGCAATATCCGCCACTTCTTTTTGAACGGGTTGCGGTTTCAACTGCGGTTTCGGCGTACTGTCTGCCGCCTGCGGTTTGTCGTATTTCAGCCCCAGCACTTCGCTGGTGTACTGCAACTCACGTTCCGTTGCTGCCACATCACCATTCAGCTTACGTCCATAAGACGGAACGATCGCTTTCAGCGTGGCCTGCCATTGCGGGCTGGAAACACGATCACCAAACACTTTTTCCAGCAGATTCAACATAATCGGTGCGGCGGTTGACGCCCCCGGCGATGCCCCCAGCAGCGCAGCAATGGTTCCTTGCTGGTCACTGACCACTTCTGTTCCCAGACGCAGTACGCCGCCTTTGTCGGCATCACGCTTGATAATCTGTACGCGCTGCCCCGCTTGCCACAAACGCCAGTCCTCTTTTTTCGCCTGTGGATAGTACTCTTTCAGCGCTGCAAAACGATCCTCTTCACTCAACATCACCTGACTAATCAGGTATTTCACCAGATCGAAATTATCCAGCCCGACGTGCATCATCGGCATCACATTAGAGGTGGTGGTGGAACTCATCAGATCCCACAACGAACCGTTTTTGAGGAATTTGGTTGAGAAGGTGGCAAATGGTCCAAACAGCACTACGCGTTTACCGTCCAGAACACGGGTATCGATATGCGGAACCGACATCGGCGGCGCACCGACAGATGCTTTACCGTAAACCTTCGCCAGATGGTGATTAACCACGTCAGGGTTTTCCGAGACGAGGAACTGACCGCCCACCGGGAAACCAGCGTACTCTTTCGCTTCCGGGATACCGGATTCTTGCAAAAGCTTCAGCGCCGCACCGCCCGCACCGATAAAGACAAATTTCGCGCGAATGTTCTGTACTGTGCCATTTTTCAGATCGGCAATGGTGACGGTCCAGGTGTTGTCGTCATTACGTTTGAGGCCGCGGACTTCGCTACTGAGTTGCAGCGAGAAGTTAGATTTTTTCTGCAAGGAAGCAATTAACTGGCGAGTGATTTCACCATAGTTCACATCGGTGCCGATTTCTGTACGTGTCGCAGCCACTTTCTGCTGCGGATCGCGTCCTTCCATCACGAGTGGCGCCCACTCTTTGATTTGCGCGTGATCTTCGGAGTAACGCATACCGCGGAACAACGAACTTTGTTGCAAGGCCGCGTAACGGGCGCGCAGGAAGTTGACGTTATCTTCGCCCCAGACAAAGCTCATGTGCGGAACGGTATTGATAAATGAACGCGGAGTACGCAGCACGCCGCGCTCGACCTGGTGCGCCCAGAACTGGCGGGAAATCTGAAATGCTTCGTTAATGGCGACTGCTTTTTCGATACTGATGCTGCCATCGGCGTTTTGCGGGGTGTAGTTCAGTTCCATCAGTGCAGAATGCCCGGTTCCGGCGTTGTTCCAGCCGTTCGAACTCTCCTGCGCGACACCCTCCAGGCGCTCCACCATGGTCATCGACCATTCAGGCTCCAGCTCGCGTAAATAGGTCCCCAACGTGGCGCTCATAATGCCGCCGCCAATCAACAGTACATCAGTTTCCTGCTCCTCGGACGCTTTCGCTTTTGCCGCCATCGAAACGGCATTAAGCCCCACGGCCATCGAGAAGAGCATGGCAGTCACTTTTTTCATCTTGTTAATGCCTTACTTTTAGTCGCTTTATTGCAGGTGAGATTTGCGCGGCATCAACGGTAACACTTAAGTAACAATATTTAAATAATGTTTATAAATTATCTTCTAATTTTATAAACATTATAATTTCGTTGATTAATTATAGGGTTATTAGAAACGGGGGGATTTTTAGAATATTGACCTGGCGGCAGCAGTCCGCCAGGTCAGCGTCGAAATATTATGCCGTCCGGGCAACGGCATCACGCGAAGCAGCGTCACGCTCTTCGCCGGTCAGCTCGCTAAGTTGTCCGTTGCGCATTTCCAGCAGGCGGTCGGCGTGGATGAAGTAGTGATCATCATGGCTGATAGCGAAAATTGTTTTACCCATCTCCTGCATCAGCGGCAGCAGCACCTGATAAAACTCACGGCGGAAATGTGGATCCTGATCCGCCGCCCATTCATCCAGCAGAATAATATCGCGTTCTTCTGCCAAAGCCAGCAACAGCGCCACGCGTTTTTTCTGCCCTTTCGATAACTTCAGGTTAACAATACGCCCGTTACTTAACTCAAGCTTATGACCCATTTTCAGCTGCGCCAGCCACTTCTCAACCAGTTGCGGGTTAGCAGGTTTGCCCTCCGGCCCCAGCAGTTGATCAAATAACCAGACATCGGTAAACACCGCCGAAAACAGTTTGCGATAATCTTCCGGTTGTTCGCCGCTGACAGGTTTGCCATCCAGCAAGATTTCGCCGCTTTGTGGCTGATACAACCCAGTCAGCAACATCGCCAGCGTCGATTTGCCGCTACCATTGCCACCAATCAGAAACAGCAGTTCGCCACGTTTAATGGTGAGGTTAATCGGCCCAACGGAAAACGCGTTATCCTGATAAGCAAACGTAACATTACGCAGCTCAAGCGTTTGCCAGTTGGGAAACGCCTGCGGACGCGGAAACTCCGCTTTGAAAGGTGCGAGCGCGAATTTGTTCAGCTTATTAAACGCCACCTGCGCCGTCAGCAGCGTCGGCAATGCGCCAACCGCCGAAAGCAGTGGCGTACGCAGGAATAACAGCGTCAACGAATAGGTCGCGGCAACGTTGGTATCAGCCCAACCCAGGCTATTTGCCATCCAGAATACTAGGCCGATAGCACCCAGCATCATAATGTTCGACCAGTTCACGGCACTTAGATGGAAGGTGTCTGCGCGGATAATATGATGGCGATACTCTTGCGCATCAGGAATGTAGAGATTGTTAAACACATACTCGGCGCGCTCACGGTTCAGAGTCAGCTCTTTGCGCCCTTCGAGTACAGTTTGAAAATCCGAGTACAGTTTGTCTTCGGTTTCACGCAGAGTCGCCATATGCTTGTACACCCGCGCCACCAGTACAAAACCGCCCCAGATGGTGACTGCCATCCAGATAGCCGTTACCAGCAACATTTTGCCCGACAACATCCAGAGATACGCCGCTGAACCGATAGTGAGAATGATCCCCTGCACCAGTTCCGGCAGACGCACAAAAGCAATGGTAATATTGCGTACATCGCTGGTTAACCCCGCCAGCAACGAGGCGCTACCGAGTTGTTCGATACGCTCGACGTGAGTATCCAGAATCCGCTTGATAAATTCGCTACGCAGTCGGTAAACGAAATGATGCCCCAGCGTAGTAAGTGCCAGTTGCGATCCCAGTGTTACCGCCATTAACAGCAGCAATAAACCCAGAAACTCCGGCAACACCAGCAGACTGGTATCCGCCGTTTCGATAAGGCGCTGATTGATAAAAGCAATTAAGCCAATGCCTAATGCCGCACTGGCGAGGCTTAGCGCCATCACACTGATAAATGGCCAGCGATACTGCCGCCAGACAAGTACAAGAAGTTCCATGCAGAAAACCCGGACAATGAATTACAGCCCGCAGTTTAAACATCTCCGCGTGCACAGCAATAATAATTCTTATTTTTATTCTGTTTTACCTGCCTGACGGAATGTCAGGTTGTAGCGGCAGTCGGCGGTGAGTGGATGAAACCCCGCTTTGAGCGGTTGAATGCCGTGATAAAACAGCCGTGATTCACCGCCCCACACCACTACATCGCCATGTTCCAGCAACAGTCGTTTGAGCAGATCATTTCGTTTCAGGCCACCAAATTGAAAAATCGCGGGTAAGCCCAGAGAAACAGAAACAATTGGCGCGCGCAGATCCGGTTCGTCTTTATCCTGATGCAGCGACAGTTTCGCGCCCGGGGCGTAGCGGTTGATAAGGCAAGCGTCAGGCTGGAAATCTGGATAGCCCGCTGCCGTGGCCGCGCGCCGACATAAATCATAAAAACTTTGCGGCATGGTAGGCCACGGTTGATTTGTTTGCGGATCAATGGGCGAATAGAGATAACCTTGCCGATTGGTCGTCCAGCCCAGATGCCCACAGTTGGTCATCGCCACCGACATGGTATATCCGCCAGGAGTGACCATCTGGCGAAACGGCGACTGGCTGGCAATGCCACTGATATCGTGCATCAGTTGTTCCGCAACGTTAAAAGCAAAACGGCGCAAAATCACCGCGCCGGAAGCCAGCGATTCGTGCCACGGTTCAGCATCAGCAAACAGATCCAACATTACCTCTCCTCATGATCAGCTTCGCGGCGCAGCAAGTGCGCTTTGCGCGACACGCCCCAGCGGTAACCAGAAAGTGTGCCATCACCGCGTACTACCCGATGACAAGGGATAATAATAGCTAATCTATTGGCGGCGCAGGCACTGGCTACGGCGCGAACGGCTTTTGGTTTGCCAATCGCGTTCGCCAGTTGCTGGTAACTCACCGTTTCACCACAAGGTATAGTGCGAAGCGCCTGCCAGACTTGTTGTTGAAAAGCGGTGCCGCGAATATCCAGCGGTAACGTCAGCGGCGTATCGCGGTTATTGAGGCTGGCAATAACCTCACGTATATGTTGCTGAAATATCGGATCCGCCGGCGCGTTGTCAGCGGCAGGAAACATCTGACGGAGTTCGCTGATTAATGTCCCGTCATCGTCGCCCAGCAGAATCGCGCAAATCCCCCGCTCGCTTTCCGCCACCAGGCAACGCCCCAGCTCACAATCAGCCAGCGCATAACGCACTGCCAGGTTTTCGCCACCGTGACGAAACTGTTTAGCCGTCATACCCAACGTTTCGTCAGCTTTGCGGTAGTAACTGCTGCCGTCGGGGAATCCAGCGTTCAGAATCGCCTGGGTGACGCTCTCCCCTTTCGCCAGCGATTCGCGCAAGCGACGAGCACGCCAGGCCTGTTGCCAGGCTTTTGGCGTCATTCCGGTGGTGGCTTTAAATAAACGATGCAGATGGAATGGACTCATCGCCACCTGGTCGGCCAAGGCTTCCAGCGTTACAGGCGTTTCCTGTTCCAGTAGTCGACACGCGTGGGTGATTTTATCCAACCGGTGTTGCTGGGCATTGGCTTTATCAGGTTGGCAGCGTTTGCAGGGGCGAAATCCGGCGACGAGTGCCTCGCTGGCATTTGCGTAGAAGGAGACGTTTTCCCGCAAGGCATGTCTCGCGCGGCAAGACGGACGGCAAAAGATACCCGTGGTGCGCACGGCGAAAACGAATTCGCCGTCGGCATTCGGGTCGCGGGCTAAGACCGATTGCCAGCGTTGATCGTCAGTTAAGCGTGTGGCGTTTTTCATAATCAGCTCCCTGGTTAAGGATAGCCTTTAGTCTGCCCGGTCACCATCACGCAAAAACCAACAATCTTGCGCTTTAATTTTTTTCGCTCACCAGGAAGCTTTTAAACTGCGGCGACATCCAGGTTTTAAAACTATCGCCTTCTTTGGTGATCATATAAACCGCCAGCCCTTCCCGGCGAACGACTTCTTTGGCTTTCTCTGGCCCGAGCACCATCAAACCTGTATCCCAGGCGTCAGCTTCCAGTGCCGTCGGAGCAATCACCGTCACGGACACCAGATTATGTTCGATAGGTCGTCCGGTTTGCGGATCGATAACATGGGAAAGGCGTTTGCCGTCCAGTTCGTAATAGTTGCGGTAGCTGCCGGAGGTGCTGATACCGTGGCCGTTGATATCCACCACCGCCTGAACCGCGTTTTCTTTATCGGTTGGTTTTTGAATCGCCACTCGCCACGGTTGGCCTTCGCCATTCATACCGCGGCTGTTCAGCGCCCCCCCCACCGACACCAGATAGCGGGAAATACCTTCCTGCTCCATCAAGCGTGCCAAATGATCGGCCGCATAGCCTTCGCCGACGGTCGAAAGATCGACATATAAATCCGGAAGATCTTTTTGCAGGTACTGCTGATGATACTGATTGATGACCGTCAGGTGCTGTAAGCCGGTTTTGGCTTTCATTGCATCAATTTGTTCCTGGCTCGGAATTTGTACCGGTTGTTGTTCCGGGCCAAAGCCCCACAGATTCACCAGTGGCCCGACTGTAATATCCATCGCGCCATCGGTCTTTGCGCCAATACGCAGCGAGGTAGTGACGATATCCGCCATCGCTTCATTTACCGGCCACGGCGACAAACTTTTCGAGTCGTTAAAGCGCATCAGCGCGGAGTCTTTTTTATAGGTCGAAAGCAGCTGATCGTCAGCGTCCAGCTGGGTCTGAATCTTCTCTTTAAGTTCAGCACTGCGTTTGGCGTCAATGCTAGGGATGCTGGCACGCCAGAAGGTTCCCATTGTTTTGCCTTCAAGAACGGTAACTTCAGTAGCGTGGGGTTTGGCGGGTTGTGTTTTTTGATCGCAACCAACAAACAAGAGCGCGGCAGCCAGCAATGCCACACGGGTAAAGTTCATTTCCATACGTGATTATCCTCATGCGAACGGTCGCAAGAGTACACCAAAAGACTGCGTTTGTACGCTGAAAACAATGAAAAAAGGGCCCGCAGGCCCTTTGTTCGATATAAATCGAGATTAGAACTGGTAAACCAGACCCAGAGCTACGATGTCATCAGTGTTGATGCCAGCAGCGCGGGTGAACTGGTTGTCGTCCAGCAGGTTGATTTTGTAGTCAACGTAGGTGGACATGTTTTTGTTGAAGTAGTAGGTCGCACCAACATCAACATATTTCAGGATATCTTCGTCGTCGTAGTTACGACCAGCAACGACACCCAGGTTTTTACCTTTAGACTGCAGGTATGCTACAGACGGACGCAGACCGAAGTCGAACTGGTACTGAGCAACAGCTTCGAAGTTCTGTGCTTTGTTCGCCCAACCCAGGGAACCTACGCGAGTTGCGTTGTAGGTCTGGGTGTACTGAGCAGCCAGGTAGATGTTGTTAGCGTCGTATTTCAGACCACCAGTGTAGGTTTCAGCACGGTCGCCAGTACCGATGAAGCCCAGGTTGTTCTGATCCCAAGTACGTTTGGAGCTGGAAACTGCAGCACCGATACCGAAGCCTTCGTAATCATAAGTGATAGAACCGCCGACACCGTCGCCGTTCTGACGCAGAGCGCCACGACCGTTGTTGGTCATGCCTTCGCCGCTTACGCTACCGTTTTTGCCCTGGTACTGAACTGCAAAGTTCAGGCCGTCAACCAGACCGAAGAAGTCGGTGTTACGGTAGGTCGCGAAGCCGTTACCACGCTGCTGCATGAAGTTGTCAGAACCGTAGGTGTCGCCACCGAATTCTGGCAGTACGTCGGTCCAGGAAGTTACGTCGTAAACAACGCCGTAGTTACGACCGTAGTCGAAAGAACCAACGTCCTGGAATTTCAGACCAGCAAATGCCACACGGGTCCAGGAGTTGTTTTCGCTTTCCGGAGCGTTGCCCTGGATCTGATATTCCCACTGGCCGTAACCGGTCAGCTGGTCAGTAACCTGAGTTTCACCTTTGAAGCCAAGACGCATGTAGGTCTGGTCGCCATCTACAGACTTGTCGTCAGAGAAATAGTGCAGGCCGTCTACTTTACCGTACAGATCTAATTTGTTGCCGTCTTTGTTGTAAACTTCAGCAGCATTTGCTGCGCCTGCTACCAGCAGAGCTGGGACCAGGAGGGACAGTACTTTAACTTTCATGTTATTAACCCTCTGTTATATGCCTTTATTTGCTTTTTTATGCCACTGCATACTGATTAACCCTCATTAATCAGTCGGCAGGTCCATTCTCCCCAAAAATGCAGAATAATCCAACACGAATATGATACTAAAACTTTTAAGATGTTTCAAATATCCACATAGGTATTTCAAAATGTAAATGTGATGGAACTTTTTCAAATTCTAATGGTTGAGCAAATAACGCACTAAACATCAAGTAAGATTATTTCGACCTTTAAAACAATAACTTAATCTTAAGTCTTTGACCGCACTGAATGTTAAAACAAATTCTTCACTCGCAACTAAAATATCTCTCGCTATCATCATTAACTTTATTTATTACCGTCATTCATTTCTGAATGTCTGTTTACCCCTATTTCGGCCGGATGCATCGCATCCGGTTTTTTTTACCCTTCTTTACACATCTTTTATTTTCCTGTGCTACCGTAGCAAAATTATAACAATCGTTAACTATTTCGTAAAAAACGACAACAATTACCGACAAAATCTATCTGCGCTATTTTCCTGATAATTTTCTTCATGCCTGTGGGTTATTTGTACATTAACAACGCATTTGTACATTTATTTACCGCAGCGCAAAATGTGAAATATCGTCGGCTAATGCCTTAACATCAATCAGGTAAGAGTCTGGAATTTCACACTGTACCCTTTATACTGCCCTATCACTTTGCGAAGTTTTAACAGGTCATAAACACGAATGCGTCAGAAAGAGACAACGGCCACGACCCGCTTTTCACTCCTACCGGGGAGCATTACCCGCTTCTTTTTACTGCTGATCATCGTGTTACTGGTGACGATGGGTGTAATGGTACAAAGCGCCGTTAACGCCTGGCTGAAAGATAAAAGCTACCAGATCGTTGATATTACCCATGCCATACAAAAGCGCATCGATACATGGCGTTATGTGACCTGGCAAATCTACGACAACATTGCCGCGACGGCCTCTACCTCCTCCAGCGAAGGGTTGCAGGAGACGCGCCTGAAACAGGATGTCTATTATCTGGAAAAACCGCGCCGCAAAACGGAAGCCCTGATCTTTGGTTCTCACGACAACTCAACGCTTGAAATGACCCAAAGAATGTCCACTTATCTGGACACATTGTGGGGCGCAGAGAATGTACCCTGGTCGATGTACTATCTGAACGGCCAGGATAACAGCCTGGTTTTGATCTCCACCCTACCGCTCAAAGATCTCACCTCAGGATTTAAAGAGTCGACCGTCAGTGACATTGTTGATTCTCGTCGCGCAGAGATGTTGCAACAGGCCAACGCCCTGGATGAACGCGAAAGTTTTTCTAACCTGCGTCGCCTGGCCTGGCAGAACGGTCATTATTTTACCCTGCGCACCACCTTTAACCAGCCGGGGCATCTGGCGACGGTAGTCGCTTTTGATCTGCCTATTAATGATTTGATCCCGCCGGGGATGCCGCTGGATAGTTTCCGTCTGGAGCCAGACGCGACAGCTGCGGGAACCAATAATAATGAGAAAGAAGCGACGGATAGCGTCAGTATCCACTTTAATAGTTCGAAGATTGAAATCTCTTCGGCGCTAAACTCCACAGATATGCGTCTGGTCTGGCAGGTTCCTTATGGCACATTGCTGCTGGATACGTTGCAAAACATTCTCCTGCCGCTGCTGCTGAACATCGGTTTGCTGGCGCTGGCGCTGTTTGGCTATACCACCTTCCGCCATTTCTCTGGCCGCACCACCGAAAGCGTACCCAGCACGGCAGTGAACAATGAACTGCGCGTTTTGCGGGCCATCAATGAAGAGATCGTGTCACTGCTGCCGCTCGGCCTGCTGGTTCACGATCAGGAATCGAATCGCACAGTAATAAGCAACAAAATTGCCGACCACCTGCTGCCGCATTTGAATCTGCAAAACATCACCACTATGGCAGAGCAGCATCAGGGCATCATTCAGGCGACGATCAATAACGAACTGTATGAGATCCGTATGTTCCGCAGCCAGGTCGCGCCGCGTACACAAATCTTCATTATTCGCGATCAAGATCGCGAAGTACTGGTGAACAAGAAACTCAAGCAGGCGCAGCGTCTGTACGAGAAAAATCAGCAAGGCCGGATGGCCTTTATGAAAAATATTGGCGATGCACTAAAAGAACCTGCTCGCTCCCTGGCGGCAAGCGCAGCCAAACTCAACACACCGGAAAGCAAACAACTGGCGAATCAGGCTGATGTGCTGGTGCGCCTGGTCGATGAAATCCAGTTAGCAAATATGCTTGCCGACGATAGCTGGAAAAGCGAGAGCGAGCTTTTCTCCGTGCAGGATTTAATTGATGAAGTCGTGCCTTCCGTGTTGCCAGCCATCAAGCGTAAAGGTTTGCAGCTATTGATTAACAATCATCTAAAAGCACACGATATGCGCTGCGGCGATCGCGATGCCCTACGCCGTATTTTGCTGTTACTGATGCAATATGCTGTCACCTCAACGCAAATGGGGAAAATTACCCTTGAGGTTGACCAGGACGAATCTTCCGAAGAACGTCTGACTTTCCGCATTCTGGACACCGGAGATGGCATAAGTATTCATGAAATGGATAATTTGCACTTCCCGTTCATCAACCAGACCCAAAGCGATCGTTACGGCAAGGCGGATCCGTTAGCATTCTGGTTGAGCGATCAACTGGCGCGCAAGCTAGGCGGTCATTTAAACATCAAAACGCGCGACGAGCTTGGTACACGTTATTCCGTGCATATCAAAATGCCCACTGCGGAACCAGAAGTAGAAGAGGAAGAAGAGCGTTTACTGGATGATGTTAGCGTGATGATGGACATAACTTCCGCAGAAATTCGGAATATTGTCACTCGCCAGTTAGAAAATTGGGGGGCAACCTGCATCACACCGGATGAAAGATTAATTAGTCAAGATTATGATATCTTTTTAACGGATAATCCGTCTAATCTTACTGCCTCTGGCTTGCTTTTAAGCGATGATGAGTCTGGCGTACGGGAAATTGGACCTGGTCAATTGTGCGTCAACTTCAATATGAGCAACGCTATGCAGGAAGCGGTCTTACAATTGATCGAAGTGCAACTAGCGCAGGAAGAGGTGACAGAATCGCCTCTGGGCGGAGATGAAAATGCACAACTCCATGCCAGCGGCTATTATGCGCTCTTTGTAGACACAGTACCGGATGATGTTAAGAGGCTATATACTGAGGCAGCAACCAGTGACTTTGCTGCGTTAGCCCAAACGGCTCATCGTCTGAAAGGCGTGTTTGCCATGCTTAATCTGGTACCCGGCAAGCAGTTATGTGAAACGCTGGAACATCTTATTCGCGAGAAGGATGTCCCAGGAATAGAAAAATACATCAGCGACATTGACAGCTATGTCAAGAGCTTGCTGTAGCAAGGTAGCCTATTACATGAACAATATGAACGTAATTATTGCTGATGACCATCCGATAGTCTTGTTCGGTATTCGCAAATCACTTGAGCAAATCGAGTGGGTGAATGTTGTCGGCGAATTTGAGGACTCTACAGCACTGATCAATAACCTGCCGAAGCTGGATGCGCATGTTTTGATTACCGATCTCTCCATGCCTGGCGATAAATACGGCGATGGCATTACCTTAATCAAGTACATCAAGCGCCACTTCCCAAGTCTGTCGATTATTGTTCTGACCATGAACAACAACCCGGCTATTCTTAGCGCGGTACTGGACCTGGATATCGAAGGGATCGTTCTGAAACAAGGTGCGCCGACCGACCTGCCGAAAGCGCTCGCCGCGCTACAGAAAGGTAAGAAATTTACTCCGGAAAGCGTTTCTCGGCTGTTAGAGAAAATCAGTGCCGGCGGTTACGGTGACAAGCGCCTCTCACCAAAAGAGAGTGAAGTTCTGCGCCTGTTTGCCGAAGGCTTCCTGGTTACCGAGATTGCTAAAAAGCTGAACCGAAGCATTAAAACCATCAGTAGCCAGAAAAAATCCGCAATGATGAAGCTGGGAGTCGAGAACGATATCGCTCTGTTGAATTATCTCTCTTCTGTGACGTTAAGTCCGGCGGATAAAGAGTAATTTCCCGCATTCCCGATAAACTCCGATTACCGGATGCAGCGTAAACGCCTTATCCGGCCTACAAATTCCATTATTTCAATGGATTACGATAATGTAGGCCAGATAAGACGCGCCAGCGCCGCATCTGGCATTTGCACCGATTACCGGATGCAGCGTAAACGCCTTATCCGGCCTACAAATTCCATTATTTCAATGGATTACGATAATGTAGGCCAGATAAGACGCGTCAGCTTCGCATCTGGCATTTGCACCGATTGCCGGATGCGGCGTAAACGCCTTATCCGGTCTACAAATTCCATTATTTCAATGGATTACGATAATGTAGGTCAGATAAGACGCGTCAGCGTCGCATCTGGCATTTGCACCGATTACCGGATGCAGCGTAAACGCCTTATCCGGCTTACGATTCTCGCGCTTTCCTGACCCTCTCGGCATACATCGTCAGCGTCTGTTTTATAACATCCAACGTCACTGGCTTAGACAGACAGCTATCCATACCGGACTCCAGACACCGCTGTTTCTCTTCAGCCAACGCATTGGCCGTTACCCCTATTACCGGCAACGTGAGTCCCAACTGGCGGATACGTTGCGTTAACCGGTAACCATCCATATTCGGCATGTTGACATCACTTAACACGATATCAATGTGATTCTTACTAAGAACATTAAGCGCATCAACACCATCATTCGCCGTCTTACACTGATAGCCCAACGATCCAAGCTGATCGGCCAACAGACGACGGTTAATTGGATGATCGTCCACGACCAGAATCATCATATCGTCGTTATTGCTGACCACTTTGTCGGTCGACGGCAGAGAGTTAGCAGGATCGTCGCTCTCCATTTCTATCAGATAGATGCGCGCCAGCAATGTCGGTAGCTCGTGCGGAGCTGCCACACTGTGTACCCATTCACCAGGCGCTTTCTCAAGAGGGATACCGATATGGCGACGACAGAAAGTCACAACCGCCCTGCCCTGCCATTTTTTACTCATCACATCATCGGTGATCAACACATCTTCGGAAGTCGGCTCCTGCCCTTCGTATGTAGCAACGACTATGCCGCTACGCTGCAAACTGGTTTCAAGGAACTGACAGAGCGACGCATTGCGTACCGCCAGCCAGCAACGTTTACCCGTTAATCCTTCGACACCTTTTTTCTGCGGATACTGCGCGCCATACAGTGGAATACGCACCGCAAACTGGCTGCCCATTCCCGGTTCAGAATCCACCGAGATGTCACCGTCCATCATGCTGATCAGTTTTTCACAAATCGCCAGCCCCAGACCAGTACCCTGGAAGTTACGCTGTACGCCCGTCCCTACCTGGAAGAACGGATCAAATAACCGCACCACTTCTTTAGCTGGAATGCCCACCCCGGTATCGCGTACGCGAATAGAAAGATAATCACCATCAACGCGAACATGCAGAACAATGCAGCCGGTATCGGTAAATTTAATAGCATTACTCAACAGGTTGGAGATCACCTGCTGTAAGCGCATTGGGTCGCCATTGAGCGCCATCGGTACATCTGGCTCAATAAAACAGTACAAACCAAGTTGCTTGCGTACCACCAGCGGCAAATAGTTGGCGGTGATGTGGTTCATGACTTCGCGCGGTGAAAACTCGCGAGGTTCGATTTTCAACTGTTCCGATTCAATCTTCGAGAAATCGAGAATGTCGCTAATAATTTTCAATAACAGGCTGGAAGAGTTATTCATTGCCGTCACCAGACGGTCGACACCTTTTGGTAACTCTTTGGTTTGTAATAGATCCAGGTTGCCGATAATGCCATAAAGCGGCGTTCGCAGTTCGTGGCTGACGGTAGCAAGGAACATCGATTTTGACTGGCTCGCCTGTTCTGCTGCCTGCGCCATTTCTTGCAGCGACTCTTCCATCTTCACACGTGAAGACACATCTACCAGTACGCAAATTGCCACGTTTTCATTACGATAGCGCGAATGAACAAAGCTGATTTGCAGGTTGGTATTGTTACTGGTAAGGACATCGACAAAATTGACCTGCTGGCCACAAATAATTTGCGTCAGCCGTTGGCGATCCTCATGCGTAAGCATGTTGAGATAGGTATGCGCCAGTTCGTTACTCAAAATATTAACGCCATCGACAGTTCGCAAAATGCAGATCCCCACAGGCGCTGAGGCGACTATCTTGCGGTTAAACTGCTCATGCTCTTCCAGTCGCTGGGCGTCACTTTCCGCCGGAATAAAAATACGTCGCTCATACATCCGTGCGAGGGTAAACAATGCAGCACCCGCAATCACGTTCAGCAAAATCGCGTTAAGTATCAACATGCGAATACGTTCCAGCACCTGATCAACAGGCACGGAATAGACAATACTTAGCGAAGACGGCGGTAGATTTTTTTTCAGCACCAGCTCACGGAAACCTGGCGTATAGCCAAACCAGGATCGCTCCTGCATCCAACGCGGTTCGGCTTTAATCTTACTTTCCGGTCCGGTCAGCGAAATCAGGGTATGGCCATTTTCATCAAGAATGGTGACGCCCATCGGCAACGTCCCCGGCAGGAAGAAGTTCTCCATCCGAATTGTCTGTTCTACGCCTAAAAGCGCTTGCAAACGGTTTGCCAGATAAACCGGCGTCAGCGCGTAGAAATATCCCACCCCAGGACGCGGCCCTTCACTGATCCAGAAAAGATTACTGCCACTGTCATCCTGTGGCGCGTTACGATATTTGTTAATGCGTTCATGCAGGGCTTTCAGAGCGGTGTCACGTTCGACGGGCATATCACGCAGGCCAAAGTTAGCCATACAGAGGTTATCGCTGCCGATTAAAAACACGCGGTTGAGATCGTAAGCCGCAGAGAAATTATCGCGCCAGTAGCGCATAAACCACGCCAGTGACTCCAGGGAGCCTCGCCAGGTATTGCTCATTGCGGAACAATCGGAATCAGCAAACAGCGGTTCGAAAACCGGCACATCTGCTTGCGTTTCACGCCCACGCGGAGAAAGCACGCCGTTTTCCACGGATAAGCGATTTTCAGCAATGTACTTCAGCTCTTTCATGACATCAGAGGTGCGCTGAATAAACCGCTGGGCCTGATCGGAGCTCAGATTAAATTCCTGACGAATCTCAGATTCTCGTTGATGTAAAGCGTTGACGATGTAAAACACTGATGAAAAAGCAATCAACAGCCAGATCAATAACGCCAGCGCTCTGAACATGTAGCGCGAGACTTTCAGGGTTGTGCGAAAAGAAGCAAGGTATTTCAAAGGGGCGAAGCTCCGCCTCAGGTGACCGATGGAGTGTGGTTAAGGTAGCGGTAAAAGCGTGTTACCGCAATGTTCTGTCTTCTCTGGAATATGATACACCGCCGAGAAATCATTACCTTAACCCCTGATAATCGTCGTTTGCCTGAAAAACCAACCCGGATACCCAGCATGCACTCTCTGAAGTGGTTGTACCCACGTCGTCTGCGCAACCAGCTCATTATGATGGCAATCCTGATGGTCATTATTCCGACGCTATCTATTGGTTATATCGTAGAAACTGAGGGTCGGTCAGCGGTCTTATCTGAAAAAGAGAAAAAATTAGCGGCAGTTGTGCAGTTGCTGAACGCCGCACTGGAAGAACGCTTTGCGCTTTACCAACATCTGCCTCGTGAGGCACGCATCCAGGCACTGAATCATGAGTTGGCTCCCATCACTGAACGTATTACCCGAGCATTTCCCGGTGTCGGGGCTGGCTATTACCACAAAGGACTGGATGCAATTATCACTTATGCCCCGTCGGCACTCTATCAAAGCAATGTAGGTATTAGCATCACCCCGGATCATCCCGGCAATATCGTTATGCAAACCAACACGCCACAACTCTTTTCCGGCAGGCAAGTCCGCGGCGATATTATGAATTCCATGATCCCAATAGAACGCCAGGGCATCGTGCTTGGTTATATATGGGCGAATGAATTAACGGAGGATATTCGTCGTCAGGCATGGAAAATGGACGTGCGGATAATCATTGTCCTTTCTGCCGGGCTGCTGATTAGTCTGCTGTTGATTGTGCTTTTTTCCCGTCGTTTAAGCGCCAACATCGATATCATCACCGCGGGTCTGTCGACGCTAGCGCAGAATAATCCTACACAATTGCCACCGCTACCTGGCGAACTAGGGCAAATCAGCCGTTGTGTGAATAACCTTGCCGATGCGCTTCGTGAATCGAAAACACTCAATGACCTGATTATTGAAAATGCCGCCGATGCCGTGATTGCCATTGACCGACAAGGCGATGTGATCACCATGAATCCCGCAGCGGAAGCCATTACCGGATACAAACGTCACGAGCTGGTAGGCCAGCCTTACGCCACGCTATTTGCCAACACCCATTTTTATAGCCCTGTCCTCGATACGCTGGCGCACGGCATTGAACATATGGCACTGGAAATCAGCTATCCCGGACGCGACCGAACCATTGAAATCAGCGCCACCACCAGCCGAATCCATGACGGACATGGCCAAATGATTGGCGCTTTAGTGATTTTTTCCGATCTGACGGCACGTAAAGAGGGCCAGCGGCGACTGGCGCAGACGGAAAGACTCGCCACCCTGGGGGAACTGATGGCGGGCGTAGCCAATGAAGTGCGCAATCCTCTCACCGCCATCCGGGGTTACGTGCAAATCATTCGCCAACAGACTCCCCAGTCAGAGCACAAGGAATATCTCTCAATTGTGCTGAATGAGATTGATTCCATTAATAAAGTTATTCAGCAGCTTTTGGATTTTTCCCGTCCGCGTAAAAGCCAGTGGCAACAAGTGTATCTCAATGCCTTGATCGAAGAGACGCTGATTCTTGCCCAAACCTCCGGCGTACAGGCACGGATCGACTTTATTACAGAGCTTGATCCTTCACTCACTGCGATCGTGGCAGATCGAGAACTACTCAAGCAGGTAATCCTGAATATGTTGATCAATGCCGTGCAAGCTATCACCGCGCGCGGGGAAATCCGCATTCGCACGTGGATGTATACGGCTAACCAGCAGGCGATCACGATTGAAGACAACGGCTGCGGCATCGACCTGTCACTACAGAGAAAAATCTTTGATCCCTTCTTTACCACCAAAGCGTCCGGTACGGGACTTGGCCTCGCCCTAAGCCAACGAATTATTAATGCGCATCAGGGCGATATACGCGTCGCCAGCCTCCCCGGCTGTGGTGCCACATTTACCCTTATCTTACCGATTGATCCGCAGGAAAATTTGCCCTTATGAATGCTGTTTACCGAGTCCTGATTGTCGACGACGAAGAGAATGTGCGTCGTATGTTGTCCACCGCATTTTCTTTGCAGGGTTATGACACTCACTGCGCCAGTAATGGACAAGAAGCCTTGCCTCTGTTCACCCGTGTGCAGCCGGACGTAGTGCTGATGGATATCCGGATGCCGGAAATGGATGGCATCAGCGCGTTAAAAGCGATGCGTGGTCACAACCCTCGTACGCCCGTTGTCCTGATGACCGCGTATGCGGAGGTCGAAACGGCGGTGGAAGCCTTACGCAGCGGTGCGTTTGATTACGTAATCAAACCGTTTGATCTGGATGAACTGAACCTGGTCGTGCAGCGCGCATTACAGCTGCAGTCAATGAAGAAAGAGATTCGCCAGCTACATCAAGCGCTAAGCGCCAGTTGGCAGTGGGGCCACATATTAACCAACAGCCTGGCCATGAAGGAAATCTGCAAGGATACGGCAAAAATCGCCCTCTCCCAGGCCAGCGTATTAGTCAGCGGCGAAAGTGGTACGGGTAAAGAGCTGATCGCCCGGGCGATCCATTACAACTCCCGACGCGCCAATGGGCCATTTATTAAAATTAATTGTGCCGCGCTACCAGAATCCCTGCTTGAAAGCGAACTTTTTGGTCATGAAAAGGGCGCATTTACTGGTGCACAAGCGCTACGTCAGGGGCTTTTTGAGCGTGCCGACAGCGGAACGTTATTCCTGGATGAAATAGGTGAAATGCCATTGGTATTGCAGGCCAAATTATTGCGTATTTTACAGGAAAGGGAATTTGAACGGATTGGTGGTCATCAAACCATCAAAGTCGATATTCGCATTATTGCCGCTACCAATCGTGACCTGGACGCAATGGTAAAAGAAGGGACTTTCCGTGAAGATCTCTTTTATCGCCTTAACGTAATTCATTTAATATTGCCGCCGCTTCGCGAGAGACGTGAAGACATTTCCCTGTTAGCCAACCATTTTCTGCAAAAATTCAGTAGCGAAAACCAGCGCGATATTATCGAAATAGACCCCAGCGCGATGTCGTTGCTCGCCAGCTGGTCGTGGCCAGGCAATATCCGAGAGCTTTCCAACGTCATTGAACGCGCCGTGGTAATGAACTCAGGACCGGTGATTTTTGCAGAAGATCTACCACCACAATTTCGCCAGTCTGTAAGCCTGAATAGCGATGCGAAGAGCACACCAGTTGGCGAACGCAATCTCAAAGAAGAGATTAAGCGTGAAGAGAAACGGATCATTATTGAAGTGCTGGAGCAACAGGAGGGAAACCGTACCCGCACCGCACTGATGCTCGGTATCAGTCGCCGCGCGTTAATGTACAAACTGCAAGAATACGGTATTGATCCAGCTGGTACGTAAGACAAAAACTGCTATGCAGAAATTTGCACAGTGCGCAAATTTCTGCATAGCAGTGTATTACCTCCTTCCCTCCTTATTTTTTTAATTCCCTTTTTTTCAATACATTAGAAATCGACATCGAATAACTTCATTCTGGCACTCCCCTTGCTATGCCTTCTGTGTACCCACAACGGTGTATTCAAGAGGGATAAAAAATGAAAACAAAATTGATGAGCATAGAGGACGCCGCCAGCTTCTTTCGTGATGGCATGACCATTATGGTTGGTGGTTTTATGGGAATTGGCACGCCTCCCCGCCTCGTTGAGGCATTACTGGAGTCCGGTGTCAGGGATCTGACATTAATCGCCAATGACACGGCATTTATTGATACTGGTACTGGCCCGCTGATCGTCAACGGTCGGGTCAGCAAAGTCATCGCTTCACATATCGGCACCAACCCGGAAACCGGACGGCGTATGATTTCTGGCGAAATGGAGGTCGTTCTCGTACCGCAAGGTACGTTGATTGAGCAAATTCGCTGTGGCGGTGCCGGACTTGGTGGTTTTCTCACCCCAACCGGTGTCGGCACCGTCGTCGAAGAAGGCAAACAAACGCTCACCCTCGATGGCAAAACCTGGTTGCTTGAACGTCCATTGCGGGCAGACCTGGCGTTGATCCGCGCCCACCGTTGCGACGCACTCGGAAACCTCACCTACCAACTCAGCGCCCGCAACTTTAACCCCCTGATTGCTCTCGCAGCAGACATCACGCTGGTGGAACCCGACGAACTGGTCGACACCGGCGAATTGCAACCTGACCACATTGTCACCCCCGGTGCCGTTATCGACCACATCATCATTCCGCAGGAGAGCAAATAATGGACGCAAAACAACGTATTGCGCGCCGCGTGGCGCAGGAACTTTGTGATGGTGACATCGTTAACTTAGGGATCGGTTTACCCACAATGGTCGCCAACTATTTGCCGGAGGGTATTCATATTACTCTGCAATCGGAAAACGGCTTCCTCGGTTTAGGCCCGGTCACAACAGCGCATCCAGATCTGGTTAACGCAGGCGGACAACCGTGTGGCGTTTTACCCGGCGCAGCGATGTTCGACAGCGCGATGTCATTTGCGCTGATTCGTGGTGGTCATATTGATGCCTGTGTACTCGGTGGCTTACAGGTCGATGAACAAGGCAATCTCGCCAACTGGGTCGTGCCAGGAAAAATGGTACCTGGTATGGGAGGTGCGATGGATCTGGTGACCGGATCGCGCAAAGTGATCATTGCCATGGAACATTGCGCCAAAGATGGTTCAGCAAAAATTTTACGTCAATGCACCATGCCGCTAACCGCGCTTCACGCAGTTCATATACTGGTGACAGAACTGGCGGTGTTCCGCTTTATCGATGGCAAGATGTGGCTCACTGAAATTGCCGAAGGTTGTGATTTAGAAACTGTGCGTGCCAAAACTGAAGCGCAGTTCGCCGTCGCTGATGATCTTTTGCTCCCACAGGGGGCGCTATGATCGGTCGCATCTCGCGTTTTATGACGCGCTTTGTCAGTCGCTGGCTTCCCGATCCCCTGATCTTCGCCATGCTACTGACATTAATCACCTTTGCAGTAGCACTCTGGCTAACGCCACAAACTCCAGTCAGCATGGTGAAGCTCTGGGGCGACGGCTTCTGGAATCTGCTGGCATTCGGGATGCAGATGGCGCTCATCATCGTGACCGGACATGCACTCGCCAGTTCTGGTCCGGTGAAAAGTTTGTTACGTACTGCGGCGTCAGCAGCCAAAACGCCTACCCAAGGGGTCATGCTGGTCACCTTTTTTGGTTCCGTCGCCTGCGTAATCAACTGGGGATTCGGTCTGGTGGTTGGCGCAATGTTTGCTCGCGAAGTTGCACGTCGGGTACCAGGCTCCGACTATCCGTTGTTGATCGCTTGCGCCTACATCGGCTTTCTCACCTGGGGCGGTGGTTTTTCCGGCTCAATGCCGCTACTGGCAGCAACACCGGGGAATCCCGTTGAGCATGTCGCCGGGTTAATTCCGGTCAGCGATACCCTGTTTACTGGCTACAACATCTTTATCACCCTGGCCCTGATTGTGGTGATGCCGTTTATCACCCGCATGATGACGCCTAAGCCTTCCGACGTGGTGAGTATCGATCCGAAGCTGTTGTTGGAAGAAGCGGATTTCCAGAAGAAGCTCCCTGCAGACGCCCCACCTTCAGAGAAACTGGAAGAAAGTCGCATCCTGGCGTTGATTATTGGTGCTCTGGGCATTGCTTATCTGGTGCTGTACTTCTCCGAGAAGGGATTCAACATCACCATCAACACCGTCAACCTGATGTTTATGATTGCCGGTCTGTTGTTGCATAAAACGCCGATGGCCTATATGCGGGCGGTAAGTGCGGCTGCGCGCAGTACCGCCGGGATTCTGGTGCAATTCCCCTTCTATGCTGGGATCCAGTTAATGATGGAACACTCCGGCCTCGGTGGCCTGATCACCGAATTTTTCATCAATGTCGCCAACAAAGATACCTTCCCGCTGATGACCTTTTTTAGCTCTGCGCTAATTAACTTCGCCGTGCCTTCTGGCGGTGGACACTGGGTTATTCAGGGGCCATTCGTCCTTCCTGCCGCGCAGGCGTTAGGGGCCGATCTGGGTAAATCAGTCATGGCGATTGCTTACGGTGAACAGTGGATGAACATGGCACAACCGTTCTGGGCGCTACCTGCACTGGCAATAGCCGGGCTCGGTGTCCGAGACATCATGGGCTATTGCATCACCGCCCTGCTCTTTTCCGGCGTCATTTTCGTCATTGGTTTAACGCTGTTCTGACGGCAACTCATAAAAGGAAGAAAAATGAAAAATTGTGTCATCGTCAGTGCGGTACGTACTGCCATCGGTAGCTTTAACGGTTCTCTCGCCTCCACCAGTGCCATCGATTTGGGGGCAACGGTGATTCAAGCCGCCATTAAACGCGCGAGAATCGATTCACAACATATCGATGAAGTGATTATGGGGAACGTGTTGCAAGCCGGGCTGGGGCAAAACCCGGCGCGTCAGGCGCTGCTAAAAAGTGGACTAGCTGAAACGGTGTGCGGATTCACGGTCAACAAAGTGTGTGGTTCAGGTCTGAAAAGCGTGGCGCTTGCCGCCCAGGCGATTCAGGCAGGTCAGGCGCAGAGCATCGTGGCGGGTGGAATGGAGAACATGAGTTTAGCGCCCTACTTGCTCGATGCAAAAGCACGCTCTGGTTATCGACTGGGAGACGGACAGATTTATGACGTAATCCTGCGCGATGGCCTGATGTGCGCCACCCACGGTTATCACATGGGGATTACCGCCGAGAACGTTGCCAAAGAGTATGGAATAACCCGTGAAATGCAGGATGAATTGGCGCTACATTCACAGCGTAAAGCGGCAGCCGCCATTGAGTCCGGTGCTTTTACAGCCGAAATCGTCCCGGTAAATGTTGTCACTCGGAAGAAAACCCTCGTCTTCAGTCAAGACGAATTCCCGAAAGCGGATTCTACGACAGAAGCGTTAGGCGCATTACGCCCGGCCTTCGATAAAGCAGGAACAGTCACCGCCGGGAACGCATCTGGTATTAACGACGGTGCTGCCGCTCTGGTGATTATGGAAGAATCTGCAGCACTGGCGGCTGGCCTTAAACCACTGGCACGCATTAAAAGTTATGCCAGCGGCGGCGTGGCCCCCGCGTTGATGGGAATGGGCCCCGTTCCCGCCACGCAAAAAGCGTTACAACTGGCGGAGCTACAACTGGCGGATATTGATCTCATTGAGGCTAATGAAGCGTTTGCTGCACAGTTTCTTGCTGTAGGGAAAACACTGGGCTTTGATCCTGAGAAAGTGAATGTCAACGGTGGTGCCATCGCGCTCGGGCATCCTATCGGTGCCAGTGGTGCTCGTATTCTGGTCACACTATTACATGCAATGCAGGCACGCGATAAAACGCTGGGGCTGGCAACACTGTGCATTGGTGGCGGCCAGGGAATTGCAATGGTGATTGAACGGTTGAATTAACGAACAAAAACGCCCGATAGCGAAAGTTATCGGGCGTTTTCTTGAACATCGGCAGCGAAGGTAACCCCATTAATCACCAGTCAAAACTTTTCACCAGCGTCAGCTCGCCAGCATTACGCATCGGTACAATAAATGTTTCCTGTTTCTCATTGACCGATCCTTCATCGGTGATCAGTGTCAGTTGGGCGGTAGTTAATTCCGTTTCACTGCGCCCGCCGTAGTAGTTGATATACACCTGATAACGGCCGTGAACTGGCGCTGGCATGGCGAAAATCTCGGGTCCGTACCCCGTCGTGACATCCATATCCAGTGCACCACTGTTTTTCAGCACGGTATTACCGTACCAGGCATGCTCTCCATCGGGCGTAACAACGTGAAGGTCGAGGTCGGTATTGTCCGTATCCCACGAGAGAACCAGCCGTAAACGCGCGCGAATCGCTCCAGCCCCCGGCGTAGAGTAAAACTGCATTTTTTGTCGGCTTTGCCCATCGGGGCTGATGACCTGCACGCTGTTACTGCCTTCCGTGAAAATATAAGGGCGTGCAAATGAACCATCGGATTCAATTCTCTGCGGCATACTGGCACCGTTGACCACCAGTCGCCCCTGCTGGACTTTTCCCGCCGCAGCATAATTTTTTATTTTGCCGCGGATTTGCGCAGAGATATTTTGATCATCTGCCATGTTGACGGACGACGCCGGGTAATTGATCGATTGTGAAAAACTGGCATCTTCGCCCTCTGCCGGATGCCAGCCAGAGAGCGGAGCATCAATCTCGACTTCCTGCACACCTTCACTGTGAGCGACAGGCGAAAGCGCCACCAGTAACAACGGAAGAAAAATCTTTCGCATAGCATTAGTCCATTAATAATTGTCGGGTCAGCGTTTCGATATAGTTCTCATCAAGCCCGGTGGGATAACCATCAAAGGCCAGGTGCAGATACTCATGGGTTAAATCCAGCCGATCCTGAAGCGTAAAGAAGTTACGAATAAACAGCCGTTTCTGCTGCCGATCGGTATAGGGGAAACCTGAGACTAAACGACAGACCGCAAACACGTCTGGTTCGTTGTACCCCGTCTCGCCTTGTAATATACGCCGCCACTGCGGCATTTTTTTCGCCAGCCAGGCTTTCGCTTTGGGTAATAACTGGCAGGTTGAGCGTGGCGCTCCCCAGCGGCTAAGGCTGTTATCGGGATAAGCAAACGCGAGTATCTGGTCGTAACGCTCTCCCTGCCCCGCCTGGGCCGTGGCTTGCCGCCAGGAAAGCGTGCCTTCGGTAGCGCGACTGCCATGATAATGAACCGGATCGCCCGCATAGATGAGATCCTGCGTCCAGGCGGTCATCGTTCGCGCCCCCGTGGTGGCTGGCGAAGCAGAAACACGCTGCGTGGCGCTGCTGTCGGGAATGGTCAGGCAATCGCCTTCCCGATTGGCGTTTTGCTGTAAAAAAGTGCGAATCGCCACGGTCATGGCTTTCGCTGCCTCAGGGGGCGTACTTTTCGCCTCGCGATCCAGAACTCTGGCAACGTACTCTTCACGATCGAGATGCGACTGTAATTTCAGTTTGCCCTTCTCCGTCAGTAACGTCGTCTCACCACGGCTAACAAACGTAATGTGGTTACCATTGGCGAACGTCACACGATAGCGCCCATTGAGCACACCAGGTTTTACTGCCGTCGTGCTCTTTTCCTCAGTGACTTTCTTCAACGGATAGCGAGCAAACAGATCCACCAGTACACATTGCCCGCTGGCAACTTGCGTCGGCACAGGCAAAACCTGATTAAGTACCGTCGCATAACGGGTCAGTACTGTCTTGCTGGTGCCACTACCTGCAACCCACAGCGGCGTGCCATCAGTTAACCATCCGGCAAAACCACCCTGGCGGATTTCCTGTTTATCATCGGCAAACCAGCTCCAGGTTTTCACCCGCACACGACTACCGAGCATAGACGCAACACCGATTTTCGCCTCGTCCAGCACAACATCCAGTAAGACTTCCTGAGCTTTGTTTTGCGCGGGTAACGTCGCTAATGAATCAAGCAGCGATGTAACGGTTACCGACGTTTCTGGTTTCAGCGTAGAAAGAGATGCTAACCACGCCGGAGCCTGACGCGGTTGCCAGTATTGCCCCCATACATCCGCGCTAATGTGCAACCGCTGCGGTGCAAAATAGAGTCCGCAGGAGCGTACCAGCGCGGTATCGCGCGTTATGCTCTCCCCCGCCTGGCAACAATAAACTTCTTCCGGGGAGTTGCCGCGACACTGGTATGGCTGCTCCGGTTGATGGGTATCCTCCAGCCAGGCGTAAACATACAGTTTCCACAAACTCCCTAACGGCGTGGTGAGCGTGTCAGGTAACGTCGAGACATTTGTCACGCCTGACAACGATAACTGATACAGTTGGTCATGCTGCGCGCCCCGCAGCGCCAGTTGTAACGGCGTCTCCTGTGCAAACGTCGGCAGGGTAACCAGCGTTAATAGCCAAACGACTCTGCGCCAGTTCACTTATTTCACCTGCATTCCGGTCCATTCGCTACCTGCCGCAACGCTTTGCTGCGCAGGTGCATAGGAACGCACATAGCGAGCAGGCGGCAGAACGAATTGCCCTTTTTGTGAGAAGCGCAGCAGATGGCGGAAAGTGACCGTTCCCGTCAGTTCTTTCACCGGCACCATATAGGCCAGTTCGCCCATTTCATTACGCGCTTTTTCCAGCGATTGCCCCTGCTGTTTCGCGGCGTTGGGTTTATTGACCGAAATGCCCCACGTTGTCCGTTCAACATCGGCTCCCGGCGGCAGTGGGACTTCCACCTGACCGTAGCGCAGAACTGCATCCTGCTCGCTGGTAAGCGTGATTTCATCGAGATACAGCGCATCGCTGTTAATCTCATTGCTGGTCACCGGCTGCAACGTAAAACTCATTTCTTCATCACCGGGGATAAGCCGATACAACTGGCGTTCAACGGTCACCGGAATATTACTTTGTTGAGCCGTTTTTGCCGGTTCACGCCAGCGGACCTGCACGTTCTGCGGCGGTAATTCGTCACCAAAAGAGAGAATTTCCGGCACGCCCTGACCAACCCAACGCCAGTATTCGCCCCCTCCGGTTAACTTATGTTTGGCCCATGCACCCGCAGGCACAGGTAATACAACCGGGGGCATCGTCGCCATATATTTCGCCAGCCAGTTCATGGCCAGCGCGCGCTCAATAGTGGATTGCTCAGCGGTCAAACCACTTAAAATAGCGGCCGCCTGGGTGGTGTCGCCACCGCTATTAAGCAGCACAACCGTATGCGCCAGCGGCTGATTGCTGTTTGCCGCTTTATCCCACGCATATTGCTGAACCTGTGGCATCACAGTGGACTTCAACTGCGTTTTTTTCAGCAACGTCATGGTTAAGACGTTTGCCACCGCATCTGCCAGCGGAGATTCCGGTGTATCAAGGATCAAACTGTCATTGATATCGCTGGTGTCTTCCTCAGAGAAATCTTCTGTTTTAGTTCCGCGCCGGGCGATAGCTTCATCCAACCCTTTCAACAACGTTTTGCACGGCAGATTCATCTCCTGCGCCCACGCCAGCACCAGCGCCCGATGCAATAACGGCATGTTATCCGCCTGCTCCGCGTAGCTGTCGAGCATATGTTGCCAGTATTCCGGTTGTTGCGTCACGCCAAGGGCCTGGCTCGCTTGCCAGTCGGCGTACCATGCCCATGCCGTGAGGAATGCGTCGCCATTGCCATCTTCACCCCACCAGGTAAAGCGCGCTCCTGGCCCCGCCAGTTGCATCAGCCGCAGACGGTTATCCTGAATCATCTGACGAATGTCGTTAGCGGCGGCACTTTGATGATCGGCAAGCGAACGCCAGGCAAGACTGAGCGGGATCAGACGGCTACCGGTGTTGATCACGCCACCCCAGGGTTCCTCTATTAACGCATCAAGATTGTTGCGGAAAATCTCCTGCGGCGTTTCGCTACTTTGCAGCCGGATATTGCTCGCCTGCTCGGGCAACATCAGCGCATTATCGCCACCGCCGAGCATGACGTTTTTCTGCTGTTCAACGGGCCAGCTGTTATCAACAAAAGACAGTTTTGTGCTAATGCTGTCCTGCACTTGCCCATTTTGTTGCAGTTCTGCGCTTAACAAGCCAGATTGCTGAATGTTCTGCGCCAGCGAAATATAGTTCGCCCCCTTATGCAGTGTCAGCGTCTGGCGCATCTCGTCGCCCGCAAATTTACTCACCAGCTCTACCGGTTCGTTATCCTGCTGACTGAAGATAAACAGCCCTGCCGCTGGTTTGTCGCCAAGGCGATAGACCGTTGGCATACTCCACTTCATGTAGAGATTTTTTTCCGAACGCAGATAAGCACGCCCCTGCCCGACCAGTCCGTCGCCGTTCATCCCTCGAGCGGTAATGCGCCAGCGCGTTAACGAATCCGGCATCAGGAATGTAAAGTACGCTTTGCCTTGTTTATCCGTGGTTAGCGACGGTATCCATGCCGCGGTATCCACCTCTTCACGCCGTGGACGTTCAAGCATTTTTACTCGACGCTCGCTGCGGTTAGTCGCGCCAGGTGCAACCGGCTCGCTGGAGAGCGCCTGGTCGTAGCTGATAAATGACAGACTGGAACTGGTGCGTACATTGTTACGTCCCAGCGGATAGAAAAATTTGCCGATACTCGGCGCGATTTCCGGTTGCAGCGCGTAGATCATTTCATCGACCACGCCAACCGTTAGCTGTGCAGAAACAGGTTTACCTTTCAGCGACGAGGTTAATTCGACATTGACCAGTTCACCTGGCTGGTAATGGGTTTTGTCCGTTTTCACCCGGATATCCAGCTGAGGAACGGCAACTTTGATCCCAGCGTTCTGAAAACTGTACTGACCGTTACGGGTATACAGCACCGAAAAAGTGATGTTGGGCGCAAAGGTATTGCTCACCGGAACGCGGGCTTCATACTGGGTATCGTTTAAGCGTTGTAGCGCCAGCCAGTTTGCCGGATGCGATAGCAGCGACTGCTGTTCCACGCGATCGCGTTCCAGCGTCAATAACGCTTCATCAATAGGCTCCGGGAAGGTAATCAGCATCTTCGCGGTTTCGCCTGGCTGGTACAGCGTTTTATCCGCCACGATATCTACCGTACCAGTATGCGCCGTGCTGCCCTTACCGCTGACGGCATGGCTTAACCCGGCGAGAATTAAGCCGTCTTTATCGCGTAATGTCAGATTGTAGTTGCCAGGTTTTTCGAAATTAACGGTGAAGGATTTACCGCCAGACGGTAGATCTCCGCTGTGGCTTGTTCGGTCTTCCAGACGTAACCACTCATACTTAACAGGAACCTGCTTTGAAGATTCCAGCGCGGTATAACGGAAAACAACCGACTCGCCGCTATTACTGTATTGTGCGGCGGTGCTTAGAGAGTAATGCGCCAGACCGCGTTCAATGAGGATCTCTTTGGTTGTGGTAACACGATATGCCGCGCCGTCGCTGGCGGAGACGGTCAGTAAATAGCGGCTCGGTTTATCTGCTGCGGGAAGATTTAACGCCACATGACCGCTGGCGTCTGAAACTGTTTCACTGCCTTCAAGCGACACAGGGAAGCGCCCGGCATAACGCAAATCGTTACCGACCATCGAAAGTTGTTGGGCGCGCAAACTTAACTGCACGCGGGCATTTTTTACCGGCTCGCCATCCGGGTAGAGCAGTTGCAGTTTGCCGCTGACCGCTTCGCCAGTTTTGAAATCTTTTTTGTCGAGAGCTAAACCAATTTCGAAATGTGGTTTGATGTAGTTTGCCAGGCGAAAACTGCTGCTATAGACCTGCTTGCGGTAAGCCAGGCGTAACTCATAACCTCCGGCAACGGCATTTTCTGGCAGGCGGAAACTCCCCTGCCCGCCATTACGCGCATCAAGCGTGACATCGACGGTTTGCAACAGGCTGCCGTTGGCGTCCAGCACTGAAAGCTTCGCCGGTGCGCTGACGATAGGGGATGAATGCAACGGATCGTGAAACTCGCGGCCCATCACTTTAACATCGACACGGTCGCCTGCGCGATATAGCGGGCGATCGGTAAAGATATACAAGCGGGTATTGTAGATTTCGCTTTCGTAGAAGAAGTTCTCGGAGACAAAAACGCCGCCTTCAGCATCTTTACCCAGAATATATGAACGTTCAGGCGATATATGTTGTAACTGCAAGGTGCCGCTGTCATTGGTGACGCCTCGGGTCATCACGCCAAGACCGTCAGTCCACAGGATTTCTGATCCAGGCTTCGCTTCCCCCTGCTTTTTGCCAGCGGTCCATACCAGAAGCTCGTTACCCGACACTTTACTCAACGCCACGGTATTGGAGACAAACACCACCGTTGTTGCCCGATAACCACCCACCATCGCTTCGACGAGATACAGCCCCGGCTCTTGTTTGCCGAGAGGAATATAGATGTTGCCCGGCTGCGGCGAGATGAAGTTACTGGATGCGCCTTCCAGTTTTACCCCTTGCTGCGGCTCAACCGGTTTTGCCTGCCATAGTGGATAACGGAACTGTTCCACCAGTGGATATTTCTTCAGCGGTGAAAACTGGCTGTTTTGTACATAACGGGAAGGTTTGATGATGGCATTGCCGAGCTGCAATTCCGGTAATGCCTGGGTCACATTCTGCCGTGACTGATAAGAGAAAGAACGCTGCATGACACGGCGAGATTTGCCGTACCAGTTATCCCACAGCCAGGTTAGCGTATTGTTCAGACCGTCGCCCAGATACTGCGGTTGTACTACAATGCGGTGCAGGTTTTTCTGCTGACGCAGAAATGCCATCGGATCAGGAATACGATACAGACGAACATCCACGCCGCCGTACTCTTCCATCTGATAACGTTGATAATCGCGCCCCGGCGCTTCCAGCCGCACTTTCGCCTCTTCGCTGCTGCTAAAACTGCTATCAGCGAGCAAAAAGAACGTTCCCCCGGCTGGTGGCGCATAGTTGCTGGAAGGAAGCGAATCGTCAGCATTAACAAGCCCCGCCCCCACAAGAGACAGGCACAGGCAGGCCGCTATTGTGCCAGAAAATTTAAACGATAAATGCCAATGAAATTGGGATTGGAATCGTTGGGTATCCATCGGGTGTCCTTCCATGTCATAAGTTGTTGCAGACTGACTGCGCGCATTCCGTTGTCAGTTTTCGTGGCGCTTCCGGTGTGGTAGATGACGTAACGCCCCATCCAGACCATTAAGTGCTGGGCATCGCCCTGATCGAAAAAAAACATATCGCCTGGCAGTGCCTGGTTTATGTCCTGGCCAATAAACTGGCTGTTGTACTGAATCAAATTAATCGCGGTCACGTAGGGGCCGGTTTTCCCGTTCCCTTGGTTCCAGTTTTGTGCCAGTTGTCGTTGCTCAGGTGTTAGCGTCATTTCTGGCGGTAGATACTGGTTTGACAGACCGTTACTTTTAAGCCATTTGCTATCGTGAACTTTCAGCGACTCGTTCGCTGCAAAGCGTACCAGGCCAGCGCAATCCTGCTGATACCAACGTGGGCTTGGCCCCTGGCGTAGCTGTTCCTGCGCAATGCGCACAAACCAGGCACGAAATAGTCCCGATTGTTCGACATTCAGCATTTCGCTATGAGCAACAAAACAACACAGCCAGCAAATCAGTGCCAGCAGTCCACGCCTCATAATGGCTGCCAGTTGATTGGCAACCATTGCCAGGCGGCGCCCGGTTTCATCTGGTCCAGCTTCATGACATAACGAGGCTGTTGCGATAAAGCGTCCAGTTTCGGCATTAATAAAGTTTGTGCGGCGTTATAAAAAACCGGTTCGAGATTCTTCGGCAGACTGGTCAGCGTTTCGTTACGCAGCAGTTTCGCCATTCCTTGTGGATTGATATAGACCGGAACGACGCCATCAGTGGGTATCACATCCACCATTGCCGGGCGGGTTTTATTCAGTGTTTGCAGCGCGTTATTAACCAGCGTGTCATCGAGGGAGAAAAGCAGCGTTTTGTTTTGCATCGCCAGCGACACGCGGAAAAAATAATCCGACATTAATTGATCTGGTTGCGCCGCCTGCGCTTTCGGATACTGACCGTATCGGGAACTCACTTCGCGACGCCAGATTTGCGCTTCGCCCTGCTGAGTTTGAGTTACCGGTAATACGCCTTCTGGCGCTTTGCTTTCACGAGCACCAATATTTTGGGTAAACAGTTTCCCTGGCAATGGCGCCTGTTCGTCAGTGCCATCAAACTGACCAACAAACAGCGGGGTTTGCAGTTTTGAATCCTCATACCAGCACAGCCCGGCGGCACCATCTAATGCCCCATTCAACTTGTCGTTTTCCTGAGCGATTTGTGAGAGCATCTCTTCAGCAATACCGTGCGAGTAAGGCACCGCCACGCAGAAGCTTGCCCCGGCAGGCATACTGCTCCATACCGGCGTAAAATCGAAACTGGCATCCACGCTAGCGGATGCATCATTTAACGCCAGAAAGCTATGCCAGCCGTCGTTGCTCATTTCGAAGCGTACGCCAGCAAAAGAAGGCATTAATCGCTGGTAGCCAAAACCCAGCAAATTTGCACTGACCACGATGCGCTGGCGTACTGGTGTTTTTCCGGCAGTACGCTCTTCCAGACCGAAGCTGGCTTGCCAGCGTTTTTTGCCGCTCAACAAATCACTTGCGATCGCCGTGGCTTCGGTATCCTGCTGGTCATCTTTAAACAGCATATCCGTGCTGGAAAACACCAGCATCTTGTCCTGATATGTCGCGAACATCAGGGCATTATTGCCGTTATAGCGCAACTGATAAACAGGGATGGTTTCACTATTTAGCTTAATACTACTGATTTCCGTCTTGCTTAACTGGCTGTCGCTGGTAGCAGCAAACAGCAATGGCTCCAGCAACTTGCTCAAGCCACTACGCTGGATAAGCACCATATAATGTGAAAGATGGCCTTGTTTATCGTGCCACAGTGCCGCCTGCGCGGGCTGGTCTAAGAGCGACGAAAAGAGCTTATCTTTCAGCGTGAGATCGTGTTCATAGACAATGCGGCGAATACTGCCTTCAATGCCCAGACGATCGGCATGATTCTGATAATAGAAAACGAAATCTTCACTCAGGACATCGTGGAGAAAAGGAATAGTAAGGAGATCTTTGGGAAGCTGGCTTAGAGAGTCGCTATCGAGAAAGAGGTCAGGCTCATTGAGATCGATTTGCAAATTATTGTGCACTACCAGCGGCGACAACGTTTTTTCTGGACCGCTGCCAGTGTATTGCAATGCCCAGACGCCCGCGGAAAGGAGCGCAACAACACCGACACCTATAAGGCCATAAAACTGCCAGCCTTTCGCCTTTTTTTCACCGCTCATTGCCACATTCCTTGTGTATAACCGTCATTTTTGACGAACGAACCCGCCCTTTAGCGCGCCCTAATACGACAAAAGCCCAGACTTTGCAGCCTGGACTTTTCATTTCGAAGAAGGGATGTTTACTCCCTTCGGTCATGAAGCGATGAAATTATTCTTCTTCCGGTTCGTCGTCAACGTCCACTTCCGGAGCGATTTCATCGTCCCCTTCCGCGGCACTGCCGTCGATGGTATCCAGATCTTCTTCGTCAACCGGTTCAGCAACACGCTGCAGGCCCACTACGTTTTCATCTTCCGCAGTACGGATGAGGATCACGCCCTGGGTGTTACGGCCAACGATGCTGATTTCCGAAACGCGAGTACGTACCAGCGTACCGGCATCGGTGATCATCATGATCTGGTCGCAATCATCTACCTGCACCGCGCCAACCACTAAACCGTTACGTTCGGTAACCTTGATGGAGATAACCCCTTTCGTCGCACGCGACTTGGTTGGGTATTCCGCCACTGCGGTACGTTTACCATAACCGTTCTGCGTTGCGGTGAGGATTGCGCCATCGCCACGCGGCACGATCAGAGAGACGACTTTATCGCCTTCGCCTAAGCGAATACCGCGAACACCGGTGGTGTTGCAGCCCATCGCACGGACAGAAGACTCTTTAAAGCGCACCACTTTACCTTCGGCGGAGAACAACATTACTTCATCTTCGCCACTGGTCAGGTCAACGCCGATCAGCTCATCGCCTTCAACCAGTTTGATCGCCACTTTACCGGCGGTACGCAGACGGTTGAACTCGGTGAGGACGGTTTTCTTCACAGTACCGTTAGCGGTCGCCATGAAGACTTTCACGCCTTCTTCAAACTCGGTCACCGGCAGGATCGCGGTGATACGTTCATCCTGCTCCAGCGGCAGCAGGTTGACGATCGGACGACCGCGTGCACCACGAGAGGCTTCCGGCAACTGATAAACTTTCATCGAATAGACACGACCACGGCTGGAGAAGCACAGGATATGATCGTGAGTGTTCGCCACCAGCAGTCGGTCGATAAAGTCTTCTTCTTTAATACGTGCGGCAGATTTACCTTTCCCGCCACGACGCTGCGCTTCGTATTCAGAAAGCGGCTGATACTTCACGTAGCCCTGGTGAGAGAGCGTGACGACGACATCTTCCTGGGTGATCAGATCTTCCAGGTTGATGTCTGCGCTGTTGGCGGTGATTTCAGTACGACGTTTGTCACCGAACTGTTCTCGAACCAGCTCCAGCTCTTCGCGGATCACTTCCATCAGACGATCGGCGCTGCCAAGAATACGCAGCAGTTCCGCGATCTGATCCAGCAGTTCTTTGTATTCGTCGAGCAGTTTTTCGTGCTCAAGGCCAGTCAGTTTCTGCAAACGCAGATCCAGAATCGCCTGGGCTTGCTGTTCGGTCAGATAGTACAGACCATCGCGCACGCCGAACTCTGGCTCCAGCCATTCCGGACGCGCAGCATCGTCGCCAGCACGTTCCAGCATCGCGGCAACGTTGCCCAGCTGCCACGGATTAGCAACCAGCGCGGTTTTCGCTTCTGCAGGCGTCGGCGCATGACGGATCAGTTCGATGATCGGGTCGATGTTCGCCAGCGCCACAGCTAATGCTTCAAGGATATGCGCACGGTCGCGAGCTTTACGCAGTTCGAAAATGGTACGACGGGTCACCACTTCGCGGCGGTGACGAACAAACGCCGCGATGATGTCTTTCAGGTTCATGATCTTCGGCTGACCATGGTGCAATGCCACCATGTTGATACCGAAAGAAACCTGCAACTGGGTCTGGGAGTAGAGGTTGTTGAGCACCACTTCACCGACCGCATCGCGTTTCACTTCAATCACGATGCGCATGCCGTCTTTGTCAGACTCGTCACGCAGCGCGCTGATGCCTTCCACGCGTTTTTCTTTTACCAGTTCCGCAATCTTCTCGATCAGGCGCGCTTTGTTCACCTGATACGGAATTTCGTGGACGATAATGGTTTCACGCCCGGTTTTGGCGTCAACTTCCACTTCTGCGCGAGCGCGGATATACACCTTGCCGCGACCGGTACGGTAAGCTTCTTCAATACCGCGGCGACCGTTAATGATTGCCGCCGTCGGGAAGTCCGGGCCCGGGATGTGTTCCATCAGCCCTTCAATGCTGATGTCTTCATCATCGATATACGCCAGACAACCATTGATGACTTCCGTCAGGTTGTGCGGCGGGATGTTGGTTGCCATACCTACGGCGATACCGGAAGAACCGTTCACCAGCAGGTTAGGAATTTTGGTCGGCATGACGTCAGGAATTTTTTCCGTGCCGTCATAGTTATCAACGAAATCGACCGTCTCTTTTTCGAGATCGGCCATCAGTTCATGGGCAATTTTCGCCAGACGGATTTCCGTATAACGCATTGCCGCCGCAGAGTCGCCGTCGATAGAACCGAAGTTACCCTGACCGTCTACCAGCATATAACGCAGCGAGAATGGCTGCGCCATGCGGACGATCGTGTCATAGACCGCCGAGTCACCATGGGGATGGTATTTACCGATTACGTCACCAACGACACGGGCAGATTTTTTATAGGCTTTGTTCCAGTCATTGCCTAGTACGTTCATGGCGTAAAGTACGCGACGGTGTACCGGCTTCAGGCCATCTCGGACATCTGGCAGCGCACGGCCAACAATGACCGACATCGCATAATCCAGATAGGAGCTTTTCAGCTCTTCCTCAATGTTGACCGGTGTAATTTCTCTCGCAAGGTCGCTCATCTAACCGCTATCCCTCTACTGTATCCCGGATTCAAAGGTCGCAAATTATAACACAGCCGCGCAGATTGAGGTAAACCAATACGCTTTATTCACATCCAATGCCTGATATACTCGATTGCCTTGCCAATTACGGAGTAGAAGTGCCAATGAATGCCGAAAAATCGCCGGTAAACCATAACGTAGACCACGAAGAGATCGCTAAATTTGAAGCCGTCGCCTCCCGCTGGTGGGATCTGGAAGGCGAGTTCAAACCACTGCACCGCATTAACCCGCTGCGTCTGGGCTATATTGCCGAGCGTGCTGGCGGTTTATTTGGCAAAAAGGTGCTCGATGTTGGTTGCGGCGGCGGCATTCTGGCCGAGAGTATGGCGCGCGAAGGCGCGACGGTGACCGGTCTGGATATGGGCTTTGAGCCATTGCAGGTGGCAAAGCTGCACGCGCTGGAAAGCGGTATTCAGGTAGAGTACGTACAGGAAACCGTGGAAGAACACGCGGCAAAACATGCCGGGCAGTATGATGTGGTGACCTGCATGGAGATGCTGGAACACGTTCCCGATCCGCAGTCAGTGGTCAGAGCCTGTGCACAACTGGTAAAACCGGGTGGCGATGTCTTTTTCTCCACGCTTAATCGTAATGGCAAGTCGTGGCTAATGGCGGTGGTCGGCGCTGAATATATTTTGCGCATGGTGCCTAAAGGCACGCACGACGTGAAGAAGTTTATTAAACCGGCAGAATTGCTGGGCTGGGTGGATCAAACCAGTCTAAAAGAGCGCCATATGATCGGGCTGCATTATAACCCGATCACTAATACTTTTAAGCTCGGCCCCGGCGTTGATGTGAACTATATGCTGCACACGCAGAATAAGTAAGGTTGTAGTTGGATTCATCCGGCAACCGTGCCAATGCCTGATGCGACGCTTGGCGCGTCTTATCAGGCCTACAAATGCTCCCCGCCGACCGGATAAGGCGTTTACGCCGCATCCGGCAACCGTGCCAATGCCTGATGCGACGCTTGCCGCGTCTTATCAGGCCTACAAATACTCCCGTAGGCCGGATAAGGCGTTTACGCCGCATCCGGCAACGATGCCGGGCGGACAGCGATTACCATTTCACCGTCATCGACAAAAACCCGGCCGTCTGGGCAAAATCATCGCTTCCTTTCTGCCACGCCACGCTGCCACGCAGCGAAACTCGCTGACTGATATTGCCCGTTACTCCCACTTTTATTTCACCACGCTGCTTCGCCGCATCGTCGCTGATTTGGCTACCATCTTCTTCAATTTCCGTCGAATGGGGATCGTGATAATAATTCAAATCCAACGTTGGCGTGATATGAAGCGCAGTATGCCATTCGCTGTGTAATCCCAGCCGCGTCTGAATATCATCGCCCTGCGATTGTGACACCCGCGTATGGTTAGCGGCGGTAAAATCATCCTGCTGCACGCCCTGATAAATCACCTGCGCCTGCGGTTCAATTAACACACCACGCCCCGGTAACCACTGATAGCCGGCTTCCAGCGAAGCAACGATCCCCGACGAATGGTAATGATCCGCACCATCACCTTGTTCAGAAACATCATTGCTAAACCAGGCATATTGCAGCCAGCTATCCAGCCATGCCCCTTGTTTTTGGCTACCGTGCTGAAACCAGCTTGAGGTCAGCCCAACAGCATAACCGTGGTTCTGGTTATCGGCGCGAGTTCCGGTCATGTTTGAGCGACTGTCCCCCTGATTATCACTGTAGCCACCTACGGCCCCTAGCATCCACTGGCCATCATCGCCCCAGTCTCCGCTTAACAGGTTGCCGCTAAGCTGTACCGTAGAAATGTCTTCATGCTGGGCCAACTGCCCTGCTGCTGTGTAATGATAATCTCCGCCGATAACGCGTAAATTCAGCGTCTGACCATCGCCACCAGCGTGATCGTGTCGCTCCATCATAAACGCCTGATTTGCCGCCCGAAGGTTATTAAAATATCCACCAACTTTGGCATTCAGCACAGGCTGATAAGCGGGTGTTGGGTCGGGCTCCGGCGTGGGATCGGGAGTCGGATCCGGATCGGGCGGTGGCGTCGGAGTGACTTTTTGCGAGCGCAGATACCAGTCATTATCATCTTCCACCAACGTATAGTCGTAAGCGCCCATATTGACGTAGCCGCTGCCCGCCAGACTAAACTGCGCATTGTTTTGAAATTGCGTGGGATCGGCTGTGAAATCAATCACTTTAATGCCTGTAGATGTCGGCTCACCAATCCCGGTAATGGGGTTAACCACCACGGTCGTGTTGCCAGCAGTATTACCGTTCAACACCAGTTGGTCGCTTGCTGAGTCATCGCCGTTTAATTCGCTATCGAGCAGTAGCGTACCGCCGCCGGTATAATCACCGTTTACCGTCAGCGTATCGCCAGCGACGCCATTTTGCAGGCTAACCGCACCGGACGTATTGGTCAGATCACCATTAACCGTCACGTCTGAAAGATAAGTCAGACTGTCGGTTTCCAGGTTGGTATTAAGCTCACCTGTCAACATCACACCATCGGTGGCATTCACCAACGTACCGTCGCCGTTAAACAGCGAGGCATCCAGTGCGGCGGAAGTATCCTGCCCGGTCAGGCGCAAAACCGTACCATCGCTGATGTCGATAGTGCCGCTGGAAGTAGCATCAATAGACTGAATATCCTGATCCGCACCAGTCTCGAACGTCGCCCCATCACCGACCCACAGCGATGATGCATAAGGAAAGATATCCACAGCATCGCCTTTCAACGTGCCTTCTTCCACTCGCACCGCCGACTGCGCCGTGCCACTGGCAGTCAGTTCCAACGTTCCTGCACCGGTTTTCGTCAGTGTGGTTCCCGCGTCCTGCTGCTGCCCGCTGCTGTCAGCCATCAGTGCGCCCCACTGCGTGTCTACACCCGCATCCACCATCACTTCACCATCGGCGCGCATTTCGATATCACGTCCGTGGCCTGCCGCATCTGAACGCGTGTCAACGTCGGAGGTAATCTCCATCGTGCTATCTTGTTGATTATCAGTAAAGATAACCTGGCGGTTATAGTGGGTATCACCAAGCTGAGAGTTGTCGCTCACCACCAGCGTACCGGAAGCGATTTGTGTTGTGCCGAGGTATTGATTGTCATTTGCCAGGCTGACCTGCCCGTCACCTGCATCCACCACCACATAAACACCATTATTCCCGTCATCGCCAATATGCAGATCGTCGCCACCGTAAAGATCGACAACATCCTGCTGACCAATCACCGTACCGTCGCTGCCACTGATTTCCAGACCATCGTTCTCTGACGTACCGCTCTGCCAGGTAGTAAAATCGGAGAGATCCAATACGCCGCCATTTAACACGATGGACTGCGGATCGTCTTGCATCTCCGCAAGATCCGTGGCGTTACCCGAAAGCGAGAGGATTGCGCCATCTTCCACCACAATATCGCCGGTCAGCGCCATCGACTGCGCACCCGCCAGTACATAACTCCCGTTTTCAGCAATAGTCAGTTGCCCTTCCCCCTGAATAGTTCCGGCAAAACCGCCCTGGTTGACGGTAACATTGCCGCCAGCGTCAATATTTAAAGTGCCATTCTGAAAACCCGTTAACGAATGTACAAATGTTTGCTGAGTCGAACCGACGTTAAGCTCTGCCTGATTATCTGTGTGTCCGATACTGCCAACGCTCAAGCCATAGCAATTTTGTGGATTACTTTGGCACTGACTGTCACCGACATTCATCAGCGAATTATTCCGCCCTAGCGTGACTTCACCGTTTTTAATTCTCATCTCGCCAGTAAAATAATTGTTATCAGCGTTAAGCACCAGTTCGCCCGCTCCGGCTTTGGTAATAACGCCCGTCCCCGCAATGGAGTCGATAGCCCCATCATTTTTTGTACTGCCAATGATCAAGGTTTTATCAGCCGCAACATCAAAACGGATTTCACTTGCCCCTGTATACAGAAAGCCTCCAGCTGCTGCCGAAGCGTCTTCACCATAAGCGGATGCGCTGTTATTCACATCTACTAATACGCCCCCGTTCTGGCTGTAGCTGTCATCAACAGCGATATCAATAAGATAAGGAGAAGTCGTGCTACTGGTATAAATTGCGCCACCATAACCTTCAGCAGTGTTATTTATGAACGAAGTATTGTTAATAATGGTAAATCCTGATGGGTGTGTTTTATCGCTATTATTATCAGTAATATCGATGGCTCCACCATCACCATCACTGTAACTTGTTGATGTATATGCCTGATTATTATCAAAAACAGTGTTATTTAAGTAGACATTATTATTAATCGAATAAATTGCGCCACCTTTACCATCATTAGCAACATTATCCGTAAATACAGCATTGGTAATGCTAAGATCAATATCACCAGCGTCATTTGTTCCCGCAGAGTAGATCGCCCCTCCATATCCTCCAGCGATGTTATTGTCAAAAATAACCTGAGTAAGGTTCAGCGTTGAGTTTTCTTTTGCAAAGATAGCTCCGCCATTATTATATTCACCGCTCACGGCATTATTTTCAAACAGAGTCATCCCTGTTCCGCCTTGTGCTGATAATGTGAAATCAGCACCTTGTTGTAAAAATACCGCGCCTCCACTGGCATCATTTGCCATAGAGGAAAAAACAAGCCATTGCCCGTCAGCAACATTCCAGGTCTGTGTACTACCTGAAAGACTTTGATAGCTGGCCCGACAACTGGCAGTCACGTTAACACCCTGACATGAAGCCAGAACCTGCGACGCTGCATTTGCACGCGTAAACACGCAAGCAACGACGGCTGGAATAATTAATAGATATCCTTTCCTGATAAAAACAATCCGTTTTTTATTCATAATCTGACAGCCTGTGAGAAATAACACGCCATCATTAAAAGACATATTGTGATTGTAGATAATGATTAATTGTAAATAAGAAACATTTAAAACATATATACTAAAATAATATCTTCTAAAAGAAATAAATTATTCCTTTTGATACTGACCAAATTATGAAATAACAATAATTAAAACACATTAAACTGATTAATTCGTTTCTTGTTTACCTGGAATAATCAACATAACAAACTTTTATTTCACATCTGTTGATTAAAAAATACCTGTTCCGTGAACCGCAGCCATTTACATTCGCTCACATCATAAACATAACATTAAGTGCCGACGTTATATGAATTTGTGATGGCATCAATTTTCACCACACCTGACAAAAGCGCAACAAATAACCTGGATCAATAATTATCTTAAATTGAGCGTTCAAGAAATCACCGAACGGTTATTTTTAACAAATTTTTCTCTTCCCATTGACTTTCCCGGACACCTTGTCTGACCTAAGGTACGCGGAAGTCGCTTTTTCCTTCCTGAGTTATCCACAAAGTTATGCACTTGCAAGAGGGCCGTTTTCACACTATCTTGCAGTGAATCCCAAACATACCCCCTATATATAGTGTTCGTTGCAGCTTTCCTTACTACAGGTAGTTGCCGTGAAACTATTGCGGAAAGAATTCCAAAAACAGGTACGACATACATGAATCAGAATCTGCTGGTGACAAAGCGCGACGGTAGCACAGAGCGCATCAATCTCGACAAAATCCATCGCGTTCTGGACTGGGCGGCAGAAGGACTGCATAACGTTTCGATTTCCCAGGTCGAGCTGCGCTCCCATATTCAGTTTTATGACGGAATCAAGACCTCCGACATCCACGAAACTATTATCAAGGCTGCCGCTGATCTGATCTCCCGTGATGCACCGGACTATCAGTATCTCGCCGCGCGCCTGGCAATTTTCCACCTGCGTAAAAAAGCCTACGGCCAGTTTGAGCCGCCTGCGCTGTACGACCACGTGGTGAAAATGGTCGAAATGGGCAAATACGATAATCATCTGCTGGAAGACTACACGGAAGAAGAGTTCAAGCAGATGGACACGTTTATCGTTCACGACCGTGATATGACCTTCTCTTATGCTGCCGTTAAGCAGCTGGAAGGCAAATATCTGGTACAGAACCGCGTGACCGGCGAAATCTACGAGAGCGCACAGTTCCTCTATATTCTGGTTGCTGCGTGCCTGTTCTCGAACTACCCGCGCGAAACGCGTCTGCAATACGTGAAGCGTTTTTACGACGCGGTTTCCACATTTAAAATTTCGCTGCCGACGCCAATCATGTCCGGCGTGCGTACCCCGACTCGCCAGTTCAGCTCCTGCGTGCTGATCGAGTGCGGCGACAGCCTGGATTCCATTAACGCGACCTCCAGCGCGATTGTGAAATACGTTTCCCAGCGTGCGGGGATCGGCATCAACGCCGGGCGTATTCGTGCACTGGGTAGCCCGATTCGTGGCGGTGAAGCGTTCCATACCGGATGCATTCCGTTCTACAAACATTTCCAGACGGCGGTGAAATCCTGCTCCCAGGGCGGCGTGCGCGGCGGTGCGGCAACGCTGTTCTACCCAATCTGGCATCTGGAAGTGGAAAGCCTGCTGGTGTTGAAAAACAACCGTGGTGTAGAAGGCAACCGCGTGCGTCATATGGACTACGGGGTACAAATCAACAAACTGATGTATACCCGTCTGCTGAAAGGTGAAGATATCACCCTGTTCAGCCCGTCCGACGTACCGGGGCTGTACGACGCGTTCTTCGCCGATCAGGAAGAGTTTGAGCGCCTGTACACCAAATATGAGAAAGACGACAGCATCCGCAAACAGCGCGTGAAAGCGGTTGAGCTGTTCTCACTGATGATGCAGGAACGTGCGTCTACTGGTCGTATCTATATTCAGAACGTTGACCACTGCAATACCCATAGCCCGTTTGATCCGGCCATCGCGCCAGTGCGCCAGTCTAACCTGTGCCTGGAAATCGCTCTGCCGACCAAACCGCTGAATGACGTTAACGACGAAAACGGTGAAATCGCGCTGTGTACGCTTTCTGCTTTCAACCTGGGGGCAATTAACAGCCTGGATGAACTGGAAGAGCTGGCCGTTCTGGCGGTACGCGCACTCGACGCGCTGCTGGATTATCAGGATTACCCGATCCCGGCAGCCAAACGTGGAGCGATGGGTCGTCGTACACTGGGTATTGGTGTGATCAACTTCGCTTACTATCTGGCGAAGCACGGTAAACGCTACTCCGACGGCAGCGCCAACAACCTGACGCATAAAACCTTCGAAGCCATTCAGTATTACCTGCTGAAAGCGTCTAATGAGCTGGCGAAAGAGCAAGGCGCGTGCCCGTGGTTTAACGAAACCACCTATGCGAAAGGGATCCTGCCGATCGATACCTATAAGAAAGATCTGGATGCCATCGCTAATGAGCCGCTGCATTACGACTGGGAAGCATTGCGTGAGTCGATCAAAACTTACGGCCTGCGTAACTCTACACTGTCAGCGCTGATGCCTTCCGAGACCTCTTCGCAGATCTCTAATGCTACTAACGGCATTGAACCGCCGCGCGGTTATGTCAGCATTAAAGCGTCGAAAGACGGTATTCTGCGCCAGGTCGTTCCAGACTACGAACACCTGCACGATGCCTATGAACTGCTGTGGGAAATGCCGGGTAACGATGGTTATCTGCAACTGGTTGGTATCATGCAGAAATTTATCGATCAGTCGATCTCTGCGAATACTAACTACGATCCGTCACGCTTCCCGTCAGGAAAAGTGCCGATGCAGCAACTGCTGAAAGACCTGCTCACCGCCTACAAATTCGGGGTCAAAACGCTGTATTATCAGAACACCCGTGACGGCGCAGAAGACGCGCAGGACGATCTGGTGCCGTCAATCCAGGACGATGGCTGCGAAAGCGGCGCATGTAAGATCTGATATTGAGATGCCGGATACGGCGTAAAATGTCTTATCCGGCCTACGTCTCGAATTTTGTAGGCCTGATAAAACGCGCCAGCGTCGCATCAGGCTCTGGATGCCGGATGCGGCGTAAAATGCCTTATCCGGCATTAAACTCCCAACAGGACATATTCATGGCATATACCACATTTTCACAGACGAAGAATGATCAGCTCAAAGAACCGATGTTCTTTGGTCAGCCGGTCAACGTGGCCCGCTACGATCAGCAAAAATATGAAATCTTCGAAAAGCTGATCGAAAAGCAGCTCTCTTTCTTCTGGCGTCCGGAAGAAGTTGACGTTTCTCGCGACCGTATTGATTACCAGGCACTACCTGAACACGAAAAACACATCTTTATCAGCAACCTGAAATACCAGACGTTGCTGGATTCCATTCAGGGTCGTAGTCCGAACGTGGCTCTGCTGCCGCTGATCTCGATCCCGGAACTGGAAACCTGGGTAGAAACGTGGGCATTTTCAGAAACAATTCACTCTCGTTCTTATACCCATATCATTCGTAATATCGTTAACGATCCGTCTGTTGTATTCGACGATATCGTCACCAACGAGCAGATCCAGAAACGCGCGGAAGGCATTTCCCGCTATTACGATGAACTGATCGAGATGACCAGTTACTGGCATTTGCTGGGCGAAGGCACCCACACCGTCAACGGTAAAACCGTGACCGTTAGCCTGCGCGAGCTGAAGAAAAAACTTTATCTCTGCCTGATGAGCGTTAACGCGCTGGAAGCCATTCGTTTCTACGTCAGCTTTGCTTGTTCCTTTGCCTTTGCAGAACGCGAACTGATGGAAGGTAACGCCAAGATTATTCGCCTGATTGCCCGTGACGAAGCCCTGCACCTGACCGGTACTCAGCATATGCTGAATCTACTGCGCAGCGGCGCGGATGATCCGGAAATGGCGGAAATAGCCGAAGAGTGTAAGCAAGAGTGCTATGAGCTGTTTGTTCAGGCGGCACAGCAGGAGAAAGACTGGGCGGATTATCTGTTCCGTGACGGTTCGATGATTGGTCTGAACAAGGACATTCTCTGCCAGTACGTGGAGTACATCACCAACATCCGCATGCAAGCTGTCGGTTTGGATCTGCCGTTCCAGACACGTTCCAACCCGATCCCGTGGATCAATACCTGGCTGGTGTCGGATAACGTGCAGGTTGCCCCACAGGAAGTTGAGGTGAGTTCTTATCTGGTCGGTCAAATTGACTCGGAAGTGGACACCGACGATTTGAGTAACTTCCAGCTCTGATGACCCGCGTTACCTTGCGCATCACTGGCACACAACTGCTGTGCCAGGATGAACACCCTTCCCTTCTGGCGGCGCTGGAATCCCATAATGTGGCGGTTGAGTACCAGTGTCGCGAAGGCTACTGCGGCTCCTGTCGCACTCGCCTGGTTGCAGGTCAGGTTGACTGGATTGCCGAACCGTTAGCCTTTATTCAGCCAGGGGAGATTTTGCCCTGTTGTTGCCGGGCAAAAGGCGATATTGAAATAGAGTTGTGATCGGGTACTAGTGCCAGATGCGACGCTTATGCGTCTTATCTGGCCTACAACGATTACATGGCGTAGTAATACGCTTTCACCTGCTCCCAGTCGTCGGGAGGAATGGGAGATAAATACTTCTCCAGTTGGGCGAAATCATGCTGAGCTGCTTTTTGACGACGCAATCGGCGGCGACTTTTTTCCAGATCAAGAAACCCCGCTTCCGCCACACCCTCCGTTTTCACATAAATATGACGAACGTAGCAACAGCCATGCTGACGCTTGACGCTATGCATTTTTTTAAACGCTTGTGCCACCGCGTGTAGCATTGCTTCACGCACATCGTCTGGGTAAGGGGTAATAGCATGTTGTGTATACCAGTCTGCAATACTGATGAAACCGGTCATATCCTCGGTAACCAGTAGCGCCCGCCATTCCCCTTCTCGTTTGATTGCTTCACCAAATACGATTTTCGGCACGATAACGCCCGCGCGCTCCAAATCGTTTATCACCTCAATCTCCCGCACAATCGTCGGGCGTCCAAAGGGATAGCGCAGCGAATGAAAGAGATGCTGAGTCATACGCTTCACATAAAGCTTTTTACCATCGCGCTCTACACAATGCACACCACTCATACCATTGCGTCGATAATTGGGTTCTTCGACCCAGTCTCCTGTGGTCGCCCACCAACGTTCAAATTGTTCGTCTTCCGTTCCTGACACCATTACTTACCATCCAGCACTATGTGCACGTTAATTATCAGGATGGAAATATAAAGTGTTGCCTTAAGAAATCCTTAAGATTTTTGTGTACAAAAATGGACTTGTTACAGAAGCAAAGCGGCATTCCGGGCAGACCGGAATGCCGAAGGTGAGATTATTTCTGTTGTTGCAGGAAGGTAACCGCTTTATCCGGGAAGTCAGTGAACAAACCGTTCACTCCAGCTTTGTTATACAAAATGTCATAAAGCTGATTCACATTCGTTGTGTAGGCCGGTAGCTTGTCGGCCCGCACGGTATAAGGATGCACCACCAGCTTATTCTGCTGTGCATCTTTTACCATTCCGGTAAGCTTGATATTACCCGGCTGCGATGTCTCATCAATCACCATATGGTAATCCGGGCCAATACCATCAGCATATTCCGCTACCTGTTTCATGGCACCCGGCTTGAACATCCAGTCATAGCTGTAATTAACCCAGCTTCCGTCCGGTTGTTTCTGCTGAGTTTCGTTCCAGTCGGTATAGGCAATCAGCTGTACCAGGTTGAGGTCCATACCCATTTTAGGTTCCAGCTCATTCTTAATACGCTTCAGTTCATCAGCATCAAAGCATTGCAGATAAACCTTATCATCCTTACCGGTGTAGCCATATTTCTTCAGCACTTCCAGGGTTTTTGCCGCAATATCCTTCCCTTCCTGATGATGGAACCACGGCGCTTTAATCTCTGGATAGATACCAATATTTTTCCCGGTCGAATGGTTTAGCCCCTGAACAAATTCAATTTCCTCTTCGAAAGTGTGCACCCGGAAGTCAGATTTACCCATCGGGAAACGCCCGGGAAAAGTCTGCACTTTTTTACCGTTTTCAATATCGAAGCCTTCAGTGAATTTTAAAGACTTAATTTCATCCAGTGTAAAATCTATCGCGTAGTAACGGCCATCTTTACGCGCCCGATCCGGGAAACGATCGGCAACATCGGTTACCCGGTCAAGATAGTGGTCATGCAGAACGACCAGATGGTCGTCCTTCGTCATCACCAAATCCTGTTCCAGATAATCGGCCCCCTGCGCATACGCCATCGCCTTTGCAGGCAGCGTATGCTCCGGCAAATAACCACTGGCGCCGCGATGGGCAATCACTATTTTCTCACTGTTATCCGCCGCCATTGCACTGCTTCCCATGATCATTCCACTCATCATGATAGCCATGCTAAGTTTTTTCAGCGTCAATTTCATGCCATTAGCCTCCGTTGCGTTTTTGCTGTAATTCCTGATGGCGACGTTTTTCGCCAATCATCACGACAATTAACAAGATAACCGCCAGGATGCTGCCGCCAATCATCACCATGAAGCCGCCATCCCAGCCAAAGTAGTCAACGGTGTAGCCGACAATCGCGCTTGCCGCTACGGAGCCACCAAGGTAACCAAACAGTCCGGTAAAGCCCGCCGCCGTACCTGCCGCTTTCTTCGGCGCCAGTTCCAGCGCGTGCAGACCAATCAGCATGACTGGGCCGTAGATCAGGAAGCCGATAACAATCATACAAATCATATCGACAGTTGGGTTGCCTGCCGGGTTCATCCAGTAAACGATGGTGGCGATAGTCACCAGAGTCATAAAGAAGACGCCGGTTGCCCCACGGTTACCGCGGAAGACTTTGTCCGACATCCAGCCGCACAGCAGAGTGCCTGGAATGCCCGCATACTCATAGAAGAAGTAGGCCCAGGAGGATTTATCCAGCGCGAAGTGTTTCACCTCTTTCAGGTAAGTCGGTGACCAGTCGAGGATACCGTAGCGCAGCAGATAGACGAACACGTTGGCGATGGCGATGTACCACAGCAGTTTATTCGGCAGCACGTACTGCATGAAGATCTGTTTCGCGGTCAGTTCCTGTTCCGCTTTTTCGTTATAGTCGTCCGGGTAATCATTTTTGTACTCTTCGATCGGCGGCAGGCCACAAGATTGTGGGGTATCGCGCATCATCGCAAAGGCGAACAGAGCCACCAGAATGGCACAGAAAGCCGGCATATAAAGCGCCGCGTGCCAGTCATTAAACCAGGCCATCCCCAGCAGGAACAGCAGCGGCGGAATACCACCACCGACGTTATGCGCACAGTTCCACACCGACACAATGCCGCCACGTTCTTTCTGCGACCACCAGTGCACCATAGTACGACCGCACGGCGGCCATCCCATCCCCTGGAACCAACCGCAGAGGAACAGCAGCACAAACATCACCGCAATGCTCGATGTCGCCCACGGTACAAAGCCCATAAAAAGCATAACTGCCGCAGCAAGAATCAGACCTGCCGGCAGGAAAACGCGCGGATTCGAGCGGTCCGACACTGACCCCATGATGAATTTGGAAAATCCGTAGGCAATTGAGATCCCTGAAAGGGCAAAACCTAAATCACCACGTGAGAACCCCTGCTCCACCAGGTAGGGCATCGCGAGAGCAAAGTTCTTACGAACCAAATAGTAAGCGGCATAACCAAAGAATATCCCCAGGAAAATTTGCCAGCGTAATCGACGGTAAGTCGGGTCGATCTCCGCAGCAGGTAAGCGCGCCTTGTGTGGCGCTGGTTTAAAAATACTCAACATTTATAGCCTCCGTGGCCGTGGTCTTATTTATGATTAACAGCCTGATTCAATGGAAGAACCTGCCGTTTCTTGAGTTGCCGCGATGTTAATTAATCATTCATTCCATGAATGTGAATTACCGCACACATTATTAAATAAGATTTACAAAATGTTCAAAATGACGCATGAAATCACGTTTCACTTTCGAATTATGAGCGATTATGCGCGAAATCAAACAATCTATGTTTTTTCTGTGGCTAAATGAGACAAAACGAACTTTTGAGGGATAACAATGAAAACTCGCGATTCGCAAACAAGTGACGTGATTATCATTGGCGGCGGCGCAACGGGAGCCGGGATTGCCCGCGACTGTGCCCTGCGCGGGCTGAAAGTGATTTTGGTTGAACGCCACGACATCGCAACGGGAGCCACCGGGCGTAACCACGGTCTGCTGCACAGCGGCGCACGCTATGCGGTTACCGATGCGGAATCGGCCCGCGAATGTATTAGTGAAAACCAGATTTTAAAACGCATTGCGCGTCACTGTGTCGAACCAACCAACGGCCTGTTTATCACCCTGCCGGAAGATGATCTCTCCTTCCAGGCGACTTTTATTCGTGCTTGCGAAGAGGCTGGAATCAGTGCTGAAGCCATTGATCCGCAGCAAGCACGCATTATCGAACCTTCCGTTAACCCGGCACTGATTGGCGCGGTAAAAGTTCCGGATGGCACCATTGACCCATTCCGGCTGACCGCAGCGAACATGCTCGATGCAAAAGAACATGGTGCCGTTATCCTTACCGCTCATGAAGTCACGGGACTAATTCGTGAAGGCGCGACGGTGTGCGGTGTTCGTGTACGTAATCATCTCACCGGCGAAACTCAGGCACTTCATGCGCCTGTCGTAGTTAATGCCGCCGGGATCTGGGGGCAACACATTGCCGAATATGCCGATCTGCGCATTCGCATGTTCCCAGCGAAAGGATCGCTGCTGATCATGGACCACCGCATTAATCAGCATGTGATCAACCGCTGCCGTAAACCTTCCGACGCCGATATTCTGGTGCCTGGCGATACCATTTCGCTGATTGGCACCACCTCTTTACGCATTAATTACGATGAGATAGACGACAACCGAGTGACGGCAGAAGAAGTGGATATTCTGCTGCGTGAAGGGGAAAAACTGGCCCCCGTTATGGCGAAAACGCGCATTTTGCGGGCCTACTCTGGCGTGCGCCCGTTGGTTGCCAGCGATGACGACCCGAGCGGCCGTAACGTCAGTCGTGGCATCGTGCTGCTCGACCATGCCGAACGCGATGGTCTGGACGGATTTATCACCATCACCGGCGGCAAACTGATGACCTATCGTCTGATGGCGGAATGGGCTACGGATGCCGTCTGCCGCAAGCTGGGCAACACGCGCCCCTGTACGACCGCCGATCTGGCACTTCCTGGTTCACAGGAACCTGCTGAAGTCACCTTACGTAAAGTCATTTCCCTTCCTGCCCCACTACGCGGCTCTGCGGTTTATCGTCATGGCGATCGCACGCCAGCATGGTTAAGTGAAGGCCGTTTGCATCGCAGTCTGGTGTGTGAGTGTGAAGCCGTTACCGCTGGCGAAGTACAGTACGCGGTAGAAAATCTAAACGTGAATAGCCTGTTAGATTTACGCCGTCGCACCCGTGTGGGGATGGGCACCTGCCAGGGCGAGCTCTGCGCCTGCCGCGCCGCCGGGCTGCTGCAACGCTTTAACGTCACCACCTCCGCACAATCTATCGAACAACTTTCCACTTTCCTTAACGAACGCTGGAAAGGCGTGCAGCCCATCGCCTGGGGCGATGCACTGCGCGAAAGCGAATTTACCCGCTGGGTTTATCAGGGACTGTGTGGTCTGGAGAAGGAGCAGAAAGATGCGATTTGATACTGTCATTATGGGCGGCGGTCTTGCCGGATTACTCTGCGGACTGCGATTGCAAAAACACGGTCTGCGCTGTGCCATTGTCACCCGTGGACAGAGCGCTCTGCATTTCTCATCCGGATCGCTGGACTTACTGAGCCACCTGCCAGACGGTCAGCCGGTGGCAGACATTCATGCAGGGCTGGAGTCCTTGTGCCATCAGGCACCTGCACACCCTTACAGTCTTCTCGGCCCACAACGCGTACTGGATCTCGCTTGTCAGGCGCAGACATTAATTGCGGAAAGCGGCGCGCAATTGCAGGGCAGCGTGGAACTGGCCCATCAGCGCGTTACCCCGCTCGGCACTTTGCGTTCGACCTGGTTAAGTTCGCCAGAAGTTCCCGTCTGGCCGCTACCCGCGAAGAAGATATGTGTGGTGGGAATTAGCGGGCTGATGGATTTCCAGGCGCATCTTGCGGCGGCTTCGTTGCGCGAACTGGATCTTTCGGTTGAAACTGCTGAAATTGAACTGCCGGAACTGGATGTGCTACGCAATAACGCCACCGAGTTTCGCGCGGTGAATATCGCCCGTTTCCTTGATAACGAAGAAAACTGGCCGCTGTTAATTGATGCACTAATCCCTGTCGCCAATACCTGTGAAATGATCCTGATGCCCGCCTGCTTCGGCCTGGCCGATGACAAACTGTGGCGCTGGCTGAATGAAAAACTACCTTGCTCACTGATGCTTTTGCCAACGCTGCCGCCTTCCGTGCTTGGTATTCGTCTGCAAAACCAGTTACAGCGCCAGTTTGTACGCCAGGGCGGCGTGTGGATGCCGGGCGATGAAGTGAAAAAAGTCACCTGTAAAAACGGCGTGGTGAGTGAAATCTGGACCCGCAATCACGCCGACATCCCGCTGCGTCCACGTTTCGCGGTTCTCGCCAGCGGCAGTTTCTTTAGCGGCGGGCTGGTGGCAGAACGCGACGGCATTCGTGAGCCGATTCTCGGCCTTGATGTACTGCAAACCCCCACGCGGGGTGAGTGGTATAGAAGTGACTTTTTTGCTGCGCAACCGTGGCAACAGTTCGGCGTAACCACTGACGAGGCGCTACGCCCGTCACAGGCTGGTCAAACAGTAGAGAACTTGTTTGCCATCGGTTCGGTGCTGGGCGGATTTGATCCCATCGCCCAGGGATGCGGCGGCGGTGTTTGTGCCGTCAGTGCTTTACATGCCGCTCAACAGATTGCCCAACGCGCAGGAGGCCAATAATGAACGATACCAGCTTCGAAAATTGCATTAAGTGCACCGTCTGCACCACCGCCTGCCCGGTGAGCCGGGTGAATCCCGGCTATCCAGGGCCAAAACAAGCTGGGCCGGATGGCGAGCGTCTGCGTCTGAAAGATGGCGCACTGTATGACGAGGCGCTGAAATATTGCATCAACTGCAAACGTTGCGAAGTCGCCTGCCCGTCCGATGTGAAGATTGGCGATATCATCCAGCGCGCACGAGCGAAATATGACACCACGCGTCCCTCGCTGCGTAACTTCGTTTTAAGTCATACCGATCTGATGGGCAGCGTTTCCACGCCGTTCGCGCCAATCGTCAACACCGCTACCTCGCTGAAACCAGTACGGCAGCTGCTTGATGCGGCGTTAAAAATCGATCATCGCCGCACGCTACCGAAATACTCCTTCGGCACGTTCCGTCGCTGGTATCGCAGCGTAGCGGCCCAGCAAGCGCAGTATAAAGACCAGGTCGCCTTTTTCCACGGCTGCTTCGTCAACTACAACCATCCGCAACTGGGTAAAGATTTAATTAAAGTGCTCAACGCGATGGGAACGGGAGTGCAATTACTCAGCAAAGAAAAATGCTGCGGCGTACCGCTGATCGCCAACGGCTTTACTGATAAAGCGCGTAAACAGGCGATCACAAATGTAGAGTCGATCCGCGAAGCGGTGGGGGTAAAAGGCATTCCGGTGATTGCCACCTCCTCAACCTGTACATTTGCCCTGCGCGACGAATACCCGGAAGTGCTGAATGTCGACAACAAAGGCTTGCGCGATCATATTGAACTGGCGACCCGCTGGCTGTGGCGCAAGCTGGACGAAGGCAAAACGTTACCGCTGAAACCGCTGCCGCTGAAAGTGGTTTATCACACTCCGTGCCATATGGAAAAAATGGGCTGGACGCTCTACACCCTGGAACTGTTGCGTAAGATCCCAGGGCTTGAGCTGACAGTGCTGGATTCCCAGTGCTGCGGTATTGCGGGTACTTACGGTTTCAAAAAAGAGAACTACCCCACCTCGCAAGCCATTGGTGCGCCACTGTTCCGCCAGATAGAAGAGAGCGGCGCGGATCTGGTCGTTACCGACTGCGAAACCTGCAAATGGCAGATTGAGATGTCCACAAGCCTTCGCTGCGAACATCCGATTACGCTGCTGGCCCAGGCGCTGGCTTAAACCTCCTTCTGATGCCCGGTAAGCGCATTGCTTATCGGGCATTTTTGCGTACGCGATTCCGCGTCAAATGTACGCATTGCAACACAGTGAAAATTCCTCTGAAAACGTCTCGCAAAGGCTCAAACTGCCAGATGCCATCGGCCTGCGATCCCCGTAATGTCCCGTCATCATAATAATCAGGTGACGGACAACCATGACCGAATCAACAACCTCCTCCCCGCATGATGCGGTGTTTAAAACCTTTATGTTCTCGCCCGAAACCGCACGGGATTTTCTGGAAATACATCTGCCGGAACCGCTGAGAAAACTTTGCAATCTGCAAACTTTAAGGCTGGAGCCCACCAGTTTTATTGAAAAAAGTTTACGCGCTTACTACTCGGATGTTTTGTGGTCGGTAGAAACCACCGACGGCGAAGGTTATATCTACTGCGTGATTGAGCATCAGAGTACTGCGGAAAAAAACATGGCCTTTCGACTGATGCGTTATGCCACTGCCGTCATGCAGCGCCATCTGGACAAAGGCTATGACAGAGTCCCTCTGGTAGTGCCAATGCTGTTTTATCACGGCGAAACCTCACCCTACCCATATTCACTTAACTGGCTGGATGAATTTGACGACCCGCAGCTTGCCCGGCAGTTGTACACCGAAGCTTTTCCGTTGGTGGATATCACCATCGTACCTGACGATGAGATCATGCAACATCGGCGTATAGCTCTGCTGGAACTGATTCAAAAGCATATTCGCGAGCGCGATTTAATCGGTCTGGTCGACAGGATCACCACGCTTTTGGTTAGGGGCTTCACTAATGACAGCCAGGTGCAAACGCTGTTTAATTATCTGCTGCAATGCGGCGATACCTCCCGTTTCACCCGCTTTATTGAGGAGATTGCCGAACGTTCACCACTACAAAAGGAGAGATTAATGACTATTGCTGAACGGCTGCGGCAGGAAGGACACCAAATTGGCTGGCAGGAGGGCATGCATGAACAAGCCATTAAAATTGCTTTGCGCATGCTGGAACAGGGCTTTGAACGTGAGATTGTGCTGGCGACAACCCAACTCACTGATGCTGATATTCCGAACTGTCATTAAAAGGAGAGATTGATGACTATTGCTGAACGGCTACGGCAGGAAGGACACCAAATTGGCTGGCAGGAAGGTAAGATTGAAGGTTTGCAGCAAGGTAAATTAGAAGGTTTGCAGGAAGGCATGCATGAACAAGCCATTAAAATTGCCTTGCGAATGCTGGAACAGGGCATCGATCGTGACCTGGTACTCGCAACTACCCAGCTAAACGAAGCCGATCTGACAGCGAAAAACCACTAACTAACATACCGGCCCACAGGTAATCCCTATGGGCCTTTGATATTAATAACTTCCTGTTATGCGTGGCCCATTTTTGCCTGATTTAAATATCGCCAGTCGTTGATCCAGGGCATCGCTATAGAGCATCGTGTCAACGCCAACAGCGACAAAGTTCGCTCCCCACGCCAAACATTGCTGCGCCATATCAGGAGCCACAGCCAGAAAACCAGCCGCTTTACCCGCAGCGCGGATCCGACGAATGCTTGCTTCAATAATACACTGAACTTCCGGGTGGCCGGCGTTATCCGGATACCCCAACGACGCTGAGAGATCCGCAGGCCCAATAAATACGCCATCAATCCCTTCGACTTCGAGGATTTCGTCCAGGTTATCCAGTGCCGTTTTACTTTCCACCTGCACCAACAGACAAAGCGAGTCGTTGACTTGCGCCATGTAATTCTCAATGCGTCCCCAGCGCGCAGCACGAGCTACACTGGCCCCGACACCACGCTCACCGTAGGGTGGATATCGGGTAGCAGACACCACCTGACGTGCCTGTTCGGCAGTATCGACCATCGGGATCAGTAGGGTTTGAGCGCCAATATCCAGTACTTGTTTAATCAGCGACTTACTCCCCTCCACCGGGCGGATCACGGGTTGGCTGGCATAGGGCGCTATCGCCTGTAACTGGTGATAAAGATCCTGAATGGTATTTGGCGCGTGCTCTCCGTCAATCAGCAACCAGTCATAACCGGAAGTAGCGGCGATTTCTGCCATATAGGCAGTCGTTGAGCTTAACCACAGACCAATTTGCACTTCACCTTTGCGTAAGCGTTCTTTGAAGGGATTGGTTAATAATGCGTTCATCATGTTCCTTAACCTATTAGTGATGTGCCACGTTAGTCTGCACAACTGAGCGACTTACACGTAGAGTGAAAATAATCAGCGAGCCGACGACCGCCACCGCAGCCAGCGCCAGCAATCCTGCCGCATCGCTGGCAAACAAGGTTTCTGCTCTTACGCGCAGGATCGGGGCGATAAATCCGCCCACTGCGCCAAACAGGTTAACAAAACCGATCCCCGCCGCCAGCGCCGTACCAGAAAGCAGTTGTGTCGGCATAGTCCAGAATACCGGCTGCACGGCAATAAACCCTATTGCTGCAACACACAGCGCAACGATTGCCAGTACTGGCGAAAGTAGTCCGGAAAGGCCAATACCAATGCCCGCGGCCAGCAATGTCAGCGCCGCGACATTGCGTCGTTCGCCGGTTTTATCGGAATAGCGCGGAATAAGCCAGGTCCCAAACAATGCCGCAACCCACGGAATAGCGGTGACCACAGAGGCCGTAAAGCCCACTTTTGTCCCCAGCAATGCCGCAACCTGCGTCGGCAGGAAGAAAATTAATCCATAAACCGCGACCTGAATGGTCAGGTAGATAATTGCCAGTTGCCAGACTCGTCCATTACGCAACGCATCGCTCAGTCGAGAAGTCACTTTCTGTTGTTCTTCACTTGCCAGTTGATTGATAAGCAACGTTTTTTCTTCTTTACTCAGAAAACGTGCCTGATCTGGTGTGTCATCAAGCCAAAAGAAAGTGAATACCCCAGCGCCGACTGCCAGCAATCCTTCAATCACAAACATCCAGAACCAGCCGGGATGCCCCATAAATCCATGCATCTCCAGCAGCGCGCCGGAAAGCGGTGATCCCAGCGTTAACGCCAGCGGTGCTCCCATATAAAACAGCCCCATAATGCTGGCGCGATTACGCTGCGGAAACCATTGCGAGGTGAGATAAATCATACCGGGGAAGAATCCGGCTTCCGCTGCGCCAAGCAGAGTGCGAACGATCAGAAATTTCGCTTCAGTATCGGCCCATGCCATTGCTGCCGAAAGAAATCCCCACAGCAGTGTCGTCGTACCAATCCAGGTTCTGGCCCCCAGTTTGCGCATCAACAGATTCGCCGGAACACCAAGAAACGCGTAAACCACAAAGAAAATACCCGCCCCCAGCGCATAAGCTTCATTACTCAGCCCGGTATCAATCTGGTAGGTCTGTTTAGCAAAGCCAATGTTCGAACGATCGAGAAACGCCAGCACATACAGTGCCAACATAAACGGGATCAAACGCGCGCGGTTTTTCTTCACCACGGCGTCAAGCAAAGCGGTGCTCATAAAAAGCTCCTTAGAATATGTGGGCGTTACCGTTGTCACAGCAACGCCCGGAGTGATTAGTGGCTGTAGGGGCGTTTCAGATTGCAGTCACGATTGAGTTCGACGCCGAAACCAGGTTTATCAAGTACTGATTTGTGAATACGACCATTCACCGGAACCGGCTCATTAAGCAGAATGGGGTCAAACTGCGGACGCATCGTTGAACAATCCGGACTGGTCATCAGGAATTCGCTAAATGGGGTATTAGTGAAAGTGATTACCGCATGGTGGGAGTAAACAGACGAACCGTGCGGCACCACCAGCTGTCCGCGTGATTTGGCAATTGCGGCAATTTCCACCAGCGTGGTTAAGCCACCACACCAGCCCACATCCGGCTGCATGATGTCGATACCGGTTTCTGAAAGCGTACGAAAAGATTGCAGTGTGCCGTGGTGCTCACCACTGGTGACCATCATTCCCGCTGGCGCGTTGCGTTTTAGTTCGCGATAACCTTCATACTGTTGTGGCGGCAGGCACTCTTCGATCCATTTCAGGTTATAGGGAGCACAAGCGTGGGCTAGTTTGGTGGCATAGTTCACGTCCTGGCTCATCCAGCAGTCGAGCATTAACCAGAAATCTTCACCACATTTCTTACGCATATCCGCGACCATAGCGGCATCTTTGCGGATCCCCGCATCGCCATCATGTGGCCCCCAGTGCGTCGGCATTTTGCCACCGATAAATCCCATCTCTTTTGCCAGATCCGGACGTGCGCCAGTGGCGTAGAACTGGATTTCATCACGGACTGCGCCACCTAACAGTTTGTAAACCGGAAGCCCAACCACTTTGCCGAACAGGTCCCACAGTGCCAGATCGACACAGGAAATCGTGTTCATCACCAGGCCACCAGAACCGGAGTAATACAGAGTGGCATTGAGCATTTGATCGTGAATCAGTTTGATATCACTGACACATTTGCCCTCGATAAAACGGTTAAGGTGTTTTTCGACAATAAAACACCCCATTTCACCGGCAGTTGAAACGGCGAAACCGATCTGGCCGTTTTCTGCTTCAACTTCGACAATCAACGTGCCAAGAACGTTAATGCCAAATGACTGGCGCGACTGTTCGTAATCGCGGTATTTACTCATCGGGGTAGCAATGTGATCGTCTATCCAGTGATTCGCCCCCTGGTCGTGATAATCACCTCCGCCAGCGCCTTTTTCTGCTGTCGCACCGCCAGTAAACCAGGCGCGAACCTGTTTGATTTTTGGTAGGGTCATGATGTTCTCCATTGTTATGAGGCCTGTAAGTCAAAGGGACTTTTCCATCCCAACAGACGTGAAATATCCCTGGCGCAGGCAATGGCTTTGCCCGCCAGATAGTCACGGTATTCTTCGTTGATTTGTAAGCGAGTACCGACCACCGAGATCGCGGCGGTAAGTTCGTTATTGGCGTTAAACACCGGAGCGGCGACGCAACGAACATCGGCGTAATCTTCGCCGTTGTCATAGCTCCAGCCCTGACGGCGAATACGCGCCAGTTCCTCGTGGAGCAGTTGTGGATGAGTCATTGTGGTAGGTGTCGCCTTTTCCCAGACCAGTCCTTCGATAATGCTTTGCTGGACAGCGGCTGGTTGCCAGGCAAGAAGGCATTTCCCGATGCCGGAACGATAAAGCGAAAGGCTTTTCCCTTCATGGGAACGCACACTGATGGTGGCTGAAGACTCCACTTTCAGAATGTAATAAGCACTACCGTTATCGATGATCCCAAGGTGGCATAACAGCCCAGTGGTATCCATCAGTTGCGTCAGGCGTGGTCGCGCCAGCTCCCTGAGATCCATCTTGCTTAACGCATGAGCGGAAAGCTCCACCAGCTTGGTCCACAAACAAAAATTTTCCTGGTGATCAAGGCTAAGAAAACGCTGGCGTTTAAGTTCGTTAAGCAGCAGATAGGCCGTGCTTTTCGGGATCCCCAATGTGTCAATGATCGTTGCAGCACTACAAGGGCCAATGCGGGCAATCAGATTGAGAATATCAATAGCCCGTGTCAGGGCGGGTACTTTGCTTGATTCCAACATACTGGACTCCAGTCTTAGATACTGGAATCAGTCTCGTCGCTCAGGGTGAGTAAAATTGTGAAGCGCATCAAATCCCGTTTCTCGTCCAGCGGACTGGAGAAATTACGCACAAATTTGTGAATCAGCGCACGGATTTTTTCTTATTGAGTACAACAGGTTGGACAAATTTGCGGGAGGGGAATGTGCCGGTGCAGTAAACCGGCACAGAATGACTGATCAGACGGATAAGGTCATGGACTCAACAACCTCAATCCAGCCGTGCTCGCTGGCGATGTCCTGATTGTTCAGCCAACGGCGCAGCATATTCAACGCCATCATTGCACACACTTCCTGACGAATAGCCAGACTGTAGCGCGTAGTGCTGAAATGTACGCGCAGGGCATAAGTGCCGTCCGGCGTGGCTAGCGCAAAGTTGAGATATTCGTTCTCGAAACCCGAAACAGCCAGTGCCAGCCCGGCAAAATGGTTGGCCCGCCGTTCTGTAATCCAGTGCGCGGTTTGTGCCAGAGTCTCTTCCTGTGAAGGAACCACTTCACACGCCAGCAATGGCGCACCTGCGCGAGAAAGTTGCAAAGCCAATAAACCACCGGTGAATTGCTCGCTCAACGTCAGGCTGAACTGGCGGTTTTGCAATTCGCGACTGATCTGCGCGGGCAGTCCTTCGGTGCCTTCGTAAATCACGCTCTGTCCGGCAACACGTTTAACGTCCAGCCACAGTTTTTCCATCGCCTGTTGCTCGCTTGCCGGTCCGGTCAGCTTCAGTTCAATTATCGGCATCGAGGAGCGATAGCCCATTGTTACGCCCGGCGGCAGTTGTAGAGTGTCCAGGCTTTGTGCCAGATCGCTTTCCGAACGACCAAAGGTAGTCAAACGCAGACAAACCGGCGGCTGCGGTAAAGAAAAACGCTCGCGCAGGCGCGGCAGGATTTCGTGCTCGACCATCACCTTAAATTCTGACGGTACGCCGGGGGTAAAGAACATCAGGCAACGATTAAGCTGCACGGCAAAACCACAGGCGGTGCCTACGGGGTTATTGATGAACTCGGCACTCGCTGGCAATTCTGCCTGTTTACGGTTGCTCGGCGCCATCACGCGACCACGTTCGCGGAAATAACGTTCCATCTCTTTAAGCCAGGCTTCATGTAGCACCAGACCTTCACCTTTTGCTGTCGCAGCAGCGAGCGCGCTTAAATCATCGCTGGTTGGCCCCAGTCCGCCGTTGACGATCAGCACATCGGCGTGCTGACTGCGCTCACGAAGAATGGTGACTAAATCTTCAAGGTTATCGCCTACCGTATTACGGCGAGATAGCGGCAAGCCCTGATGAAAGAAAAAGTCGGCCAGCCAGGCTGCATTCGTGTCAACGATTTGCCCGTGTAACACCTCATCCCCGGTGGATAGCATTTCCACTTTTAACATGGTTATCTCCTGCTTTTGTTATCGAATCACTATAACGCAAAGGGAGATAAGGCATAGTAAGAAACTGAATGGCGCGACAGAACGCCGCGCCGGAAGGTATCAGAAGCTGGCGTTAACCCCGACATAAGGGCCGTCGGCCACGGCATTATCGCGATTGCCGTCTTTCCCCGACAGGTTCAGATAACGGTAGCCTGCCTCAATACTGACTGGACGCATAATGGTATAACGCGCGCCAGCATTCGCTTCTTCATAACTTTGAATACCGCTGGAGAGCGAATCCGGAGAGTAATAATACTCGCCAAACAGACGGAAGCTGTCGCCAATTTGCCACTGCAAACCACCACCGACTGCTGCCGCGTAACCTTCATCGCCGTAATTCGGGTTGGTATAAACACCTTTCCCACCTACAGTTGCCATTAACGGCCCCAGAGGAAGATTCAGGCCCAACCCCACGCCCGCGACATCACCGTCGTCGTCGTTATGTGTCCAGTTACCGCTTAACGCCAGTCCCGTAGACTCGGTCCCGAAACCGACGCCAATATTGGTGTATTCCTTACCTGCCTGGCCGCTGATGCTTATCGCATTTGCCGATGCAGAAACCAACAGCATTCCAGCCAGAACTGGTAGCGCAAATTTTTTCATTTTTACCTTTTTCCGCAAGAAGATAATCAACATTCCCCAAAGCTGCGGGATTGTACTGCCTGACGCAGAGGATTCAATGCGTGAAAAAAGCGATCTGCTAACTTATTGTAACTAAATACGTCTTTAATAATTTAACGTCGAAAAAATAAACATGATTTACGTTATAAACCAAAATAATAATCAGCGCAGTTATCATCGCAAAAGAGACTAATGTCACTTTCGCATATTTCTGAGTTGCCGTATTCTCTTGGTTTATTTTCGATTATAAGGAACATCCCTGTGCGACAACGGACTATTGTTTGCCCTTTGATTCAAAATGATGGTGCTTATCTGCTATGCAAAATGGCTGACGATCGCGGCGTTTTCCCGGGTCAATGGGCGCTTTCGGGTGGTGGCGTGGAACCTGGCGAACGTATTGAAGAAGCATTACGCCGTGAAATCAGAGAAGAGTTAGGCGAGCAACTGATTCTGACCGACATCACTCCGTGGACTTTCAGCGATGACATTCGCACTAAGACATATGCAGATGGTCGTAAGGAAGAGATTTATATGATTTACCTGATCTTTGACTGTGTTTCTGCCAACCGTGAAGTGAAAATAAACGAAGAGTTTCAGGAATACGCGTGGGTAAAACCTGAAGATCTGGCGCAATACGATTTGAATGTTGCGACCAAGAAAACATTACGTTTGAAGGGTCTTCTGTGATAGTGATGACAGCCATTACTGGCTGTCAGATTCAAAGATCAGTGATTGACAAATTCCCCATCCAGTAAAACTTTACCGTTTTCCACATGCATCACCAGTCCATCCAGATAATCTGGTTTAAATGTCACGTTACGTTTATCTTTCGCGATATACGTCAGACAGTGATTGTGGGTGAAGATAACAATATTTTTATCAGGCGCTTTACTTTGTAAGTCTTTAATTGCGCTATAAATCTCATTACTACATTGTAGCAGTCGTTTATCTACCGTCAGTTTTTTGCCCGCAGAAAACCAGGTTGCCGACTGAATAGTCCGAACGGTATTACTGGAATAAAGATCGAAATCAGGGATATCTGCGCTGAAGGCTTTGCCCAGTTCACGCGCATCCTGAGAGCCATTTACCGTAATACCTGTTTTGTCTGACAAGCATTGATTGGAGGAACGATCGCAGCGTTCTCCATGGCGAAACAGAACCACCACCGGATGCTGCTGCGCTAGCCTGGCCAACGTTTTATTGTCGATTCGTGGCAACCCATTGCTACTCCAGGCAGCATGACTACCCAACCCGGCAATTACAGCAAGCACCAGTAAAATGAAGATATATTTTTTAGACTTCATCGAAGTCCGACAAAAAGCTAACACTTAAGCTCCACCTATAGACACGCGTAGCCAGCTAAATGACCGTGAAAAAAATAACATTTTCACCGGAAAATAGGGGCTGGGGATAGTATTAAAACATTACGATGCACGCAAAATGCCTTAAATCTTGTCAAATGAAAAGCCTGAAAAAGATAAAAAAACGAAAAAAACTAATATTTAAGTACTATATTAGTTCCTTAAGGTTAAATTAATATTCTACCCTTAGAATTTTACGCCAAATGGCAAAATACATATAACGCTCCCTATAACAAATATTAGTGAATAGATGGGAAAAGTATTCAATGGCCGAAGGAATAATAATGTCAGATTTTTTGCCCTTTTCACGTCCGGCAATGGGTGTGGAAGAACTCGCTGCGGTTAAAGATGTTCTCGAATCTGGATGGATCACCACAGGTCCGAAGAATCAGGCGCTTGAACAAGCCTTTTGCCAGTTGACGGGAAACCAACATGCCATCGCGGTCAGTTCAGCCACAGCCGGAATGCATATTACGCTGATGGCGCTGGAGATAGGTGCTGGCGATGAAGTGATCACGCCTTCTCTGACCTGGGTATCAACTCTTAATATGATTTCTTTGTTGGGCGCTACGCCGGTAATGGTAGATGTCGATCGCGATATGCTAATGGTCACGCCTGAAGCGATCGAAGCAGCCATTACGCCGCGTACCAAAGCCATCATTCCAGTGCATTATGCCGGTGCGCCAGCAGATATTGACGCTATTCGCGCCATTGGCGAACGTTACGGTATCGCGGTTATTGAAGATGCCGCCCATGCCGTCGGTACGTATTACAAAGGCCGACATATTGGTGCGAAAGGTACTGCTATCTTTTCGTTTCACGCCATCAAAAATATTACCTGTGCAGAAGGTGGCCTGATTGTTACTGATGATGAAAACCTCGCCCGCCAGCTACGTATGCTGAAATTTCATGGTCTGGGCGTCGATGCATATGACAGACAAACCTGGGGCCGCGCGCCGCAGGCAGAAGTATTAACGCCAGGCTATAAGTACAATCTGACCGATATTAACGCCGCGATTGCCCTGACACAGTTAGCCAAATTAGAGCAACTCAACACCCGTCGTCGGGAAATTGCCCTGCAATATCAGCAAGCACTGGCAGCTCTCCCGTTCCAGCCTTTAAGCCTTCCCGCGTGGCCGCACATTCACGCCTGGCATCTGTTTATTATTCGTGTTGATGAACAACGTTGTGGTATCAGCCGCGATGCGTTGATGGAAGCGTTAAAAGAAAAAGGCATTGGCACCGGGTTACATTTCCGCGCCGCTCACACGCAAAAATATTATCGCGAGCGTTTTCCCACACTGTCGTTACCGAATACCGAATGGAACAGCGAACGCATCTGTTCGTTGCCGCTTTTTCCAGATATGACCACCGCCGATGCCGACCGCGTCATCGCGGCCCTTCAGCAACTCGCAGGACAATAAGCCATGTTTGAAATCCACCCTGTTAAGAAAGTCTCGGTGGTTATTCCCGTCTATAACGAGCAGGAAAGCTTACCGGAATTAATCAGGCGCACCACCGCAGCCTGTGAATCGCTGGGGAAAGAGTATGAGATCCTGCTGATTGATGACGGCAGTAGCGATAATTCCGCACAAATGCTCGTCGATGCCTCACAAGCAGAGGGCAGCCACATCGTGTCTATTTTGCTTAATCGTAATTACGGACAGCATTCGGCGATCATGGCAGGTTTCAGCCACGTTACCGGCGACTTAATTATTACCCTCGATGCCGATCTCCAGAATCCGCCAGAGGAGATCCCCCGTCTGGTAGAAAAAGCCGATGAAGGTTACGACGTAGTGGGTACTGTGCGCCAGAATCGCCAGGATACCTGGTTTCGTAAAACGGCATCGAAGATGATTAACCGGCTTATTCAGCGCACTACCGGCAAAGCGATGGGCGACTATGGCTGTATGTTACGCGCCTATCGCCGTCATATTATCGATGCCATGTTGCACTGCCATGAACGCAGCACCTTTATCCCGATTCTGGCGAATATCTTCGCTCGCCGCGCCATTGAAATTCCGGTGCATCATGCCGAGCGTGAGTATGGCGAATCTAAATACAGCTTTATGCGCCTGATTAATTTGATGTACGACCTGGTGACCTGCCTCACGACCACACCGCTACGTATGCTGAGTCTTCTCGGCAGCGTGATTGCGATTGGGGGTTTCAGCATTGCGGTACTGCTGGTGATTTTACGCCTGACCTTCGGACCACAATGGGCCGCGGAAGGCGTCTTTATGCTATTTGCCGTGCTGTTTACTTTTATTGGCGCTCAGTTTATCGGCATGGGATTGCTCGGAGAATATATTGGCAGGATCTACACCGATGTCCGCGCCCGTCCCCGCTATTTTGTTCAGCAAGTTATCCGTCCATCCAGCAAGGAAAATGAATAATGAAAACCGTCGTTTTTGCCTACCACGATATGGGATGCCTCGGTATTGAAGCCCTGCTGGCTGCCGGTTACGAAATTAGCGCCATTTTTACCCATACTGATAATCCTGGCGAAAAAGCCTTTTATGGTTCGGTCGCTCGCCTGGCGGCGGAAAGAGGCATTCCGGTTTACGCGCCGGATAACATTAATCATCCGCTGTGGGTGGAACGCATTGCCCAACTGTCACCAGAGGTGATTTTCTCTTTTTATTATCGCCATCTCATTAGCGATGAGATTTTGCAGCTCGCTCCCGCAGGTGCATTTAATCTGCATGGTTCGCTGTTACCAAAATATCGTGGTCGCGCGCCGCTGAACTGGGTGCTGGTGAACGGTGAAACGGAAACGGGCGTAACATTGCACCGAATGGTTAAACGTGCCGATGCCGGGGCCATTGTTGCCCAACTACGCGTTGCCATTGCGCCAGATGATATCGCCATTACGCTGCATCATAAATTGTGCCATACCGCGCGTCAGTTGCTGGAACAGACGTTACCCGCCATTAAACACGGTAAGATTCTGGAAATAGCCCAACGCGAGAACGAAGCCACCTGTTTTGGTCGCAGAACACCAGAAGACAGCTTCCTCGAGTGGCACAAACCGGCAGCCGTATTGCATAACATGGTCCGCGCCGTCGCCGATCCGTGGCCGGGTGCCTTCAGCTATGTTGGTAATCAAAAATTTACCGTCTGGTCGTCACGCGTACATCCTCATACATCCGCAGCGCAGCCGGGAAGCGTGATTTCTGTTGCGCCGTTGCTAATTGCCTGTGGCGATGGCGCGCTGGAAATCGTCACCGGACAAGCGGGCGACGGCATTACTATGCAGGGCTCACAATTAGCGCAGACACTGGGCCTGGTGCAAGGTTCACGCTTGAATAGCCAGCCTGCCTGTGCCGCCCGACGCCGTACCCGGGTACTCATCCTCGGGGTGAATGGCTTTATCGGTAACCATTTGACAGAACGCCTGCTGCGCGAAGATCACTATGAAGTTTACGGTCTGGATATTGGCAGCGACGCGATAAGCCGTTTTCTGAATCATCCGCATTTTCATTTTGTTGAAGGCGATATCAGCATTCATTCCGAATGGATTGAGTATCACGTCAAAAAATGTGATGTCGTGTTGCCGCTGGTGGCGATAGCTACGCCGATTGAATATACCCGCAACCCGCTACGCGTATTTGAACTCGATTTTGAAGAGAATCTGCGCATTATCCGTTACTGCGTGAAGTACCGTAAGCGAATCATCTTCCCGTCGACTTCAGAAGTTTATGGGATGTGTAGCGATAAATACTTCGATGAAGACCATTCTAATTTAATCGTCGGCCCGGTGAATAAACCACGCTGGATTTATTCAGTATCAAAACAATTACTTGATCGGGTGATCTGGGCGTATGGCGAAAAAGAGGGGTTGCAGTTCACCCTCTTCCGCCCGTTTAACTGGATGGGGCCACGACTGGATAACCTTAATGCGGCGCGAATTGGTAGCTCACGCGCTATTACGCAACTCATTCTCAATCTGGTGGAAGGTTCACCGATTAAGCTGATTGATGGCGGAAAACAAAAACGCTGCTTTACTGATATTCGGGATGGTATCGAGGCGTTATACCGCATTATCGAAAATGCGGGAAATCGCTGCGACGGCGAAATTATCAACATTGGCAATCCTGATAACGAAGCGAGTATTGAAGAGCTCGGCGAGATGCTGCTGGCGAGCTTCGAAAAACATCCGCTGCGCCATCACTTCCCACCGTTTGCGGGCTTTCGCGTGGTAGAAAGTAGCAGCTACTACGGCAAAGGATATCAGGACGTAGAGCATCGTAAACCGAGCATCCGCAATGCCCGCCGTTGCCTCGGCTGGGAACCGAAAATTGATATGCAGGAAACCATCGATGAGACGCTGGATTTCTTCCTGCGCACTGTCGATCTTACGGATAAGTCATCATGACCAAAGTAGGTTTACGTATTGATGTCGATACTTTTCGTGGCACCCGCGAAGGGGTACCACGTCTGCTGGAAACCTTAAGTAAGCATAATATTCAGGCCAGCATTTTTTTCAGCGTCGGCCCGGACAATATGGGCCGCCATCTCTGGCGACTGGTGAAGCCCCAGTTTTTGTGGAAGATGCTGCGCTCAAACGCGGCATCGCTTTATGGCTGGGATATTTTACTGGCAGGTACGGCATGGCCAGGAAAAGAGATTGGTCATGCCAATGCCGATATCATTCGTGAAGCGGCTAAATACCACGAAGTCGGCCTGCACGCCTGGGATCACCACGCCTGGCAAGCCCATAGCGGCAACTGGGATCGGCAAACAATGGTCGATGATATTGCCCGCGGCCTTCGCACCCTGGAAGAGATTATCGGCCAACCGATAACCTGCTCCGCTGCCGCTGGCTGGCGTGCCGACCAACAGGTGATCGAAGCAAAAGAAGCGTTCCATTTGCGCTACAACAGCGATTGTCGTGGGGCGATGCCGTTTCGTCCCTTGCTCGAATCAGGAAAACCTGGCACTGCACAAATTCCAGTGACATTACCTACCTGGGATGAAGTGATTGGCCGGGATGTGAAAGCGCAAGATTTTAACGGCTGGCTACTCAACCGCATCCTGCGTGATAAAGGGACGCCGGTTTATACCATCCATGCTGAAGTTGAAGGTTGTGCTTATCATCCTGATTTTGTTGATCTCCTGAAGCGTGCCGCCCGTGAAGGCATTACTTTTTGTCCATTAGGCGAGCTGCTGCCGGAGACGTTGCCGCTCGGACATGTGGTGCGTGGAAGAATCGCTGGACGTGAAGGCTGGCTGGGTTGCCAACAAGTTGCGGGAACTCGTCCATGAAATCCATTCGCTATTACGCCGCATTCTTTGCGTTTATTACCGTCTATTATCTCTTGCCGATTAATTATCGCCTGCTCTGGCAACCTGATGAAACGCGGTATGCGGAAATCAGTCGGGAAATGCTGGCTTCCGGCGACTGGATTGTGCCCCATCTGTTAGGGCTACGTTATTTCGAAAAACCGATTGCCGGATACTGGATTAACAGCATTGGGCAATGGCTATTTGGCGCGAATAACTTTGGTGTGCGAGCAGGTGTTATCTTTGCGACTCTGTTAACCGCCGCGCTGGTGACCTGGTTTACTCTGCGCTTATGGCGCGATAAACGTCTGGCACTACTCGCCGCTGTGATTTATCTCTCGCTGCTTATTGTCTACGCCATCGGCACTTACGCCGTGCTCGATCCGTTTATTGCATTCTGGCTGGTGGCGGGAATGTGTAGCTTCTGGTTGGCAATGGATGCGCAAACGTGGAAAGGCAAAAGCGCGGGATTTTTACTGCTGGGAGTCACCTGCGGTATGGGGGTAATGACCAAAGGTTTTCTCGCCCTCGCCGTGCCGGTATTAAGCGTGCTGCCGTGGGTGGCGACGCAAAAACGCTGGAAAGATTTCTTTATTTACGGCTGGCTGGCAATCATCAGTTGTGTACTGACGGTTCTCCCCTGGGGGTTAGCAATAGCGCAACGGGAGCCTGACTTCTGGCACTATTTTTTCTGGATTGAGCATATTCAACGCTTTGCGATGGATGATGCCCAACATAAAGCCCCGTTCTGGTACTACTTGCCTATCATCATTGCCGGTAGCCTGCCATGGCTGGGATTACTCCCCGGTGCGCTGCGTTCTGGCTGGAAAAACCGCAACCATTCCGCAACCGTCTATCTCTTGAGCTGGACGGTGATGCCACTGCTGTTTTTCTCCGTCGCTAAAGGCAAGCTGCCGACCTATATTCTTTCCTGCTTTGCGCCTCTGGCAATACTGGTGGCGTATTACGCGTTGCAGGCAGCAAAAAATAATCCTCTGGCGCTGCGGATTAATGGCTGGATCAATATCGCATTTGCCGTCACTGGCATTATTGCCACGTTTATCGTTTCGCCCTGGGGCCCCATGGGCACACCCGTCTGGCAGGCTTTCGAAATCTATAAGGTCTTTTGCGCATGGTCGATTTTTTCGCTGTGGGCATTTTTCGGCTGGTATACGTTAACGAACGTGGAAAAAAACTGGCCCTTTGCGGCGCTTTGTCCGTTGGGGCTGGCGTTGCTCGTGGGTATTGCGATCCCCGACAGAGTCATGGAAGGCAAACATCCGCAATTTTTTGTCGAGATGACGCAAGAATCACTCCAGCCGAGCCGCTATATTCTTACTGATAGCGTCGGCGTTGCCGCAGGTCTGGCATGGAGTCTGCAACGCGATGACATCATCATGTATCGCCAGACGGGGGAGTTGAAATATGGCCTCAATTATCCGGATGCGAAAGGCAGATTTGTCAGCGGTGATGATTTCGCCAGCTGGCTTACTCAACATCGCCAGGAGGGGATTATTACTCTCGTGCTTTCGGTAGACCGCGATGAGGATATCAACAGCCTTGCCATTCCACCTGCAGATGCTATCGATCATCAGGGGCGTCTGGTGCTCATTCAGTATCGGCCCAAATGATCTGGCTGATTTTAGTCTTTGCCAGCCTGCTTAGCGTAGCCGGGCAGCTCTGCCAGAAACAGGCAACTCGCTTTGAGGCAATAAGTAAACGGCGCAAACATATTGCACTGTGGCTGGCGCTGGCATTGATGTGTCTGGGGCTGGCAATGGTGCTCTGGCTGCTGGTATTACAGAACGTGCCGGTAGGCATTGCCTATCCAATGTTGAGCCTGAATTTTGTCTGGGTGACGCTGGCAGCAGTAAAACTGTGGCACGAACCAGTGTCTTTTCGCCATTGGTGTGGGGTGGCCTTCATTATTGGCGGCATTGTGATTCTCGGGAGTACGGTGTAATGGGCCTGATGTGGGGATTATTCAGCGTCATTATTGCTTCTGCTGCGCAATTAAGCCTCGGTTTTGCGGCGAATCATCTGCCGCCGATGACGCAATTATGGAATTTTATCGCGGCGCTTTTTACTTTTGATTTCGGTGCCCGGATGCTGGTCGTCGGCCTGGTTGGCTATCTGATCTCCGTTTTTTGCTGGTATAAGGCGTTGCATCGGCTGGCACTCAGCAAAGCCTATGCCTTACTGAGTATGAGTTATGTACTGGTATGGATTGCATCAATGGTACTTCCCGGCTGGGAAGGGACCTTCTCGCTGAAGGCTATGCTGGGCGTAGCCTGTATTATGGGTGGATTAACGCTGATTTTTCTACCAGCAGCAAAACAACACTGCTAACTTTTGCAGCCAGACTGACATTGTCGCCCCCATTCTTCAACACTATAACTGCTCGCCGAAATGACTTTCACCGTGCGCTGTTTTTCCCGGTTGATGCAATAAAGCGCATCCTGTAGCGGAGAAAGCAGGTCACCTGATTTAACGCTAAAGTCAGTTTGCACTTCGGCAATCATTTTTATCGTGCCGCCAGTATCACAAAGCTTCAGTACATGTCTGTTGTCTTGTTTATCGCTGCATGATTTTTTAACCAGCCATTCCATTGCACTATCCTGTCTGATAAGAATTGTCACATTAATTTACAGATTAACAGATAAACTCATTATCAATGGCAATGGAATAGCGGAAATGAGAGATGAAACTAATGATTTCTTAATACTGGCGTTGCACCCACTCTTTTAATGCCTGACGTGAAATCTTAATGCCGCCGTTTTTCAGCTCCGGCGGAAGCGTCAGCCAACGCACCGGTTGTTGAAAACGGGCCAACTTGTCTTTCACCCATTCGCTAAGATCAACGGTTTCGTGGTCATACTCCACCACCGCTACCGGTCGATGACCAAACTCCTTGTCAGTAACGGGGACGATAAACACCTGCAAAACCGCAGGATGCGCGGCAATCACACGTTCGACTTCTTCTGGCTGAATGCCTTCGCCACCACTGAAGAACAGATTGTCTAAACGTCCGACAATGGTCAGCTTGCCATTATGCATCTCACCGCGATCGCGCGTGGCGTACCAGCCTTCGTCATTAACCAGCGGCACCAGTTGCCCGTTACGCCAGTAACCTTCTGCCATACTGGCAGCCCGCAGCCACACTTCATCGTTAACGATTTTTACTTGCCGCCCCGGCAGAGGCGAACCGACGTCAGCCAGGCCGTCCGCTTCTTTCGCGCAAACCGTGGAAGCGAACTCCGTCAGACCATAGCCGCAAAAGCAACGAATGCCCTGCTCGCGCGCCTGCTCCGTCAACTCAACCGGAATTGCCGCGCCGCCAAGTAACACCGCTTTCAGGGAAACTGAACTGCGGTTAACCAGCAAACGCCAGAGCTGTGTTGGCACCAGTGAAGCGTGAGTACAGCCTGCCAGCATTTGCTCCAATGGCTGTTTATCACATACCGTCATCCGCGCACCAGCGTATAACCAGCGCCACATAATTCCCTGACCAGAGACGTGAAACAACGGCAAAGAGAGCAGCCAGTCATCATGCTCGCCAAACTGAATCAGCGATAACACCCCTTCGGCACTGGCAAGATGGGCCTGATAAGTATGAACTGCGGCTTTCGGCAAGCCAGTGGAGCCAGAGGTTAACGTCATTGAGCACAGGCGCGTCGGCTGCCACGCAGCGGCATGTGCGCCTTCAACCAGCTGAATGTGCAGCGACGTTAACGCCGGAAACGTGTTTTCCCCTTCCGGCACCAGCGCAAATTGCAGAGTGAGATTTGGCAGCAATTCCTCAAGCAACGGTTGCGGCAGTTGTGGATTCACGGGCAGCACCCGCGCCCCGCATTGCAGTAACGCCAGCCAGGCCAGCAGCGTTTGCGGCGTATTCCACGCCCGCAACATTACGCCGCTGCCCTCAACCACACCCTGCGCCGCAAAGCCGGAGGCTAATTCATCGACGCGAGCACAAAGCTTGCGCCAGTTGAGTTGCTCGTCATTAAGACGTAAGGCGATGGCTTCTCCCCGCACCTGCCGCCAGTGACGCCACGGCCAGTCAGAGAAGATCATAACAGCCGCTCCAGTGCATCAACTTCCACTAATGGCAGCGGGCTACCCGGCCAGCGACGAACCTGCTGCGCCTGCATCAGATCCAGCGTATCCAGCCCCGGAATGGTGTCTGGCGTTAACCAGGCAGCAATCCGCGCCAGTTGCGTTAAGCCTAAGCTCGACTCGATGGAAGAACTGATCACCGCCGTCAGCCCCAGCGCGTGCGCCGCCTGCACCTGCTCGCGGACTTTCTCCAGGCTGCCCGTGAGCGTGGGTTTGATCACCACCGCACGCACGCCCTCTTCCGCCACAAAGGCAAAATCCGGCTCGCGCAGGCTTTCATCCCAGGCAATGGCAATGCCGGTTTCACGGGCAAATGCACGCGAATCATCGCGGGTTTTGCACGGTTCTTCGAGAAACGCGATGCGGTGGCGATAGTCCGGGTTAACGTATTTGGCAAACTGCTGGCCTTTCAGCGGCGTCCAGGCGCGGTTCGCGTCAAGACGCAAATGCAGATCCGGAATTGCCTCCAGCAAAAGATTGACCACCATGCCGTCGCGCACGGCTTCGTACAATCCCACTTTGACCTTCGCCACTTTCTCGCCAGGCATATCGGCAAGTTTGAGGATCAGATCGTCCGGATCGCCATTACACAGCGGCGCAGCACGGTAATTGGCCGCCTGCGGGAGCGTATCTGCCAGTTCAGCCAGCGCGCAGCTCACGCCAAAGGCGACGGAAGGCATCTGTGGTAGCTCGCAATCGCCTGCCAGCCAGTTATGTACCCAGGCAAGCAGCACACTTTGCGCCTCTTCCCAGGTTTCCTGACTGAAGCCCGGCAGTGGGGAGATCTCCCCCCACCCTTCGCGCTCGCCCTCACGCAGGCAAACGTATAGCCCGTCGCGGGTTTTTAACCGCCTGTCGCGCAGAACCACCCCCGCGTCCATGGGGATCTGCCAGCGGTATACCTGCGCGCTACGCATTACGGATTCCGTTTAAATTTGCTGAAATCAGGCTGACGTTTCTGGTTGAAAGCGTTGCGACCTTCCTGACCTTCTTCCGTCATGTAGAACAGCATGGTGGCGTTACCCGCCAGTTCCTGCAGACCTGCCTGACCGTCACAGTCAGCGTTCAGTGCAGCTTTCAGGCAACGCAGCGCCATCGGGCTGTTTTGCAGCATTTCACGGCACCAACGGACGGTTTCTTTTTCCAGATCGGCCAGCGGCACCACGGTGTTCACAAGGCCCATATCCAGCGCCTGTTTTGCGTCGTACTGACGGCACAGGAACCAGATTTCACGCGCTTTTTTCTGCCCGACGATGCGAGCCATATAGGAAGCTCCCCAGCCGCCGTCGAAGGAACCGACTTTCGGGCCAGTCTGACCGAAGATGGCATTATCTGCCGCGATAGTCAGGTCGCACATCATGTGCAGAACATGACCGCCGCCGATGGAGTAGCCAGCCACCATCGCGACAACCGGTTTCGGACAGGTACGGATCTGACGCTGGAAGTCCAGCACGTTGAGGTGATGTACGCCGGAATCATCTTTATAACCGCCGTAGTCGCCACGTACTTTCTGGTCACCGCCGGAGCAGAACGCTTTATCGCCCGCGCCAGTCAGAATGATCACGCCGATGTTGTCGTCATAACGGGCATCCGCCAGCGCCTGGATCATCTCTTTTACCGTCAGAGGACGGAAGGCATTGCGCACCTGCGGACGATTAATGGTGATTTTTGCTATACCGTCGGTGGATTTTTCATAACGAATGTCCTCGAAACCTTCGGAGCAGTCGTGCCATTCAACCGGTGCGTAAAGCATTGCTTCATCAGGATAAATCATATTGTGTCCTTTAGTCAGAAACGCAAGATCTGCGCCAGACTTGCGATAACGCCAGCGGGATTTTCCCGATGCGCGTTATGTCCGGCGCGAGGAATGACATGGCAGTCGGCAGCCAGTTCCGCCGCCAGAGCGCGGAATTTGCTGTCAAGTTCACCACATAAATAATAAAACGCAAATGTGCGGGCGCTAAGGTTAGCACGTAAATCAGGCTGGACGGCGAGAGAAGTGGCCTCCAGCATCGCGGCAAGGGTTGCGCCGTTATTGTTGCTGCGCAGCGCCACCAGCTCCCGGCGTTGATCGTCATTGAGCGAGGCAAAAACAGGCTGTTGATACCAGTCGGCAAATACCGCCGTTAACGGTTCTGAACAAAAACGCTGCGCCCAGCGATGATCGGAAAGCTGACGTTCCGTGCGTTGTTCAGCACTTTGCAGCCCAGGATGCCCACCTTCGACAATCACACCACAAAGCCCCAGCATCCCCTGACAAGCCGCCATCATCGCCACCCGTCCGCCAAGCGAGTACCCCACCAGCCAGAAGTTAAGGATGTTGTAACTAACCAAAGTTTTACGCAGTAAGTCGGTGACATCATCAAATCCATCGACGCTAATTGCCGCCGAACCACCGTGACCTGGCAGATCAACATACAACCGCGAGTAGTCTGCAAACGCCTCGCCGACTTCCTGCCATTCGAGGCAATCGCCGGAGAAACCATGCAAAAACACCAGCCAGGGTAAACCTGCCTTGCCGTGTTTTGCCTGTGCGTGCAGGATCATAAATGGCTTACCTGCGCCAGCAGTTGCTGGAGGGTTTGCGCGCCGTCGGTGTCGTTAACCACCATCTCAATCACCGTGGTGGTCGGAGTGCGCCAGGCGTCGGCAAGTGCCGTTTCAAGTTCCTGCCAGTTTTGCGGACGATGATATTTCAGCTCAAACATCGCGGCAGCGTGCTCAAAATGGACGTTTTGCGGCATCAGATAGAAACGCTCGCGCTCGCTTTTCGGCGTCGGCAACAGCGAGAAAATTTGTCCGCCGTTGTTGTTCACCACAATTAATACCAGCGGCGCGGAAACCTGACGCAATAGCGCCAGCGCGTTGAGATCGTAAAGAGCAGAGAGATCGCCCACAATCGCCAGCGTCGGTTTACCACTAGCCCTCTGAACGCCTGCGGCGGTAGAAATCAGCCCATCTATTCCGCTGGCCCCACGGTTGCTATATACCGGGTAACCTGCCGGAAGTTGCGAAAGCGCATCAATCAGACGTACCACCAGGCTATTACCGACAAACAGTTGCCCCTGTTCAGGCAAATAGTCTCTGATGCGGTGCGCCAGTTGTGCTTCGCCAAACGCATCACGACGGGCAACAACTGCCTGCATTGCCTGTTCAGCCAGACGCGGGATCTCCACGCACCAGGGCTGGCGTTTTTCAGCCGGATGCAGCTCCAGCCAGTCGGCAATATTGGCGACCAGGCGACGTCCACGGTGGTGTGCCGGGTCAAGCTGCCCTTCGATGTTATCAACAATCCAGTATTCTTCTGGTTCACAGCTTGCCTGCCATTGCAGTAACCGTTTACCGGTCAGGCTGCTCCCCAGTTGCACGACAATCTGCGCCTGTTGCAGTTCGCTGGTCGCTTTGGCATTGCCTAACCAGAGATCGGCACACGGCAGCGGCTGCCCGGTTTGCGACAGCACGTCGCCAATCAGCGGCCAGCCAAGAGTTTGCGCCCACAGGGCAACTTTTTTGCCCTCTTCCGCACTCATGCGCCCGGCAACCACCACGCCGCGCTTTTGCCGCCAGAAGAACCAGTCGCGCTGTTTTTCGCTCTCAAGACGAGGTGCTTCACGCAGCCACGGTTTGTCGCCCTGCCACCAGTCGCCAAGACGTTGTTGCCAGCTAAGTCCGGTATCGTCCATCTCGCCATAAAGCGGTTCGGCAAACGGGCAGTTGATATGGACTCCACCCGCATGCAGCGTGCCTAAAGCGTGGTCGATAGTAGAAACCAGCCAACGGGCGGGAATATCCTGCGTCGGGCGCGGTAGTGAAATGCTATGCGTAGGATGAGAGGCGAACATGCCCGGCTGACGAATTGCCTGATTTGCGCCGCAGTCAATCAATTCCGGAGGACGATCGGCGGTTAACAGGATCAGTTTTTCTCCGGTTAACCCAGCTTCAATCAGTGCCGGATAGAGATTCGCTACCGCCGTGCCGGAAGTCACTATCACCGCCACCGGCTGCTTGCTGACTTTCGCCAGCCCCAGCGCCAAATGCCCCAGCCCACGCTCATCAAAATGAGTGTGATGAATGAAAGCGGAATTTTCCGCCGCCGCCAGAGTTAATGGCGTAGAACGAGAGCCAGGGGCGATGCAGACGTGTCTGACGCCGTGACGTGTTAATGCTTCCAGAATGACCGCCGCCCAGCGTCGGTTAAATGCGCTTACTGACATGAGTTTGTCCGGTATCAATATTGCGGCTAAGTATAAGGAGCTACAAAAAGAGATTATTGATATGAATCGGTAATGATGCGACTCATTACTATTCCAATTGTAATAAAGTGCGCAGTCCTGCCGCTTTGTTGTCGATTTCCTGCCACTCCAGTTCGGGGTCTGAGCCTCGGACAATACCCGCTCCGGCATACAATCGCACGACATTGCCACTGATTTTCGCCGAGCGCAGGGAAACGCAGAATTCGCTTTGTTGTAATGAGAGATAGCCCGCAGAACCCGCATACCATTCACGGGTAAACGGTTCGTGCCGGGCGATGAACTGCCGTGCCAAATCGCGCGGTAAACCTGCCACCGCTGCCGTTGGCTGCAACTGATGCAGACAAACCACATCATCTGCCGTATTAAGCGAGGTCCAGATACAGCGACGCAGATGCTGCACTTTACGCAGACGAAGCACCTGCGGCGGTAAAACATCCAGCGCCTGGGTGTCGCTCTGTAATCGCTGGCAGATATCTTCCACCACCAGCATATTCTCGCGCTGGTTTTTATCATCCGCCATCAGCCACTCGCCCAGTTGCTGCGCCTGTTTATCATCAGGATGATTCGCCACCGTTCCCGCCAGTGCTTCAGTACGCAACGCTTTGTCACGCCGCCGCCAAAGCCGCTCAGGAGATGAACCCAGGAACGCGCTTTCGCCATCAAAGGCCATGTAGAAATGGTAGCAGTTCAGGTTCAACCGACGGCTGGCAGCCATCATTGCCGCCGCGTTAACTGAATCGGAGAAATGCAGGTCGGTCGCCCGCGCCAACACCACTTTATCCAGTTCACCTTCAGCAATGGTGTCGGTCGCCAGTTTAATTAACCCCGTCCAGGCTGGTTTGTCCGGCCAGTGATTTTCTTGGGTGATGGTTAAATGCAGAGCTGGCAACGGTTTAATGTTTGCCAGAGCAGCAATGTATTCCTTTGCCTGATGTGCGTCTTGCTGAAGGGAGTTTTCGCTGAAAAGGGTCAGTCGAAGGGTCGCTTTGCCTGCACAGCGTCGCCATTCCAACCGCGGGAGGAGTAAATTGCCCTGGGAAGGGTCAAACGCATTCAGCCCCCAGATACGCAAGTCGGTGTGATCCGAGTGTTGTCGGAGAAAACGCTGCGCCTGCGCCAGCGACGAAAAGCTGGCTATTGTACCCAGCACGGCAGCCTCTTCATCACCATTGCGTTGTTGCCAGTAAAATTGCGGATACATTTTCTGACTGGCCAGCCAGCTTAAGGCATCAAAGGCGTCATTTAATGGGAAAGGAACATCAAAAACCCGAATGCCGGGCGTCGCAGGAAACTCTTGCGACAGATGGCGCAATAGATTTTCCAGCGCCGTAGTGAGTGATTGCACGCGGACCTCTCCCTGTTAAAAGCCTCACATTATACGGGGTACTGCAAAAAAAATGCAGTACCCCAGTGTAGGGAGGTTTTAACGGCGTGCCAGCAACAGTCCTAATACCAAACCAACCGCAGCGCCAACGCCAATCCCCTGCCACGGTTTTTCATGAACGTAGTCGTCGGCACGATAAACCGCTTGCTTCGCCCGATAGTAATAGCTGTCTGAAGCCTGACTGACTCTTTTTTTCACATCATCCAGCGCCTTCTCAGCTCGCGCCTTCAGCTCAACATATTTCTGATCGGCGGGATCGCCAGAGGAGCGCAGCACTTCTTCCAGTGTTTCACTCAGCAACGTCAGGTCGTCATCGATGCGTGTATCACCAAATTGATTAGACATTCTCGTTCTCCATTTGCTTAAAACCTGCCACTAACTATAGACAACGGTTATCAATTACGCCTGAATGACTTCGCGCGCCATCCCAATGTGGGGAATACCATCTTCCTCGTAGATATCCGTTACGGGGATAAAGCCAAAACTGCGGTAAAAGTTTTGTAAGTGCGCCTGCGCTCCCAGATAAATCGCCTTGTCCGGCCAGTGGCGCGTACATGATTCCAGCACCTTACTCATCAGTTGCTGCCCCACTTTTTCGCCCCGCAACGCTTCGCTGACAATCACGCGACCAATCACCACCGGTTCGAGATCATCATCACTTTTCAGAATCCTCGCATACGCTACCAGTTTCCCGTTTTGCCAGCCGAGAATATGACGATTTTCACCTACCAGATCGTCACCATCGACATCCTGATAAGGACAGTTTTGTTCGACAACGAATACCGCACAACGCAGTTGTAATAAGGTATAAAGCTGAGAAACCGATAATTCAGAGTGATGAAGATCCTGCCAGTCGATCATGATGCGCTCCTTTTGGTTGTATGCCTTATACTAGCCGGATTATTTTTAGAAATGTGATGGTCTTATGGAATTAATTTTCTTAGGTACTTCGGCGGGAGTTCCGACCCGGGCGCGTAATGTCACGGCGATATTGCTTAATCTGCAACATCCGACCCAGGCCGGACTTTGGTTATTTGACTGTGGCGAAGGCACTCAACACCAAATGCTGCACACGGTGTTTAATCCCGGCAAACTGGACAGGATTTTTATTAGCCATCTTCATGGCGATCATCTTTTCGGTCTGCCCGGTTTGCTGTGCAGTCGTTCCATGTCAGGTATTGTGCAACCCTTAACCATTTATGGTCCGAAAGGTATCCGTGAATTTGTTGAGACAGCGCTACGCATTAGTGGCTCGTGGACCGATTATCCACTGGAGATTATTGAAATTAGCGCAGGCGAAATTCTTGATGATGGCTTGCGTAAAGTGACAGCTTATCCGATGGAACATCCGCTGGAATGTTACGGCTATCGGGTAGAAGAACATGATAAGCCTGGTGCGCTGAATGCTCAGGCATTAAAGGCCTCGGGCGTACCGCCTGGCCCATTGTTTCAGGATTTGAAAGCCGGAAAAACTGTCACATTGGAAGATGGTCGGCAGATTAACGGCGCTGATTACTTAGCCGCGCCTACACCAGGAAAAGCGATCGCCATTTTCGGCGATACTGGTCCTTGCGATGCCGCGCTGGCGCTGGCCAAAGGTGTCGACGTAATGGTTCACGAAGCGACTCTGGATTTGGCGATGGAGGCCAAAGCCAACAGTCGCGGCCACAGCTCCACACGCCAGGCGGCGGCACTGGCCCGTGAAGCTGGTGTCGGTAAGCTAATCATTACCCATGTTAGTTCACGCTATGATGATAAAGGCTGTCAGCACTTGTTACACGAGTGCCGGACGATTTTCCCGGCAACTGAACTGGCGAGCGATTTCGCGGTGTTTAGCATTTAAGTCGAAAGCGGTGGTTAGTTGGCAGATTAATTTAATGATGCCAACGCACTTATTTGCCATTTTTTCATCTGTTTGCCGGATACGTTTGATGTCGATATCCGGCAAACAGATTTATCATTTTTAGTTTTGTGAATTATCCAGACCTTTCGCCAGCCCAATCAGGCGAATAAATTCCGCTCTGTAGCCTTGTTGATCCGGTCCTTTTGCTTGCCGCGCCCACTGTTCGATCTGCTGCCAGGATGTATTATTCAGGTATTCAGAACCGCGCAATTTTTGCCCATACGCAGAGACTGCTGCGCGAAAACGCATATCTTCTGAAGGTGCGTTTATTGTGGGTGCCAACGGGAATTCAACTAACTGACTTTCTTTTCCCTGCGGGTATTTCCAACGAATCTTTAACCAAGCCAGTTCTTTCGCTTTATCTGATTTCACTGATTTGTTATCCGGGGCATAGCGTAACTTATCAATTGATGCTTTTTGCCCATTCAGCGTTAATTCGAATAACAACGTTATATGTTTACCTGCGCCAATATCCACCGCATCAACGTTATCGTTATTAAAATCCTCCGCCCGAAGTTGGCGCTTTTCATAACCAATCTGACGGTATTCCGTTACCCACGCGGGGTTAAACTCTATTTGCGCTTTGACATCTTTTGCTACGGTAATCAACGTCTGCCGCATTTCACTGTTCAACACTTTCTGCGCTTCAGAGAGGGTATCAATGTAGCTGTAGTTGCCGTTACCAACATCGGCAATTCGCACCATCATTGCCTCGTTGTAATTGTCATCCCCCACGCCAAGCGTCGAAAGAGTAACACCGGACTCCCGCTGTTTTTTGACCATTGATTCAATCGATTTTGGATCGTCAATGCCAACGTTAAAGTCACCGTCAGTGGCCAATAAAATGCGATTGATGCCGCCCTTAATAAACCCCTTCGCCGTCTGCTGATAAGCCAGTTCCAGCCCGGCACCGCCATTGGTACTGCCTTGTGCATCCAGCGAATCAATCGCGGCATTAATTTCCGACTTGTGATTCCCTGAGGTAGAAGGCAACGCAATACGGGAGTCGCCAGCGTAGGTCACGATGGCAATGTTGTCCTGCTCACGAAGTTCTTTGACCAATAATTTCAACGAAGACTGAATAAGTGGCAAACGTTCATCAGAAATCATTGAACCAGAAGTGTCGATAAGAAAGACCAGATTAGAAGCTGGTAACTCTTCACTTTTTTGATCTTTCGCCAGGATATCAACTTTCAGCAATGTTCGCTGCTCATTCCACGGCGCAGATGCCAGTTCGTAGCGCATAGCGAAAGGTATTGGCTTAGAGGCCGGAATAGATTGTTTGTCTTTGATATCCCAATCAGACGGGAAATAATTGACCATCTCCTCCACCCGTACAGCGTCTGGCGGAGGTAACAGCCCTTGATTGAGGAAACGACGTACATTCGCATAACTGCCGGTGTCAACGTCAAGGCTAAACGTAGCCAACGGGTTTTGCGCTGCCTGCTTAACCGGATTATCATCGAACTGCTGGTAGCGAGCTGTTCCTGGATTTGTGATTTGGGAGGCTGCTTTTTCTCTGGCTGCATGTTGATATTTTGGAGCCGCCTGCAATCGCCCCAGCAAAGCCTGTTTGTCTGAATATTGTTGCACTTCTTGCTGGGCTAAGGCTTTCGTGTCTGCAGCGGCTTTGGCGGCGCTTTGCTCAGCCACTTTTGTTGCCGCTTGTTGCGCGGCAAGTACTTGCTGGTCTGTGGGGGTACTGGGTTGTTGTTGCTGACTTTCCTTATCCTCAGGTTCCGGCCCACATCCTGACAAAATCAAACTACTTATAAGCAACATGATTATATTTTTATTTCGCATATAAAATCCTTTTAAATAAACTCAGCTACCAGACATAAAATAGACCCTTTGTATAATCCGGCTAATCTTAATAAAATACAATCTCGAAACCTATAACAAATAATAATTCAACAACAAAACCTATTAACAATTTATATATGAAAAAAATAACCTTTTCCTTTTTTATATTGCTCCTGCTTTCACTTCCTCTGATTGTTTTTTACCAACCCTGGGTCAAGGCATTACCACCAACGCCCCAGCACGCAAGTCCCGAGCAATTAGAAAAAACAGTTCGCTATTTTACACAAACTGTGCATCCACGTAGTGCCGACAATATTGATAATCTGAATAGGTCCACAGAGTATATAAAAGAGGTCTTTGTCAGTAGCGGCGCCAGAGTTACCGTGCAGGATGTCCCCATTACTGGTGGCCCCTACAAAAACATTGTTGCTGATTATGGTCCTACCGATGGACCGCAGATTATTATTGGTGCGCACTATGACTCTGCCAGCAGTTACGAAAACGATCAATTAACCTATACGCCGGGTGCGGATGATAACGCCAGCGGCGTGGCAGGATTACTCGAACTGGCACGTTTGTTACAGCAGCAAGCGCCGAAAATAGGTGTGCAACTGGTCGCCTATGCGTCGGAAGAACCGCCCTTCTTTCGTAGCAATGAAATGGGGAGCGCGGTACACGCCGCTTCGCTTGAGCGTCCGGTGAAATTAATGATAGCACTGGAGATGATAGGTTATTACGACTCCGCACCAGGGAGTCAGGATTACCCTTACTCTGTCATGTCCTGGCTTTATCCCGACCATGGTGATTTTATTGCTGTCGTCGGCAGAGTGCAGGATATCAGCGCTGTGCGTCAGGTAAAATCTGCGTTGTTATCAGCAAAAGAGTTGCCTGTTTATTCTATTAATGCACCTGGTTTTATTCCCGGTATCGATTTCTCCGACCACCTTAATTATTGGCAACACGATATTCCCGCCGTAATGATTACTGACACCGCTTTTTATCGTAATAAACAATATCACTTACCTGGCGATACCGCAGACAGACTTAATTATCAGAAAATGGCTCAGGTGGTGGATGGCGTTATAACCTTGTTGCAAAACAGTAAATAATAAAAATTTCTCGAGGAAGATCCAGAAAAAGCAACATGCGCATTTTATTTTCCCTCGTCTGTTTTAAGATGCGAAAAATTAAATTCAACGGAGGAAAAACAAATGGGAATGATTGGCTATTTTGCAGAAATTGACTCAGAAAAAATTAACCAACTGCTTGAGTCTACTGAAAAACCCTTAATGGACAATATTCATGACACGCTTTCAGGTTTACGGCGACTGGATATTGATAAACGCTGGGATTTTTTACATTTTGGCCTAACGGGTACCTCTGCTTTTGATCCAGCGAAGAATGATCCGCTGAGTCGTGCCGTGCTTGGTGAACACAGCCTCGAAGATGGCATAGATGGTTTCCTGGGATTGACCTGGAATCAGGAGTTAGCCGCGACAATCGACCGACTGGAAGCTCTGGATCGAAGTGAGCTGCGTAAACAGTTTTCCATTCAGCGACTCAATGAAATGGAGATTTATCCGGGAGTGACCTTTTCAGAAGAGTTAGAGGGGCAACTCTTTGCTTCGATCATGCTTGATATGGAAAAGCTGATTAGCGCGTATCGACGTATGCTGCGACAAGGGAATCATGCGCTGACGGTTATTGTTGGGTGATATAGCTTGATGCCTGGGGGAGAAAGACCCATTAGTTAAAATTTACGCCAAGATCATCTTGAAAAAATATTTAACCATGGTCCGGTTTTTATCCCCTTGTATAAATATCGCTAAATGCTTGCTTAGTCGCATTCTTAAAGCAATGCCGTGTATTCGGTATATAACAGCGATGTCATCTGTGCTGGCAACGATTTGGAATCTTGGATGAAAACGGAACTCAACCTGTCATTACCTGGAAATTACCAGGCAGATAAAAAGCCTGTTCAATTTTGAGATGATTTTTTAAAAATCGTGTCCATTGTGACGACATGGGAAAAACTCAATATTATCCTCCACAAATTGCAGTAACACAGAATCAACATCTTTTGCAAGTTGGTCACAATGTGTGATAAGCATTTTGAATATTTCATCCTTTGTAATCTCATGAAAATTTTCTACCTTCTCTTTTAACTCATTATATCGGATTCTTGCAGTAACCATTTTTTTGGCAAGTTCTAACAATCCCAACGCTTGCAATTGTTGGTGAATATGATCACTTTCAAAAAAGATCCCACAATCCATTCCTTCCCAACCAACATATTCATGCCATTCATAAACCAGCATAAAAGTTTGTAAAACTGGCTGTAATAATTGGATATCTGCAAAACTAAACCAAAACTTACGCTTGAGATCCCACTCATATTCAATCGCCAATGCTATTTTGTTTAAGGCATCTCCGGCATCCTTATTTTTACGCAAAATCAATTCCGTCAGTGTATAGCGTTGTTCATCAATACGCCGAAGAGCTTCTGCAATATCATAGTTTGTAGCCAACAAAACATTCTCTGCTTCCTGATGTGTGACGTCTGCTTTTGCAGTCAATATATTGATTTGATCAATATGAAAGAATTTAATGGCCTCATCAACATTACCGCCAGTCCTCTCTAGCAAACGTCTGGCAGACTGGATACCGACAGGTACGTGCTCCCGAAGTTTGCGAATTTCACTTAACCATTCCATGTCAAACCCCTTTAAATATTTATGATGTTATATATAACAACGTCTGGATCACGACCCAGCCTGACTGAATATTTCACCTTTCCCTGCTTAACATCCATGTTATGATGTGCCTGAAACTAATAAGACGTGTGGCATTGTCATTATTTATCCGCTATTGAATTCAAACAATGCCATTCATTTGATGAATGAATTATTTCAGGGAATAATTATGACACCTTTAGAACGCATTACCCAACTTGTTAATATCAATGGTGATGTTAACGAGCCTGCTACCCCCCGTCCATTGTTATCTCTTGAGGATTTTTTTATCGGCAATAATATCCTCGGTTCAATATGTTGCAATGTGACTCCAGAACAATCTCCGCAAGCTATCTACCACCATTTGCTGAAAATTCGTGAGCGTAACGATGTCAGTGATGTTTTGGTAGAAATTACGATGTTCGATGATCCTAACTGGCCCTTTAGCGAAAGAATTTCAGTTATCACTTCTGCTTCACCCGAAGAAGTTCAGAATTGGTTTGCAGAAGAAATTGCCCCTGATGAGTGCCGGGAAGGATGGGAAGAAGATACAGATCATGGATGGGTTGAAGTCCCTGCGGGTATGCATCCAGTTAATTGTTGGTGGGATTAAAACATATTACTCATTACGAAAAATTTTTAAAATACTTCATGGAGGATGTATATTGTCATTTTCAACGGGTGCTGTAATTATCATTTTTGCGTGTTATGCATTAGCCTTTATCATACCAATACTCTTTATCGTTCCGTTTCTTCTTCGATGGGATAAAGAGAAAAGGGATAACACCGGTTTCATTTCTTTAATCTATCTGGAATTGCCAATCGGCACTACCGCATTAGCCTATTTATTTTATTTCAATAAGTATTTCGATTCTTTCTTTGAATATATTTTCAACCTCATACCCTATACATTAATTTTATGGTATGTGTGTTTTCTAAGGAAAAGCATATATTGCAGCCCACGCAAGATTTTATTTACAGGCTGGCGCGCCTTTGCCATTATATTTGTTTTACATACATTCTATTTATTCCCCATGAAAAACGAATCAGATTATGACACTGCTGTGAATACGGCACTAAGACAAGGGGATGGTACTGCATTGGATAAACTTTGGAAAACATGCCCGGAGGGTATCAATTCACTTTTGTTCAATATGAAATTTAACTATAACAGAACATATAACTTTGACTACCCAATCACTTCATTCGAGAAAGTTATCCAGTGTAGTGAATTTAAAGACGACTTTACCAGCGATTATGCTGTCAACTATTCTTTTGCTAACGTAACAAGCATTAATTTCTTAAAATTTCTATATAGCAAAATAGATGATAATAAAAAGAAAGAGATTCAGAATGATAAAGGTATTATAGACACTAGATTAATTGATTTAAAGCGATGTTTAAGAGACGAAAAGTGCAGTGCACAAAAAATCCAAATGCTCGATTTTCTACTAAAGCTCGTTCCAAAATGGCAAAAGCATTTATTTATCAAACCGGTAGACTTGCATAATTCTATTTTAAACTCAAATAAGCTTAGTGCTTCTTATTTTTCAAAATTTGTTCAACCTGAAAATGAAAATGACATTATCGCTATGCATGTTGTTTTAGGTGATAACCAGTCCGTAATATCAAAAATAAAGAACAAAGAATACCTACCTTCCGTGATTGGTCAAGAATATGGTGATTTTGGTGAAAATATAACATTAGTAAAGTTTATTATAATGAATGGTACAGAAGACATGATCGACTTCATCATTAACGATTTAAACGTTGATGTGGCGTGTTATGCAAGTGCGTCAACCATAAACTATAATACTATTGTCTCTTCAGACTATAATTATAAATACAATAAACGTTTCCAAAATAAAACCTGCACAAACCCAATCAAATCATAACACCATAAAAAAACCGCCGAAATCGGCGGTTTTTTAACATCAATATTCAACCTTACATCAGCGGCATGGCTAACCGCACAATGCTAATCAGCGGTTGCGGCCATACACCCAGCACCAGTACCAACAGTGCAGAGATCAGCACCACGATACCGCCCGCGCTGTACTGCCAGTTTGACGGTGCATCGCGACCCGGTTGTTCCGGTGCGTGCAGGTATAAGCTCACCGCCACGCGCAGGTAGTAGTAAAGGCCGATTGCCGAACCGACAACCACGGCCCCCACCAGCCACCACAAGTGCGCCTGGACACCGACTGCCAGCACGTAGAACTTACCAATAAAGCCCAGCGTCATCGGGATACCGGCCAGAGACAGCATCATCACCGTCATCACTGCCGCGAGGATCGGACGATGCCAGAACAGACCGCGGTAAGAGAACAGGGAATCAGCATCCGGGCCACGATACGGGCTGGACATCAGGCTGACCACGCCAAACGCCCCGAGGCTGCTGAACAGATAACCGGCCAGGTAAACCCCTACCGCTTCCATCGACATCTCGCCAGTTTGCAGCGCAATCAGCGCCACCAGCAGATAGCCGAGGTGAGAGATAGATGAGTAACCGAGCAGACGTTTGATGTTGGTCTGGCTCAGCGCCATCAGGTTACCGAAGATGATGGAGGCAAAGGCGATAATCGCCAGCACCACGCGAATCGCTTCGCTGTTACCCACTGGTGCGTAAAGGAACAGACGCATCACCACACCGAAGATAGCGATTTTGCTCGCCGTCGCCAGGAAAGTGGAAACCGGCGCAGGCGCGCCCTGGTATACGTCTGGCGTCCACAGGTGGAACGGCACCAGAGAGAGTTTGAAGCCGAGGCCAACAATCATCAGGCCGAAACCTGCCAGCAACAGCGGCTCGTTGAGCATACCGTCGCCGAGGTTTTTACCCAGTGCAACGAACGACAGATCCCCAGACTGCGCATACACCAGCGCCATACCGAACAGCAGGAAAGAAGACGCTGCGGCAGAAAGAATGGTGTATTTAATACTGGCTTCCAGCGAACGTTTCTGGCGGAAAGCGTAACCGACCAGGCCAAACAGCGGCAAAGAGATCAGCTCGATACCGAGGAACAGAGACGCCAGATGGTTGGCATTCGCCAGCAGGATCCCACCCAGTGCGGCAATTAACACCAACAGGTAGAACTCGTCCTTGTTGTCGTTATAGCCTTCAAGCCACGGGTAGGCGAAAGTACAGGTGGCGAGGCTCGCCAACAATACCAGCCCGGTGTAAAGCATGGCGAAACCATCAACACGCATCAGTGGCGTAACGTCCATAGCGCCCGCCTGGCCGACAAACCAGAGCGAAACCAGCGCCGCGTTAAGCCCAATAACCGAGAGCGTAGCGTTGAGGAAATGATTGCGTCGCCACGCAATGGAGAGCATCACAACCACCACCGTCAAGCCGACGATCAGCAACGGTAGCAGTGCGATCAGGTTTTGTGGAGTTATTGTCATGGCGATTTACGGCCTTGTAGTAGTAACGGAATTAACAAACCACTGCTGGATATTGCCAATCGCGGAGTGCGAGGTATCCAGAATCGGCTGCGGATAGAAGCCCAGCAGTACCAGCAGCACCACCAGCAACAGGATCATAAACAGCTCGCGCAGCGACATCCCTGGCAGTTCTTTGCTGGCAATCTCGCTTTTCGCTTTACCGAAGTAAGCGCGATGTAACATTGCCAGCGAATAAACAGATGCAAAGACCAGCCCAAAGGTAGAGATAACGGTAATCACCGGGACAACCTGGAAGCTGCCGAACAGAATCATAAATTCGCCGACGAAGTTACCGGTGCCTGGCATCCCAAGCGTTGCCACCGCAAAGAACAGCGACAGTGCTGGCAGCCATTTCATCTTGCTCCACAGACCGCCCATCATGCGCATGTCGCGGGTATGGATACGTTCATAGAGCTGACCGCAGAGAATAAACAGACCCGCCGCTGACAAGCCGTGCGCAATCATCTGAATTACCGCGCCCTGGTAGGCCAACTGGCTGCCGGTGTAGATGGCAATCAGCACGAAGCCCATGTGGGAAACCGAGGTGTAGGCGATCAGACGTTTGATATCGGTCTGGGCGAAGGCCATCCACGCACCGTAGAAGATGCCGATAACACCCAGCCACATAGCGATTGGTGCAAACTCTGCCGACGCGTTCGGGAACAGTGGCAGGGAGAAACGCAGCAGACCGTAAGCGGCGGTTTTCAGCAAGATCCCCGCGAGGTCAACGGAACCCGCAGTTGGTGCCTGGGAGTGCGCATCCGGCAGCCAGCCATGCAGCGGAACCACCGGCATTTTCACCGCAAATGCGATGAAGAAGCCCAGCATCAACAGGTATTCCACGCCGCCAGACATTGGCGTATTCAGCAGCTCTTCATAGTTGAAGGTCCAGACGCCGGTCGCGTTGTAGTGAACAAAGACCAGCGCCAGGATGGCGATCAACATCACCAGACCACTCGCCTGGGTATAAATGAAGAACTTGGTTGCCGCCGTGATACGCGTTTTACCGTCAGAAGCTTTATGCCCCCACAGTGCGATCAGGAAGTACATCGGCACCAACATCATTTCCCAGAAGAAGAAGAACAGGAACATGTCGATGGCAAGGAACACGCCGATAACGCCGCCCAGGATCCACATCAGGTTGAGGTGGAAGAAGCCCTGATATTTTTCGATCTCGTTCCACGAACAGAGTACCGCCAGCACGCCGAGCAGACCGGTCAGCACGACCATCAGCAGCGACAGACCGTCAATGGCAAGATGGATAGAGATACCAAAACGCGGGATCCACGGCATGTCGAATTCAGACTGCCACTGCGGAATTCCGGCGGATTGCGTCAGTGAATAACCGCCCTGCAACCACAGTTGCAGCGACAGCGCCAGCGTCAATCCCATGGTGATCAGCGCTACCCAGCGCGGCACCTTGACGCCAAAGCGTTCGGTCTGCCAGCACAGGAAGCCGCCGATAAAGGGGATTAGTATTAACCAGGGTAATAACATAGCTAAGTATGTCCCTTATATTTACTCCTGCTCAGGCTATCTCACTCGCCAGCCCGAATCCCGGCAGTGCTCGCAATCCTCACGTACTTAAGTACGTTCCGGTTGCTGTGCGCTGGCGGTATCCGGTCTGACTTCGCCGATGACGCCTGTACTTCAGGAACAGTTACCTAAAATTTATTCTTAGTTCACAGACCCGGCGCAGCGCCGGGTATATTCACTCAGCCAACAACTCAACGCAGTACCATCAACAGTGCCAGCACCACGACCGCACCGATGCTCATGGATGCCACATACCAGCGCAGGTAGCCGTTCTCGCTTAACAGCAGACCTTTACCTGCAAAGCGGGAAAGAACCGCCGGGATGTTCATCATTGAGTTCAGCGGATCGCGTTTCAGCAACCAGGCAATCCCCAGGAACGGCTTGACGAATACTTTGTCATACAGCCAGTCGAAGCCCCAGGCGTTGTACCACCAGGTGCCCAGCAGGCGGCCCGGCGCACTGTTGGCGATGGAGGTCACCAGAGTACGTTTACCCAGCCACAGCCAGGCTGCCAGCAGAATGCCGACCACCGCGACCACGCCAGAGGTAATTTCCAGGGTCAACATGCTGCCGTGCGCCAGCTCCGTCGTTTGCGGAAGCACGCCCTGCAGCGGCGGTACAATCAGTGCGCCAACGAAGGTGGAAAGGATCAGCAGCACAATCAGCGGCAGGCTGTGAGTTACCCCTTTCACGGCGTGAGCGTGAATTTGTTCTTTTCCGTGGAAGACGATGAAAATCATACGGAAGGTGTAGAGCGAGGTCATAAACGCACCGACCAGACCTGCCACCATCAGATTGATATGACCATTCGCCATCGCACCCGCGAGGATCTCATCCTTACTGAAGAAGCCCGCAGTGACCAGCGGCAGTGCCGACAGTGCTGCGCCGCCCACCAGGAAGCAGAGATAAACCAGCGGAATAGATTTACGCAGACCGCCCATCTTGAAGATGTTCTGTTCGTGATGGCAGGCCAGAATGACGGAACCGGATGCCAGGAACAGCAGCGCTTTAAAGAACGCGTGGGTCATCAAGTGGAAAATCGCCGCATCCCATGCCTGCACGCCAAGCGCGAGGAACATGTAGCCAATCTGGCTCATGGTAGAGTAAGCGAGAACACGTTTGATGTCGGTCTGTACCAGCGCGGCAAAACCGGCCAGCAGCAGCGTAACCGCCCCAACAATACCCACCAGATGCAGAACTTCCGGCGTCATCAGGAACAGGCCGTGGGTACGGGCGATCAGGTAGACACCTGCGGTTACCATCGTTGCGGCGTGGATCAGCGCGGAGACAGGCGTCGGGCCGGCCATCGCGTCGGCAAGCCATGTCTGCAACGGCAACTGCGCAGATTTACCAACCGCACCGCCCAGCAGCATCAGCGTCGCCCACATCAGCATGTTATTGCCGTCAGCAAAGTGCGCAGGCGCCAGTTCCACCATTTCGCGGAAGTTCAGCGTACCCAGCTCGTTGTAGAGAATGAACAGCGCGAAAGCGAGGAACACGTCACCCACACGGGTCACGACGAACGCTTTCATTGCCGCTGCGCCATTCTTCGGATCGGTGTAATAGAACCCGATCAGCAGATAGGAGCACAGGCCCACGCCTTCCCAGCCGAGGTACATCAGCAGCAGGTTATCGGCGAGAACCAGAACTACCATGCTGGCGATGAACAGGTTGGTGTAGGCGAAGAAGCGAGAGTAGCCCTCTTCACCGCGCATGTACCAGGAGGCGTACATGTGGATCAGGAAACCCACACCGGTAACCACCGAGAGCATGGTCAGCGACAGGCCGTCCAGCACCAGATTGAAACCGATGTTAAAGTCGCCTACCGACATCCACGTCCACAGCGGCTGGCTGTATGCCTGCTCACCGTTAGCGAAGAAGTCAACGCCAATAAAGGCAGTTACCAGCGCCGCCAGGCCCACAGAGCCAACGCCGACGATCGCCGAGACGTTTTCAGACCAGCGCCCACGGGAGAATGCCAGCAGGACGAAGCCAATCAATGGCAAAATAATGGTTAAGGCAAGCATGTTCATCCGCGCATCTCACTTACTGAATCGATGTTCAGGTTCTGGCGACGACGGTGAAGTTGCAGCAGCAGCGCAAGGCCGATACTCGCTTCTGCCGCCGCGAGGCTGATGGCGAGAATGTACATCACCTGACCGTCGGTCTGGCCCCAGTAGCTTCCGGCAACCACAAAGGCCAGCGCGGAGGCGTTAATCATGATTTCCAGACCAATCAGCATAAACAGCAGATTGCGACGGATAACCAGACCGGTTAAGCCAAGAACGAATAAGATTGCCGCGAGGATCAGTCCATGTTGTAAGGGGATCATGCGTGCTCCTCCGTTTTTCTTTTCGCGCTGTCGTCTTTACGATTGCTCAGCACTTCACCCGCACGCTCTTCACGACCGACGTGGAAGGCCACAACCAGACCCGCGAGCAGCAGCATAGAAGCCAGTTCTACCGCCAGTACATAAGGCCCGAACAGCGTAATACCCACTGCTTTAGCACTGATTGGCGTACCGTCGATACCCTGATCGTTAACACCGAGGATGGCGTAAACAATCACCACCAGCATGATGGCCGACAAAATTGCCGGACCAATCCACACCTGCGGTTTCAGCCACTGGCGTTCTTGTTCGATTTCCGAACCGCCCAGGTTGAGCATCATCACCACGAACACGAACAGCACCATAATGGCACCCGCGTAGACGATAATTTCCAACGCACCGGCGAAGTAAGCGCCCAGCGAGAAGAACACCCCGGAAATCGCCAGCAGCGAAATAATCAGGTACAGCAGTGCGTGTACCGGATTGGTATGGGTGATCACTCGCAAGGTCGCAAGTATGGCTATCAGGCCACAGATATAAAAAGCGAACTCCATTGCCCCTCTCCTTACGGTAACAGGCTCTTGACGTCGATAGGCTTGGCTTCGTTCTCTGCTTCGCCCTTATCTTTGCCGTCGATTGCCATACCTGCCATCCGGTAGAAGTTATATTCCGGGTATTTGCCCGGACCGGAGATCAGCAGATCCTCTTTCTCGTAAACCAGATCCTGGCGCTTGTATTCCCCCATTTCGAAATCCGGGGTTAACTGAATCGCCGTGGTCGGACAGGCTTCTTCGCACAAACCACAGAAAATGCAGCGTGAGAAGTTGATGCGGAAAAATTCCGGATACCAGCGACCGTCTTTGGTTTCTGCTTTTTGCAGCGAGATACAGCCGACCGGGCAGGCTACCGCGCAGAGGTTACAAGCTACGCAACGCTCTTCGCCGTCCGGGTCGCGGGTCAGAACGATACGACCACGATAACGGGGCGGCAGATAGACCGGCTCTTCCGGGTACATTCGCGTTTCGCGTTTGGCGAACGCGTGCAGGCCGATCATCCAGATACTACGAACCTGGGTGCCGAAACCTACTAACAATTCTTTTAAGGTCATGGTCTTATTGCCCCTTATTGCGCCTGCCAGAGAATGACAGCCGCCGTTACCAGCAAGTTGATCAGCGTCAGCGGCAGGCAGATTTTCCAGCCGAAGGACATTACCTGGTCATAACGCGGACGCGGTAACGACGCACGAATCAAAATGAACATCATCATAAAGAACGCGGTTTTCAGCGCGAACCAGATGAATGGCGGTAACAACGGGCCTTGCCAGCCACCGAAGAACAGCGTCACCATCAGTGCAGAGATGGTCACAATCCCGATGTATTCACCCACGAAAAACAGACCGAACTTCATGCCGGAATATTCAATGTGGTAACCATCCGCCAGTTCCTGCTCGGCTTCCGGCTGGTCAAACGGGTGACGGTGGCACACCGCCACGCCCGCGATGGCAAAGGTAATAAAACCAAAGAATTGCGGGATGACGTTCCACACATGCGCCTGGCTGTTGACGATGTCGGTCATGTTGAATGAACCGGCCTGCGCCACCACGCCCATCAGGGAAAGCCCGAGGAACACTTCGTAGCTCAGGGTCTGCGCAGAAGCACGCATCGCACCCAGCAGCGAGTATTTGTTGTTACTTGACCAGCCCGCAAACAGCACCGCGTAAACCGCCAGACCGGCCATCATCAGGAAGAACAAAATCCCGATGTTCAGGTCGGCAACCACCCAACCTGGGCTGACTGGCACAATCGCAAAGGCCAGCAGCAGCGAGGTAAAAGCAATCATCGGTGCCAGGGTAAAGATGACGCGATCCGAGAATTTCGGGATCCAGTCTTCTTTAAAGAACATTTTGATCATGTCCGCAACCAGCTGGAGCGAACCGCCCCAGCCAACACGGTTAGGTCCGTAACGGTTCTGGAACAGACCCAGCAGGCGACGTTCGCCAAAGCTCATGAATGCCCCACAGGTGACAACCACCAGCAGGATCACCACCGCTTTGAGGATGGTCAGCAGGATCTCAATCAGTTCCGGTGATATCCAACTCATTGTTGTGCCTCCTTGAGATCCTCAAGATGCGCGCCGGCCAGCACCGGAGCAATGCCGGACATACCCATCGGCAAGCCCACCTGCCCTACCGTCAGCCCTTCGGCGATTTCAACCGGTAGCGTGACCGTGTTGCCATCGTAGCTAAAGGAGACGCGTGTCCCCGCATTCACGCCCAACTTCGCGGCATCCGCTGGGTTGAGTTTGATGTACGGCTGCGGCATACGGCTCTGGAAGACCGGAGCACGCTGTGACAATTCATCGCTGCCAAACAGGTGGTAGTACGGCGCGATACGCCATTTCCCGTCCTGCGGCTGGAAGCGTGCCGGTACGCTGGTGAAGTAATCCAGACCGTTTTCGCTGGTTTCAAACAGACGCACGCCCGGATCGCCAAAGCGCAGTTTGCCGCCCACTTCGTCCTGGAATTTGTTCCACGCCTGCGGGGAGTTCCAGCCTGGCGCCCAGGCAAACGGCACTTGCGAACGGTGCGCGGTCGGCTGGTTGTTACCTTCCATCGAGAAGGTGAACATGGTGTCAATGTCCTGCGGCTGACGCGGCTCATGAACGCTGATGTTGGCGCGCATGGCAGTACGACCGCTGTAACGGTGCGGCTCACGGGCCAGTTTCTGCCCACGAATACGGAATGTCGCATCCGGCGCAGCATCTTTGATACCCGCCAGTTCCGGGATTTTCGCCACAACGGCGTCAATCACGTGGTCGAGCTGCGTCCAGTCCACTTCACGGCTCAGCAGGGTACTGTGCAGCGAGTGCAGCCAGCGCCAGCTTTCCAGCATGACAGTTTTGCTGTCGTAATAGGACGGGTCGTAAACCTGGAAGAAACGTTGGGCGCGGCCTTCGTTATTAATTACCGTACCGTCGCTTTCAGCAAAGCTGGCGGCGGAAAGCACCAGATGGGCGTTTTCCATGATCGCTGTGCGTTGATGGTCAACCACCATCACCAGCGGCGCTTTAGCCAGCGCAGCATTCACGCGGGTAGCGGAAGCGTGACGATGCAGATCGTTTTCCAGCACCACCACCGCATCGGCGCGTCCGGTTTCCAGTTCGGTTAACGCTTCTTCCAGCGAACCACCGCCCATAATGCCCAGCCCCATGCTGTTGACGGAACGGGCAATCATGGTGATACCGACGTCAGCGCCGCGACCTTTCAGGGCTTTTGCGACGTTAGCCGCCGCCTGAATCACCTCTAAGCTACCGGCGTTCGTCCCGGAGATAATCAACGGTTTCTTCGCACCAGCCAGTGCCTGCACGATGACGTCGATTTTGCTTTGCAGCTCAGGTTCAATACCGTCAACTGCTGGCGCGGAGTTGTCCAGCGCATGGGCGATGGCAAAACCTAAACGCGCCTGATCTTCAACCGGTGCGCGGTAAGTCCACGCCGCAATATCATCCAGACGGGTGTCATCAACGTTGGTAACAAACAGCGGATGCTTCGCACGCTGACCGATGTTGAGGATTGCCGCAATCTGCCAGTCAGCCACTTTCTGTGCTGCCGCCATTTCGCGCGCTTTACCTTTCACCGCCTGACGCACTGCCAGCGCGACGCGCGCGCCGGTCTGGGTAACGTCTTCCCCCAGCACCAGTACCGCATCATAAGATTCGATTTCGCGCAGTGCCGGAGTATAAATGCCGCCTTCACGCAGCACTTTTAGTGCCAGTTGCAGACGTTCCTGCTCACCGTGAGCGATACCGGTATAGAAGTTTTCTTCGCCCACCAGCTCACGCAGCGCAAAGTTGCTTTCCACGCTGGCGCGCGGAGAACCGATGCCGATCACTTTCTTCGACTGACGCAGAATATCTGCCGCGCCCTGCATTGCCTGTTCGGCGTTGAGGGTAATGAAATCATCGCCACGACGCTGTACTGGCTGACGCGGACGATCTTTCAGATTGACGTAGCCGTAACCGAAACGACCACGGTCGCAGAGGAAATAGTGGTTTACCGTACCGTTGTAACGGTTTTCGATACGACGCAGTTCGCCATAACGCTCGCCGGGGCTGATGTTACAGCCGATGGAACATTGCTGGCAGATGCTCGGCGCAAACTGCATATCCCATTTACGGTTGTAACGCTCGGAGTGCGTTTTGTCGGTAAATACGCCGGTCGGGCAAATTTCGACCAGGTTACCGGAAAATTCGCTTTCCAGCGTGCCGTCTTCCGGGCGACCGAAGTAGACGTTGTCATGCGCGCCATAAACGCCCAGATCTGTACCGTCAGCGTAATCTTTGTAGTAACGCACGCAGCGGTAGCAGGCGATGCAGCGGTTCATTTCGTGAGAGATGAACGGCCCCAGGTCCTGATTGCGGTGGGTACGTTTGGTGAAACGGTAGCGACGGAAGGTATGCCCGGTCATCACGGTCATATCCTGAAGATGGCAGTTACCGCCTTCTTCACATACCGGACAGTCGTGCGGATGGTTAGTCATCAACCACTCGACCACACTTTCACGGAACTGTTTCGCTTCTTCGTCGTCAATGGAAATAAAGGTGCCATCGGAAGCCGGTGTCATACAGGACATCACCAGGCGACCACGCGTGTCTTCCGCGTTTTGGTATTGCTTCACCGCACACTGGCGGCAAGCACCGACGCTTCCCAGCGCCGGATGCCAGCAAAAGTAAGGAATATCAAGGCCCAGAGACAGACAAGCTTCCAGCAGGTTGTCCGCTCCGTTGACCTCGTATTCTTTGCCGTCTACATGAATTGTAGCCATTAGCATGCTTCCAGTTTTCTCGGTCAGGGACCGAGCGTTAATCGAAATTCGGTTACCAGCGCTCTTTCAGCAGGTTCGGCTGAATCCCATTAATCAAATGGGTATTGCTGAACGGCTGTTTGATTCCCGCCTCAAATTCTTCGCGGAAATATTTGATGGCGCTCTGTAACGGCTCCACTGCACCAGGTGCGTGGGCACAGAAAGTTTTACCCGGGCCTAAGAATCGACACAGTTGCTCAAGTGTTTCGATATCGCCCGGCTGACCTTCGCCACGCTCCAGCGCACGCAGAATTTTCACGCTCCACGGCAGACCGTCGCGGCACGGAGTACACCAGCCGCAGGACTCACGGGCGAAAAACTCTTCCAGGTTACGCACCAGCGACACCATGTTGATCTCATGGTCAACCGCCATCGCCAGCGCCGTACCCAGACGGCTTCCCGCTTTACCGATACTTTCGAATTCCATCGGCAGGTCAAGGTGCGCTTCGGTCAGGAAGTCGGTACCCGCGCCGCCTGGCTGCCAGGCTTTGAATTTCAGACCGTCACGCATACCACCGGCGTAATCTTCGAGGATCTCGCGCGCGGTGGTGCCGAACGGCAGTTCCCACAGGCCCGGATTTTTCACCCGACCGGAGAAGCCCATCAGCTTGGTGCCAGCATCTTTACTTTTCGAGATGTTCTGATACCACTCCACGCCGTTAGCGAGGATCGCCGGAACGTTACACAGAGTTTCGACGTTGTTGACGCAGGTTGGTTTACCCCATGCACCGGAGGTTGCCGGGAATGGCGGTTTTGAGCGAGGGTTAGCGCGACGCCCTTCCAGGGAGTTGATTAACGCCGTTTCTTCACCGCAGATATAGCGCCCTGCCCCGGTATGGACGAACAGTTCAAAATCAAAACCTGTTCCCATAATATTTTTACCGAGCAGACCCGCTTCGGTCGCTTCGGCAATGGCACGGCGCAGATTCACGGCTGCTTCAATATATTCGCCACGCAGGAAGATGTAGCCACGGTAGGCTTTCAGCGCAAACGCGGAAATAAGCATGCCTTCCACCAGCAGGTGCGGCAGTTGCTCCATCAGCAGACGGTCTTTATAAGTGCCAGGCTCCATTTCATCGGCGTTACATAGCAGGTAACGGATGTTCATGGATTCGTCTTTCGGCATCAGGCTCCACTTCAGGCCAGTTGAAAAGCCTGCACCGCCGCGCCCTTTCAGACCAGAGTCTTTAACCTGATTAACGATCTCGTCCGGAGACAGCCCGGTCAGCGCCTTACGCGCGCCTTCGTAACCGTTTTTGCTGCGGTATTCGTCCAGCCATACTGGCTGTTTGTCATCACGCAGACGCCAGGTTAGCGGATGCGTTTCGGGAGTACGGATAATGTTTTTCATTTATACCGCTCCAGCAGTTCAGGGATCGCTTCCGGGGTCAGATGCGCGTGAGTGTCCTCATCGATCATCATGTTTGGCCCTTTATCACAGTTCCCCAGGCAGCAAGTTGGCAGCAGCGTAAAGCGGCCATCAAATGTCGTTTGCCCTGGTTTGATGTTCAGCTTTTTCTCCAGCGCCGCCTGAATGCCCTGGTAACCGTTGATGTGACAAACCACGCTGTCGCAATAACGGATCACATGGCGGCCTACCGGCTGACGGAAGATCTGGCTGTAGAACGTTGCCACACCTTCGACGTCGCTCGCCGGAATACCCAGCACATCGGCGATCGCGTGGATCGCGCCATCCGGCACCCAGCCACGCTGCTTCTGAACGATTTTCAGCGCTTCAATGGACGCCGCACGCGGGTCTTCGTAGTGGTGCATCTCGTGCTCAATCGCTTCACGCTCTGCCGCACTCAGCTCAAAAGCCTCAGTTTGTGGTTGTTGATTCTCGTGCATAATTAGCGGTCCACATCTGACATAACAAAATCGATACTGCCCAGATAAACAATCAGGTCAGACACCAGGCTGCCGCGGATCGCCGCCGGAATTTGCTGCAAATGCGCATAACTCGGCGTACGGATACGGGTGCGATAACTCATGGTGCTACCGTCGCTGGTCAGGTAGTAACTATTGATCCCTTTAGTCGCCTCAATCATCTGGAAGGATTCATTGGCAGGCATCACCGGACCCCACGACACTTGCAGGAAGTGGGTGATCAGGGTTTCGATATGTTGCAGCGTGCGCTCTTTCGGCGGCGGCGTGGTCAGCGGGTGATCCGCTTTGAACGGGCCTTCCGGCATGTTGTTGAGGCACTGCTCAAGAATGCGCAGACTCTGGCGCAGCTCTTCCACTTTAAGCATTACGCGGGTGTAGCAGTCAGAAACACCACCACCCACCGGGATTTCAAAGTCGAAGTTTTCATAGCCAGAATAAGGACGCGCCTTACGCACGTCGAAGTCGATCCCGGTGGCACGCAGGCCAGCACCGGTGGTGCCCCACTCCAGCGCCTCTTTCGCGCCATAGGCGGCAACGCCCTGGGAACGACCTTTCAGAATGGTGTTTTGCAGCGCCGCTTTCTCGTAAGACGCCAGACGTTTCGGCATCCAGTCGAGGAACTCACGCAGCAGACGATCCCAGCCACGCGGCAGGTCGTGCGCTACGCCGCCAATACGGAACCACGCCGGGTGCATACGGAAACCAGTGATTGCTTCCACCAGATCGTAAATTTTCTGCCGATCGGTAAAGGCAAAGAACACTGGCGTCATTGCGCCGACGTCCTGAATAAAGGTGGAGATATAGAGCAGGTGACTGTTGATGCGGAACAGTTCGGAGAGCATTACGCGAATGACGTTAACGCGATCCGGCACGGTGATCCCGGCCAGTTTCTCTACCGCCAGCACGTAAGGCATTTCGTTAACGCAGCCGCCGAGATATTCGATACGGTCGGTATACGGAATGTAGCTGTGCCAGGACTGGCGTTCGCCCATTTTCTCAGCGCCACGGTGGTGGTAGCCGATGTCGGGTACGCAGTCGACAATCTCTTCGCCATCGAGTTGCAAAACGATACGGAAAGCCCCGTGCGCCGACGGGTGGTTTGGACCAAGGTTGAGGAACATGAAGTCCTCGTTTTCGGTGCCGCGCTTCATCCCCCACTCTTCCGGTTTGAAGGTCAGGGCCTCCATCTCCAGATCCTGTTTGGCTTTGGTCAGCTCAAACGGCGAGAATTCGGTAGCGCGCGCCGGGTAATCTTTACGCAGCGGGTGACCTTTCCAGGTTTGCGGCATCATGATGCGGCGCAGGTTCGGGTGACCGTCGAAAGTAATGCCAAATAGATCCCAGGTTTCACGCTCATACCAGTTAGCGTTCGGGAACAGTTTGGTAAAGGTCGGTACGTGCAGGTCGTTTTCTGCCAGCGCCACCTTCAGCATGATGTCGCGGTTACGATCGATAGAAATCAGATGGTAGAAAACGGAAAAATCCGCGGCAGGTAACCCTTCGCGGTGTGTGCGCAGACGTTCGTCCATGCCGTGTAAGTCAAACAGCATGACGTAAGGTTTCGGCAGTTTCTTTAAGAAATCGCCAACTTCCAGTAATTGTTCACGCTTGATCCACACAACGGGAACCCCGGTGCGAGTCGCCTGAACAGTAAAGGCATCCGGCCCAAAACGGTTGCGCAGTTCGCCAATCACCGGATCATCAAGATGATCGCGGGTCTGCCAAGCGGGTTCTTGCGCGGTTAAGTCGGTCATATTGTTCACCATTGCAAATGGTCCGTGGTGACTGTCGGCGCAGTAAGCTTCGCGAAATAGATTTAGGAATAAGCGAAGAAAAATCCCTTTGCCGACAGGCGCAAATTAAATCTCGTCAGGTGTACGCAGGTTGGTTACGGCAATGCGTTCACCGCGCTTGCGTTCGCGCTCTGATTGCATATTGGCGCGATAAACGCCCTGATCGCCAACCACCCAGGAGAGCGGACGACGTTCTTTACCGATAGATTCCTGCAACAGCATCAGTGCCTGCATGTACGCTTCAGGACGCGGCGGGCAGCCCGGGATATACACATCAACCGGGATGAATTTATCGACGCCCTGCACAACGGAATAAATATCGTACATACCACCGGAGTTGGCACAGGCCCCCATTGAGATAACCCATTTTGGTTCCAGCATCTGGTCATAAAGACGCTGAATAACCGGTGCCATTTTTGTAAAGCAGGTTCCTGCCACCACCATCAGGTCAGCCTGACGCGGCGAAGCACGCAATACTTCTGCGCCAAAACGCGCCACGTCATGCACCGCGGTAAACGAAGTCACCATCTCAACGTAACAGCAGGAAAGACCGAAGTTATACGGCCAAATTGAGTTTTTACGACCCCAGTTAACCATGTCATTGAGCTTGCCCATAAACACGTTTTTGTTAACTTCTTGCTCCAGAGGGTCGGTTACGATCTCCTGCTTTTGCAGGGGGTAACGGTCGTTCTCACCGTTGGGATCTATGCGGGTGAGCGTATAATCCATCTTAATGCCTCGCGGTTAGCGTTGACGATTAGCGATACTGTTCGTTTCCGGGTTCATACGCTCGCGGCGTGAACGCGCGGGCGTCCAGTCCAGCGCGCCAATACGCACCAGATAAACCAGACCTGCCAGTAACACAAAAATAAAAATTGCAGCTTCCACAAAGCCTACCCAGCCGCTTTCGCGAATAGAGGTTGACCATGCGAACAGATACAGCGCTTCAACGTCGAAGATAACGAAGAACATGGCCACCAGATAAAACTTGGCGGACAGGCGTAAGCGGGCGGAGCCGACCGAGTCGATACCGGATTCAAACGGCACGTTTTTCGACCTCGCGCGTGCGCGACCGCCTAAAAACCAACCGCCTACCAGCATCAGGCAACACAGGCCAATGGCAACGATAAGAAAGATAGCGAATGCCCAGTGATGAGCGATGACTTCAGTGGATGTTGACATACTCATTGCTTACTCATCAAAAGTAGCGCCAGATTCACTGCTCTTCACGGCAGATGGACGCCACATCGATTCATGGGGAGGAATAAAAAAACCTTACAACTACTGTAATAACAATTTTATACAGTGAATTGATGTGGTCTTTTACCCCTTTCTATAACCTTTTGTCAACTTTAACAAAAGTTTCTTCACATTAATTTACATAATACCAACAACCCTTGCATTTAATGCTCTTCATCCCAGATCATTGACGACTCCAGGAAAATTAGATGTTGTTGAATCGTGTCCGTTGTGAAGCAATGGAAAAAATACGGGCCTATTTTGACAGGAATTTGTGTCGATTCCTCCCCCTAAAAGAGAGTATTTTCTTGATCTGTGACACGCTTTTGTTAATCCATAACAAAAATACAGCAACAAGTTCACGTATTTTTTAACATTATTGTAGCAGGAGATTTTTATCAGGCGATTTTTTGTTCGCGCGTATAGAGAATGGAGGTCGATTGAAAAATGAACACATTTGTTCAAAATCAGGAAAAGTCGTCATCATTTATTGTAAAAAAAAGCCACTGACGTTCAAAAAAACATCAGTGGCTTGTTTTTACAAATGTGGTTACCTGGTACCAGGCAATTATTCGTAATCGCCTTCAATTAACAGAGAATCATCCCCTTCATGGGCTCCTGTCGCGCTGAACTGCCATGGATTCTGATAACTCTCCATAGCCTGATATATCACCTGGGCCAGTTCATTACCGCTGGACGGATCATAGCAGAGCAAATATTCGGTATCTGGCAGTGGTGGTAAACCGTCCACAGCACTCAAGACGCGCAGGTCCGGACTCATCATTTCAACCGGCCTGGCCGTTACACCCAATCCCGCTTTCACGGCAGCACGGACCGCCGGCAACGTGGAGGCGACATAAGCCAGACGCCATGGAATATCTGCTTTATTGAGTGTTGCCAGAACCATATCGCGGAACGGACTAGGATCATCCAGCAACACCAGAGGGATCGGCTCGCCTTTTTGCAATACGTATTCCGCAGCGCAATACCAGTGCGTTGGAGAAGTTCTCAGGTTCAACGCCTTAAAGGTATCAGGACGATTTGTGGTAACCATTAAATCCACTTCCTGGGACTTCAGCATATCTGCCATGTAAGCATTACGCTTAACGCGGACATCCAGCGCAAGTTTCGGATAAACCGAACTCACGCGATTAAGCAGGAAAGGTAAGATCGTATCAGCAGATTCATCTGAAGCGCCGATTGTTAACACGCCCTGAAGATTACTGAACATCAATGATGAGCAAGCTTCATCATTAAAACGCAGGATCTTCCTGGCATAGCCAAGAAGCTGAATGCCATGTTCAGTTAACAGTTTGTTACGACCATGCCGAGCGAACAGTTCTTTCCCAACGAGTTGTTCAAGACGTTGCATTTGCTGACTAACAGCGGACTGAGTACGACACACGGCGGCAGCTGCGGCAGCAAAAGTGTTCAGATCGGCAACAGCAACAAATGTTCTCAGCAGATCGAGGTCGAGGTTAATTATCGGACGATTTGCACTTATCATATATTATCACTTACTGGCGGCTCATACTGAGCTGGTTAATGCTGTGCACACACAAACAAGCAATTCCATTTGTAATGTGCCTCCCTGGCAGTTTCATCCGGAAGTCTGGATGAAAGTTAAAATGCATATGAGTTGCACTAATAAGAACGACTCACATTGTTCCGTTATAATGCCTGAAGTAGTTCACAGAATATATCTTCAGGAATCGCATATCTATTAAGTTACTCACTCTTTTCTATTTATGACATGCGAGTGTTTGTGTAAATGTAAATGTTGATCCTTGTTCCACTACTAGCAAAGCGGCGCCAACCCAGCGTGAACACGCATAAGCGGCGATGATTTGTCTGCATCAAAAGTGGGGGTTCCGTCATTTAAGCGAGCATTTTACCCTAAAACCCATTTATTTATAAGGGCCATTGCGAATTATCTGATGCAAAGTTATGTTATGTTAGGCAAAGTAATCTTCTATTATTAATAAGCACAACAAAGCCTTTTTGAATATTAAATAATAATTAATTAGCACACCCTGCATTCATTAATTACGCTTAACAATAGTTTCGCACGTCATCACCTATACGACACTTCGGCAATCACTACTCTGTTAATGTTTCACTTATAATGAAAATATCATGAATATGTTATGTTCGTGATTTCTTAAATCAAAGGAAATTCGCACATTTATCTACCAGACAAAAAACTATGCATTAGATTAATACTTAGAATAAATCACTACAAAACACAAATCATTAAGCATATGCATCTCAATATTTAACGATTATTAAGTTATTAACAGCACATTCCCTTCTTTTACTCTCGCAAAATCTTGTTCTGCAGAACTTCAAAACACCGCCTCGGGGGAGTACATTGTTCTAAGCTGACTTCCACGGCAGGGAGTGGCGATAACAGCAAAAAAGGTCAAGATTCATGTCACCCATTGAAAAATCCAGCAAGTTAGAGAATGTCTGTTATGACATCCGTGGTCCGGTGCTGAAAGAAGCAAAACGCCTGGAAGAAGAAGGTAACAAGGTATTGAAACTGAACATCGGCAACCCAGCCCCGTTCGGTTTTGACGCTCCTGATGAGATCCTGGTTGACGTGATACGCAACCTCCCGACCGCTCAGGGCTATTGTGATTCAAAAGGCCTCTACTCTGCGCGTAAAGCCATCATGCAGCACTATCAGGCGCGAGGCATGCGTGATGTTACCGTGGAAGATATTTACATCGGCAATGGTGTATCGGAGCTTATCGTTCAGGCAATGCAGGCCTTGCTGAACAGCGGGGATGAAATGTTGGTTCCTGCACCTGATTACCCACTATGGACCGCGGCGGTTTCGCTCTCCAGCGGTAAAGCGGTGCACTACCTTTGTGACGAGTCCTCTGACTGGTTTCCGGACCTTGATGATATTCGCGCTAAAATTACGCCTCGTACGCGCGGTATCGTTATTATCAACCCGAACAACCCTACCGGCGCGGTTTATTCCAAAGAGCTTTTAATGGAAATTGTGGAGATTGCGCGTCAGCATAATCTCATTATCTTCGCCGATGAAATTTACGACAAAATTCTCTACGACGACGCCGAGCATCACTCGATCGCGGCGATGGCGCCTGACCTGCTGACCATTACCTTTAACGGTCTGTCGAAAACGTATCGCGTGGCAGGCTTCCGTCAGGGCTGGATGGTGCTGAACGGGCCGAAAAAACACGCCAAAGGCTACATCGAAGGTCTGGAGATGCTGGCCTCAATGCGACTTTGCGCCAACGTTCCCGCACAACACGCGATTCAGACCGCATTGGGTGGCTATCAGAGTATCAGTGAATTTATCTTACCAGGCGGGCGTCTTTACGAGCAGCGTAATCGCGCATGGGAATTGATTAACGACATTCCAGGCGTTTCCTGCGTGAAGCCACGCGGCGCGCTGTACATGTTCCCAAAAATCGACGCCAAACGTTTTAATATTCACGACGACCAGAAGATGGTGCTGGACTTCCTGTTACAGGAAAAAGTTCTGCTGGTTCAGGGGACGGCTTTTAACTGGCCGTGGCCGGATCACTTCCGCATAGTTACGCTGCCGCGCGTTGATGATATCGAACTGTCATTAAGTAAATTCGCTCGTTTCCTTTCTGGCTATCATCAGCTGTAATCTTAAATTCACTGCCGGAGATTGCATCCGGCAGTGTTATCCCCCCACAATGATCTCATGAAGTCATCACACGCAAGGTCGTTATGAAGCAGAGCCATTTTTTTGCCCATCTCTCCCGTCTGAAACTCATTAACCGCTGGCCGTTAATGCGCAATGTACGGACAGAAAATGTGTCTGAGCACAGTTTGCAGGTGGCGATGGTCGCCCATGCGCTGGCTGCCATTAAAAACCGTAAGTTTGGCGGAAATGTCAACGCTGAACGCATCGCTCTGCTGGCGATGTACCACGATGCCTCTGAAGTGCTCACCGGCGATCTCCCTACCCCAGTGAAATATTTCAACTCGCAAATCGCTCAGGAATACAAAGCCATTGAAAAAATTGCCCAACAAAAGCTGGTCGATATGGTTCCGGAGGAGTTGCGGGATATTTTCGCGCCATTAATCGATGAAAATGCGTATAGCGATGAAGAAAAGTCGCTGGTGAAACAGGCTGATGCACTTTGTGCCTATCTGAAATGTCTGGAAGAGCTCGCAGCCGGAAATAATGAATTTTTGCTGGCAAAAACGCGGCTGGAAGCGACACTTGAAACGCGCCGCAGCCAGGAGATGGACTACTTCATTGAGGTCTTTGTTCCCAGCTTCCATCTTTCGCTCGATGAGATTAGCCAGGATTCGCCACTGTAAGCAGACAGATACCAGCCGACGCAGCCTGATAAGACGCGCCAGCGTCGCATCGGGCTCTCGTTAAAACGGAAACAGCATCGGAATCATCACCACGCAAACCGCCATCACAATAACGGTGAACGGTACTCCCAGCTTCACAAAATCACTAAAGCTGTAATTTCCCGGCCCTAAAACCAACGTGTTAACCGGTGAGGAAACTGGCGTCATAAAGGCGGCGGATGCTGCCATCGCCACCACCATGGCAAATGGATACGGCGAGACGCCCATTGTTTTAGCCGCGGCCAGCGCAATCGGCGCCATCAACACAGCCGTTGCCGTATTCGAAATAAACAAACCAATCACCGCCGACAAGACAAACAAACAGCCAAGCATCATATGCGGCCCGTAACCGCCGCCGATGTCCATTAACCCTTTCACCGCCAGCGCGACACCGCCTGTTTTCTGTAGCGCTACCGCGAACGGCATCATCCCAACGATCAAAATAATGCTCGGCCAGTGAATGGATTTATAGGCGCTTTCAGCATCGATACAGCGGAATTTCCCCATCAGCAGGCAGGCAATGATAGCCGCGATGGGATTAGGGATTTCATCAGTCAGCATTAACGCCACCATCAACACCAGACAGAAAATGGCATGGGGTGCCTGACTGTGCGCAGGCGATGCTTCACTCACTTCTTCCGGTAAGTTCAGCGCCACGAAGTCGCGGCCCTGTTTTGCCAACATACCGATAAGCTTCCAGTTACCGACGACCAGAATGATATCGCCCAGCAGCAGAGGCTCATCCGCCAGCGAACCTTCCAGCGCCACGCCGTTGCGTTTCAGGCCCACCACATTCAGTCCGTAGCGCGTACGAAAGCCAATTTCGCGCACCGATTTACCAATCAACTCAGACTCAGGAATTAATGAAATCTCCGCCATGCCAACATCAAGGGCTTGATCGGAAAAATACTCGCCGCGCAGCACCATCGGTTCCAGCAATTGTTCACTACAAAATTGTCGGAGATCGACATCAGCCGCAGACATATCAATAAGCAAAACGTCACGCGCCCGGAATTCAGAAACCCCGTTCACGTTCACAATAACGCGACGAAAACGCCGCCAGCGTTCAACACCGATGACGTTAGCGCCATAACGTTCACGTAATTTGAGATCGTCCAGTCGCTGGCCAATCATCGGCGAACCGGGACGAATGGCCAGGCGACGCGCGCGCCCGGTAAGTCGGTATTCACGGATAAGATCGCGGAAGGTACGACGCGTCCAGCCTTCGCGCGGCGGGGTCTGGGCATCCCCTTTCAGCATGAAACGCATCACTAACATATACAAGATGCCCAGCACCAGTACGACCAGGCCGATGGGGGTTACGCTAAAGAAACTAAAACCATGATAGCCTTCACGCAGCAATTCACTGTTAATCACCAGGTTAGGTGGCGTTGCCACCAGCGTCATCATGCCGCTGATCAGCCCGGCAAAACTTAACGGCATCATCAGGCGCGACGGCGACGTTTGCATGCGCATAGCGACGCTTAACACCACAGGGATAAAGATAGCGACGACGCCCGTTGAACTCATAAACGCGCCAAGGCCCGCAACGGTCAGCATCAACAAAACCAACATTTTGATTTCACTGTTGCCTGCCACTTTAACCAGCCATGTCCCCATTACAGTGGCGACACCCGTGCGGACTAAACCATCGCCAATAATAAACAAGGCGGCGATCAGTACCACGTTAGGATCGGAAAAACCGGAAAACACTTCAGGGACGGTCAGCGTACCGCTTAATGCAAACGCAACAATGACAAACAAAGCGACCGCATCCATACGCACTCTGCCAGTCGCAAACAAGACGATGGCAACCGCCAGTAATGAAAGAACCCAGATCAATTCACCGTTCACAACGTATCCTTGTTAATTGAGGGGGATGGCCTGATTCTGCCACAAAAAAGCCCCGTCGGGACGGGGCTAAATCATGATCTGGCGTTTCACGCAATAATAACGTCACCATTTGGCTGTTTGATCACAGTAATTTGTTCCAGACTATGGAGGACCAAATCTACCTCATTCAGACGCGGCGTCTCAGTCGGCGCATTGACTGCGATAACCTTGCAACCCGCCGCCAGGCCAGAAAGCACACCAGCGGGCGCATCCTCTACCACCACACATTCCTGCGGCGCAAGGCCCAACAGTTGTGCACCTAACAGATATGCATCAGGCTCTGGTTTTCCACGTTTAACCCGCTCTGCGGTAACAAACACTTCCGGCGCGGGAAGTCCGGCGGCTTTGTGACGTGCTCGCGCAACAGGCATGGAACCAGAAGTGACAATGGCCCACGGAATCCCCGCTTTATTCAAATGATTGAGTAAAGCTATCGCCCCTGGGAGTGCGGTAATACCTTCGGTTTCCGTGGCCTCGATTTGTTCCAGACGGGTAAACTCGGCGGCAATTTCCGTCTCCGATTTGCCCATCATGAAATGGCGCAGAGACGTAATCGCCTGTTTACCATGAATAAACGCCAGCACATCTTCCGGTGCTAGCCCATGACGTCTGGCCCAGTTGCTCCACGCCCGCTCTACCGCGGGCAGAGAATCCACCAGCGTTCCATCCAGATCAAACAGAAAACCTTTACACCGCACGCGGGCCTCCTCAGGCGTTGATGATTTGGTTAATTTCGTTAGCGCTCAGGTGATACTGACGCGGGCAGGCATGCCAGACATTCAACATGCGCAGATATTTCTCCCACATTGGCGTCTGGGCATTAAAGCCGTGAGTTCCGGCATCAAAATGGGTGTAACGCCCTTCAACGTTAACCATAAAGCGGACATAACCGAGATAACGTGCTTCGGTGGCGGCGTCAAAGCCGAGGAAGGTGACACGACGTTCATCGATGGATTGCTGGTCCTGTAAATTAGACCAGGAAACATGCAGCGCGTGATACATCTCCATAATGTCGATGATAGTGCGGCAGGTTTCTTCTTTCAGCTCGCCAAACTCGCGATCCAGTTCACGCATTTGTAAACCATAACCACGCTCAATGATTGTTTGCAGGCGACGGTAACGTTCAGCATTTGCCGGATCGAGCATAGTCATCATTTTGTACTGGTTAGACAAAATAAGACGTTGCGCGTTGGTCATTTCCATTGTTGACTCCTGTATCACTCTACTACGGTGAAAAAAAAGAAGGCCGATGTCTGCCTTCTTTTATATGCGTAATCAGGGGTCAATTACAAATCATCAAGGAAAGTTTTATCCAGTTGTTTGAAGGCGCGCTTAAGCGTGTCAGCTAATGCCTGGTAATCTGGCTTGCCTTCAACAGGTGCCAGCACCTGTCCAGACTCCTGCAATTTACCGCGAACTTCATAAAACCAGTTGAGGATTGCAGGTGGTAATGGCGTTACAGAACGCTTGCCCAGCCACCACAGTCCCTGCATGGGTAAGCTTAGGGCGAACAACGCAGTGGCGACTGCCGGACCAAGCTGACCGCCCAGCGCAATCTGCCAGCAGAGAGTAAACACGGCGATCGGCGGCATAAAGCGGATCGCATAGCGCGTCATCTTAATGACTCGATTCTCAACAAAGACCGGGGCAAGGCGTTTTTCCAGCGGCCACGTCTTTGAGTAATGCTGTCCCCGGCGAAACAAGCTAAAAAAATTAACAGAACGATTATCCGGCGTTGACATGCTTCACCTCAACTTCACATATAAAGATTCAAAAATTTGTGCAAATTCACAACTCAGCGGGACAACGTTCAAAACATTTTGTCTTCCATACCCACAATCAGGTATCCTTTAGCAGCCTGAAATGGCCGAATAGTACATATTCATTGAGTCGTCAAATTCATAAACATTATGCCATTGGCTGAAAATTACGCAAAATGGCATAGACTCAAGATATTTCTTCCATCATGCAAAAAAAATTTGCAGTGCATGATGTTAATCATAAATGTCGGTGTCATCATGCGCTACGCTCTATGGCTCCCTGACGTTTTTTTAGCCACGTATCAATTATAGGTACTTCCATGTCGAGTAAGTTAGTACTGGTTCTGAACTGCGGTAGTTCTTCACTGAAATTTGCAATCATCGATGCAGCGAATGGTGAAGAGTACCTTTCTGGTTTAGCCGAATGTTTCCACCTGCCCGAAGCACGTATCAAATGGAAAATGGACGGCAATAAACAAGAAGCGGCTTTAGGTGCAGGCGCCGCTCACAGCGAAGCGCTCAACTTTATCGTTAATACTATTCTGGCACAAAAACCAGAACTGTCTGCGCAGCTGACCGCTATCGGTCACCGTATCGTACACGGCGGTGAGAAGTATACCAGCTCCGTAGTGATCGACGAGTCTGTTATTCAGGGTATCAAAGATGCAGCTTCTTTTGCACCGCTGCACAACCCGGCTCACCTGATCGGTATCGAAGAAGCACTGAAATCTTTCCCGCAGTTGAAAGATAAAAACGTTGCTGTATTTGACACGGCGTTCCACCAGACTATGCCGGAAGAGTCTTACCTCTACGCCCTGCCGTACAACCTGTACAAAGAGCACGGCATCCGTCGTTATGGCGCGCACGGCACCAGCCACTTCTATGTAACTCAGGAAGCGGCAAAAATGCTGAACAAACCGGTAGAAGAACTGAACATCATCACCTGTCACCTGGGCAACGGTGGTTCCGTTTCTGCTATCCGTAACGGCAAATGCGTTGATACCTCTATGGGTCTGACTCCGCTGGAAGGCCTGGTAATGGGTACTCGTTCTGGTGACATCGATCCGGCGATCATTTTCCACCTGCACGACACCCTCGGCATGAGCGTTGATGCCATCAACAAACTGCTGACCAAAGAGTCTGGCCTGCTGGGTCTGACCGAAGTGACCAGCGACTGCCGCTATGTTGAAGATAACTACGCGACGAAAGAAGACGCGAAGCGCGCAATGGACGTTTACTGCCACCGCCTGGCGAAATACATCGGTGCATACACCGCGCTGATGGATGGTCGTCTGGACGCTGTTGTATTCACCGGTGGTATCGGTGAAAACGCAGCGATGGTTCGTGAACTGTCTCTGGGCAAACTGGGCGTGCTGGGCTTTGAAGTTGATCGCGAACGCAACCTGGCTGCACGTTTCGGCAAATCTGGTTTCATCAACAAAGAAGGTACCCGTCCTGCGGTGGTTATCCCAACCAACGAAGAACTGGTTATCGCGCAAGACGCGAGCCGCCTGACTGCCTGATTTCACACCGCCAGCCCAGCTGGCGGTGCTGTTTTGTAACCCGCCAACCGGCGGTAACGAAAGAGGATAAACCGTGTCCCGTATTATTATGCTGATCCCTACCGGAACCAGCGTCGGTCTGACCAGCGTCAGCCTCGGCGTGATCCGTGCAATGGAACGCAAAGGCGTTCGTCTGAGCGTTTTCAAACCTATTGCTCAGCCGCGTACCGGTGGCGATGCGCCCGATCAGACAACGACTATCGTGCGTGCGAGCTCTTCCACCACGACAGCCGCCGAACCGCTGAAAATGAGCTACGTTGAAGGTCTGCTTTCCAGCAATAAAAAAGATGTGCTGATGGAAGAGATCGTCGCGAACTACCACGCTAACACCAAAGACGCTGAAGTGGTTCTGGTTGAAGGTCTGGTACCGACACGTAAACACCAGTTTGCCCAGTCTCTGAACTACGAAATCGCCAAAACGTTGAACGCGGAAATCGTCTTCGTTATGTCTCAGGGTACTGACACCCCGGAACAGCTGAAAGAGCGTATCGAACTGACTCGTAACAGCTTCGGTGGTGCCAAAAACACCAACATCACTGGCGTTATCGTTAACAAACTGAACGCACCGGTTGATGAACAGGGCCGTACTCGCCCGGATCTGTCCGAGATTTTCGACGACTCTTCCAAAGCTAAAATCAACAATGTTGATCCAGCGAAGCTGCAAGAATCCAGCCCGCTGCCGGTTCTCGGCGCTGTGCCGTGGAGCTTTGATCTGATCGCGACTCGTGCTATCGATATGGCACGCCACCTGAATGCCACCATCATCAACGAAGGCGACATCAACACTCGCCGCGTGAAATCTGTAACTTTCTGTGCACGCAGCATTCCGCACATGCTGGAGCACTTCCGTGCAGGTTCTCTGCTGGTAACTTCCGCAGACCGTCCTGACGTACTGGTTGCCGCTTGCCTTGCTGCAATGAACGGCGTAGAAATCGGCGCCCTGCTGCTGACTGGCGGCTATGAAATGGACGCGCGCATTTCTAAACTGTGCGAACGCGCTTTCGCCACCGGCCTGCCGGTATTCATGGTGAACACCAACACCTGGCAGACTTCTCTGAGCCTGCAGAGCTTCAACCTGGAAGTTCCGGTTGACGATCACGAGCGTATCGAGAAAGTTCAGGAATACGTTGCTAACTACATCAACGCTGACTGGATTGACACTCTGACTGCCACTTCCGAGCGCAGCCGTCGTCTGTCTCCGCCTGCGTTCCGTTATCAGCTGACCGAACTGGCGCGCAAAGCGGGCAAACGTATCGTTCTGCCGGAAGGCGACGAACCGCGTACCGTTAAAGCAGCCGCCATCTGTGCTGAACGTGGTATCGCAACTTGCGTACTGTTGGGTAACCCGGCAGAGATCAACCGAGTTGCAGCGTCTCAAGGCGTAGAACTGGGCGCAGGCATTGAAATCGTTGATCCGGAAGTGGTTCGCGAAAAATATGTTGCTCGTCTGGTCGAACTGCGTAAGAACAAAGGCATGACCGAAACCGTTGCCCGCGAACAGCTGGAAGACAACGTGGTTCTCGGTACCCTGATGCTGGAACAGGATGAAGTTGATGGCCTGGTTTCCGGTGCTGTTCACACCACCGCAAACACCATTCGTCCGCCGCTGCAGCTGATCAAAACTGCACCGGGTAGCTCTCTGGTATCTTCCGTGTTCTTCATGCTGCTGCCGGAACAGGTTTACGTTTACGGTGACTGTGCGATCAACCCGGATCCGACCGCAGAACAGCTGGCTGAAATCGCCATCCAGTCCGCGGATTCCGCCGCAGCCTTCGGTATCGAACCGCGTGTGGCTATGCTCTCCTACTCCACCGGTACTTCTGGTGCAGGTAGCGACGTAGAGAAAGTTCGCGAAGCAACTCGTCTGGCGCAGGAAAAACGTCCTGACCTGATGATCGACGGCCCGCTGCAGTACGACGCTGCGGTAATGGCTGACGTTGCGAAATCTAAAGCGCCGAACTCTCCGGTTGCAGGTCGCGCTACCGTGTTCATCTTCCCGGATCTGAACACCGGTAACACCACCTACAAAGCGGTACAGCGTTCTGCCGACCTGATCTCCATCGGGCCGATGCTGCAGGGTATGCGCAAGCCGGTTAACGACCTGTCCCGTGGCGCACTGGTTGACGATATCGTCTACACCATCGCGCTGACTGCGATTCAGTCTGCACAGCAGCAGTAATCTCGTCATAATCCGCAGCCTTACTGCTGCGGATATCAGAACCGGAAATAGCCACTATTTCCGGTTTTTTATTCTCTTAATTTGCATTACTCCTTTCTGATTATCTTGCTTAACTGCGCTGCATCAATGAATTGCGTCATCTCACTTTGCATACTTACCACTTTGTCTTGTGCAAGGGAAAATTTGCGCTATGTCAGCAATCACTGAATCCAAACCAACCAGAAGATGGGCAATGCCCGATACTCTGGTGATTATCTTTTTTGTTGCTATTTTAACCAGTCTCGCCACCTGGGTTGTTCCGGTGGGAATGTTTGACAGTCAGGAAGTGCAATATCAGGTTGATGGTCAGACGAAAACACGCAAGGTTGTAGACCCTCACTCATTTCGCATTCTGACCAACGAGGCGGGCGAACCAGAGTATCACCGCGTACAACTGTTCTCGACGGGCGATGAACGTCCCGGCCTGATGAACTTCCCGTTTGAAGGGCTAACCTCTGGTTCGAAATATGGGACCGCCGTTGGCATCATCATGTTTATGCTGGTGATTGGCGGCGCGTTTGGCATCGTGATGCGTACAGGAACTATTGATAACGGCATCCTGGCGCTTATCCGCCACACACGAGGGAATGAAATTCTTTTCATTCCGGCGTTATTTATTCTCTTTTCACTCGGCGGTGCGGTATTTGGCATGGGGGAAGAGGCAGTCGCCTTTGCCATCATCATCGCGCCACTCATGGTACGGCTAGGTTATGACAGTATCACCACCGTCCTGGTAACCTATATCGCTACGCAAATCGGTTTTGCCAGCTCGTGGATGAACCCGTTCTGCGTGGTCGTCGCCCAGGGGATCGCTGGTGTTCCGGTGCTTTCTGGCTCCGGTTTGCGCATCGTGGTATGGGTAATCTCTACTCTGATTGGCCTGGTCTTCACCATGGTGTACGCCTCACGGGTGAAAAAGAATCCTCTGTTGTCACGCGTTCATGAGTCCGATCGTTTCTTCCGCGAAAAACAGGCGGATGTCGAACAGCGCCCATTTACCTTTGGTGACTGGCTGGTATTAATTGTTTTAACCGCCGTCATGATCTGGGTGATTTGGGGCGTTATCGTCAATGCCTGGTTTATTCCTGAAATTGCCAGCCAGTTCTTCGCTATGGGTCTGGTAATTGGCATCATCGGCGTTGTCTTCCGTCTGAATGGTATGACGGTAAACACCATGGCTTCATCATTTACCGAAGGCGCGCGAATGATGATAGCCCCCGCCCTGCTGGTTGGTTTCGCCAAAGGGATTTTGCTGCTGGTAGGTAACGGCGAAGCCGGTGATGCCAGCGTACTGAATACCATCCTCAACAGCATTGCCAATGCCATTAGCGGCCTTGATAACGCGGTCGCGGCGTGGTTTATGCTGCTCTTCCAGGCGGTATTTAATTTCTTCGTGACATCCGGTTCTGGCCAGGCCGCGTTAACCATGCCGTTACTGGCACCGCTTGGCGATCTGGTCGGCGTTAACCGTCAGGTTACCGTGCTGGCCTTCCAGTTTGGCGATGGCTTCAGTCATATCATTTACCCGACCTCGGCTTCGTTAATGGCCACGCTCGGTGTTTGCCGGGTGGACTTCCGTAACTGGATAAAAGTGGGGGCAACACTGCTTGGACTGCTGTTTATTATGTCCAGCGTGGTGGTGATAGGCGCTCAGTTGATGGGCTACCATTAAAAACGTTAAGAGCCGCGATTGCGGCTCTTTTTTCATTCTGCCGTTTCAGTCTCTACGGCTTCATTGTTGGCATTGCGCTTCATCCACAACGCCAAAGCTTTTAGCGAGTCTGGTGTGAACTCATCGCAACGCGCGGTGATTTCTTCTGGCGTCAGCCAGCAGACCTCGCTGACTTCATCTTCCTGAAGGGCGAAAGGGCCGTGAGAAACACAGCTGAACAACGCGCCCCAGACACGGCAATTTTTATCTTCGAAATAGAACTGCCCGTGCTCGGCAAAGGGGACACCGGCAATGCCCAACTCTTCTTCCGCTTCGCGACGTGCGGATTCCAGCAGTTGTTCATCAGCCTGGACCACACCACCAGCAGTAGCATCTAACATGCCGGGTAAAAAGTCTTTTGTCTCGGTACGACGCTGGACCAGAATTTTGCCCATACCATCATGCACGACGATGTAAGTTGCACGATGACGCAGACACTGTGCCCGCATTTGTTCCCGGCTGGCTTGTGCAATGACTTCGTTATCTTCATTGACAATATCCACCCATTCAGTACTTGCCAAACGACGCTGTTCCATTATCAGGAAACCTTCTTTTTCTGGCGCTCTTACGGCGCATTTTGAGTTGTTGGGTAAATTACGGATTAATCGCGACCTGCGCAATGATACTTTGATCATTGAGTGCGATTACGCTTAGTACGTCATCTTCGAGCATGCCGTAGCTCGCCAGATTGCCGCCTTTCGGAATGCTAACCGAACCGGGGTTGAAGTGGAAAATCTCCCCCCGCTGCTCCGCCACCGGCAGATGGGTATGACCATACACCAGCACGTCGTTCTGGTTTAACGCCGGCAGATTATCCGGGCCAAACAGATGCCCATGTGTCAGAAACAGGCGCTGTTTTTCCAGCAACACCTGTTGCCATGGCGCGGTCATTGGGAAATGCAGCAGCATTTGGTCCACTTCACTGTCGCAGTTGCCACGTACAGCGATGACTTTATGCGCCACTTCATTCAAGCGTTCCGCCACCTTTGCCGGCGCATAGCCCTCCGGTAAAGCATTGCGTGGGCCGTGATTCAACACGTCGCCAAGAATCACCAGCCACTGCGCGCCGCTTTGGGCAAACAACTCCAGTACACGTTCCGTCGCCGGTAACGACCCATGAATGTCCGATGCAAACATCAGTTTCATCACTCACTCCTCGTCGAAAAAACGTAAGCTATGATACTGGATTCTGTCGCTGCTATCAGCCAGATTGCTTTGCTGAAAGTGCAATAAAACGCTGAACTGAAGCACGCTGCCACTGGAATGCCGCATAATCCACCATACGCTCCGGCACCTCATCGCCGTGCAGCACCAGACGATTAATCATTAGCGCTAAATCAGTGTCGGCAATGCACCACTCGCCAAACAAATTAGGCTGGTTATGCGTCAGTAAATGTTCTGCCATTGCGAACAATTTCTGCGCGCTGGCTTTTCCCTCCGCCGTTAGCGGTGCTTTTTTTGCGCCAGCAAAAACGACATCCGTCGAACGCTCTTCACGCAGAGGCATCAGGTCGCTCCGCAGCCATGCCTGAATCTGCCGTGCACGCGCCCGGTTTTGCAGATCCAATGGATAAATGCGTTCCCAGGTCGGCGGCGCAAAACGGTCTTCCAGATATTCCGCTATGGCAGAGGATTCACTCAACTCAAAATCATCAATCTGTAACAAAGGCACGCGGCGTGTCTGCCCGTAACCTTGCCACGTCGGCTGTAAATGTTCACCGCTGTCAAGGTCGATAGTCTTTATATGAAAAGGTAGTCCTTTCTCCTGCAACGCCACCCAGGCAGATAACACGTAGGGGGAGAAAAAATGGGCATCTGACCAAAGCGTGATAGCGGGTTTACTCATTATATCCTCGGCGATAAAGGGGCTTGCTCTCAAACTATAGAGCCTTTTTGCCACGGTTACTTGATGAAAACTCACGCAAGCCTCCCGGGTTTCTATACTTGAGATGTTCAGATTATTAGACAACCGGAGCTGCAATGATCGATCTCTATTATGCCCCTACCCCAAATGGCCACAAAATTACGCTGTTTCTCGAAGAGGCTGGCCTGGATTATCGTTTAATTAAGGTTGACTTGGGGAAAGGCTGTCAGTTTCGCCCGGAGTTTTTGCGCATTTCGCCGAACAATAAGATTCCGGCAATTGTTGATCATTCACCGACTGATGGCGGCGAACCGTTAAGCCTCTTTGAGTCAGGTGCAATATTGTTGTATCTGGCAGAGAAAACGGGACTATTTTTAAGTCACGACCCGCGTGAGCGCGCCACCACCTTACAATGGTTATTCTGGCAGGTTGGCGGCCTGGGGCCAATGCTCGGACAGAATCATCATTTTAATCATGCTGCGCCACAGACTATTCCTTACGCTATTGAACGTTATCAGGTTGAAACCCAGCGTCTGTATCAGGTACTCAATAAGCGCCTGGAAAACGCCCCCTGGCTTGGCGGCGAAGATTACAGCATTGCGGATATTGCCTGTTGGCCGTGGGTAAATGCATATGCTCGTCAGCGGATTGACCTTGCTATGTACCCGGCAGCGAAGAACTGGCATGAGCGGATCCGTTCGCGCCCAGCCACCGGACAATCACTATTAAAGGCCCAATTGAATGATGAGATCTCAGATAGTTAACTGAGAAAGGTTCTCGTGTATTATTCCAGTCTAAGTAAAACAACAGGGAACCTGCAATGTCACAACCTGCCGCTATTATTCGTATAAAAAACCTTCGTTTACGTACATTTATCGGAATTAAGGACGAAGAGATTAACAACCGTCAGGATATCGTTATCAATGTCACGATCCACTACCCCGCCGATAAAGCGCGTACCAGTGAAGATATTAATGACGCGCTGAACTATCGCACCGTCACCAAAAACATCATTCAACACGTAGAGAATAACCGTTTCTCTTTGCTGGAAAAATTAACTCAGGATGTGCTCGATATCGCACGAGAACATCACTGGGTAACCTATGCTGAAGTGGAGATCGATAAACTGCACGCGCTGCGCTACGCCGATTCGGTATCAATGACCTTGAGCTGGCAGCGTTAACCGCCATATCGGGAGGCTGCATGAATATAGTGATCACCGGAGGGACTGGATTAATTGGTCGCCATTTAATCCCGCGTTTGCTGGAGTTGGGCCATCAGGTCACTGTGGTGACGCGTAACACGCAGAAAGCCAGTTCAATCCTCGGCCCTCAAGTGACACTATGGCAAGGGCTCGCCGATCAAAGCAACCTCAACGGCGTTGATGCGGTAATAAACCTGGCTGGCGAACCGATTGCCGACAAACGCTGGACTCGCGAGCAAAAAGACCGACTGTGCCAAAGTCGCTGGAATATTACGCAAAAACTGGTGGATTTAATTAACGCCAGCGACACGCCACCGTCGGTCCTTATTTCTGGTTCGGCGGCGGGATATTACGGTGATTTAGGTGAAGTAGTGGTTACCGAAGAAGAGCCTCCGCATAACGAATTTACCCATAAACTCTGCGCCCGCTGGGAAGAAATTGCCTGTCGGGCGCAAAGCGACAAAACGCGTGTGTGCCTGCTGCGTACCGGTGTGGTGCTGGCACCAGATGGCGGAATTCTCGGCAAAATGCTGCCGCCGTTTCGCCTCGGTTTAGGTGGCCCCATTGGCTCTGGTCGGCAGTATCTGGCCTGGATTCATATCGATGATATGGTCAACGGGATTCTCTGGCTGCTGGATAACGATCTGCGCGGACCGTTTAATATGGTTGCCCCCTATCCGGTACGCAACGAACAATTTGCCCACGCGCTCGGTCATGCACTGCATCGCCCGGCAATTATGCGCGTCCCCGCCACCGCTATTCGGCTGTTAATGGGCGAATCTTCAGTTCTGGTATTAGGCGGGCAACGTGCGCTGCCAAAAAGGCTGGAAGAAGCGGGATTCGCTTTTCGCTGGTACGATTTAGACGAGGCGCTGGCAGACGTTATTCACTGATGTGTTTTACCGCGAACATCCGCCAGTTAGTTCCTGGTAATTCAGAATTAGTGGTTTTTCGCCAAAAGCTCGTCTGGCGAAAGTCGGGTCAGTGTCAAAACTAACTCTCGGTCTAAACCTCTCTCCAGCATCTCCTGAGCAATACGCAGGGCTTCTTCGTGTTTGCCCTGCATTGCGCCTTCTTCACGTAATCTGTCAGCAATGGTCATCAGTTTCTCCTTTTCTTGTGGTGCGCGTTCTGTTATCTCACCAATAAACGCATGGAAACGCTGGGCATCTCCCGTTTGTAATACATAATTAAACAGGGCTTTTAGCTGTCTGTCATTAGTGTTCCCTGTAACTAGCAGCGAAACAATTTGATCGACTAATCCTAACAGATCGCGCTGGCGAATATGTTTCTGCATTAACTCCAGTAACGCCATTTTGCGGTGTTGCATAATCTCGTCATCCGGCACTACGGTAATATCCACCAGCGGAAAAGCCGATGAATAAATTTGGCGGGCAATAGCAGGCTCCGCAAATTCATCAAGCCAACAGAGAGAATAAGGATAAGGACTTCTGCAACCATGATAAAACAGCATCGGGATCACCAAAGGTAGTTCTTTATAGCCTGCATCAAGATGGTTTTGCATTGCCGCAATAGAATAGCGCATCATGCGAAAAGCCATTAATTCTTCCGCCTTACTTTGGTGTTCAATGACGACATAAATATATCCCATCCCCTCCTCAGTTTTCACTGACCACAAGATGTCGGAGTAATATTGTCGCAGGTTTTCATCAATAAAACTGTTGGGTTCCAGTTTTAACGTCGATAAATCACAAAGTTTACGTAGCGGCGCGGGAAGGTGAATATCAATAAAGTCCCGCGCGGTGTCCGGATGACGTAAAAAGGATTTAAATACCGCATCATGCGGTGTGGAAGTTGTCGATATGGTCATGGCGTTCCGTCACCTCTCAAATTTAAGATGACGAGACAATAACCACCCTTTATAAGCAAGGCAGCAGGCAGTTTTTATATCTGGACAGCGAATTCAGAACTATTTTAAGTGGACTGCAATATATACATTTCAACGGAAGCTAACTCGCAAATTAGCCTTGAAAATACTCCGGCAGCATTAGCCACCGGAGAGGCAATTATTTCAGCGATCCCTTAAGGAACTGTTGCAAACGAGGACTTTGCGGGTTGCCAAATAATTGTTCTGGCGCACCCTCTTCTTCGATTTTCCCCTGATGGAGGAAAATAACATGTGTGGAGACATGGCGAGCAAATTCCATTTCGTGGGTTACCACCACCATCGTTTTGCCCTCTTCCGCCAGCTGCTGCATAATGCGCAGCACTTCGCCCACCAGCTCTGGGTCAAGGGCCGATGTAGGTTCATCAAACAGCAGAACTTCTGGTTCCATTGCCAGCGCCCTTGCGATGGAAACACGCTGTTGCTGACCACCGGACAGATGCACCGGATATTTCCCCTGCGCACGTTCGTCTATGCCGACTTTCGCCAGATATTTCACCGCCCGCTCGCGCGCTTCATGCTTGCTCAGGCCCAGCACCTGAATGGGCGCTTCCATGACGTTTTCCAGCACCGTCATATGGCTCCAGAGATTGAAGTGCTGGAACACCATCGTCAGGCGCGTGCGCAGTAAACGCAGCTGATTTTTATCGGCGACTTTCAGTTGACCGTCTTTGTCGCGCACCAGATTGATGGTCTGGCCGTTAACCACGATCGAGCCTTCACTCGGTTTTTCGAGGAAGTTAATGCAACGCAGAAAGGTACTTTTCCCCGATCCCGACGATCCGATGATGCTGATCACATCTCCGGCATTCGCTTGCAGTGACACCCCTTTCAGCACTTCATGTTCGCCGTAGCGTTTGTGCAAATCGATAACGTTTAATTTATTCTCGGACATCGTATTCTCAGTGCGTTGAAGAAGGTTTCACATGCTGCAACCAGCGTTTTTCCGCTCTGCGAAAGAGGCTGATCAGGACATAAGAGATGATTAAATAGAGTACCGCAGCAATGCCAAAGGCGGTAAAAGGTTGATACGTCGCGGCGTTTATATCACGGGCAATTTTCAGCAGATCCGGCACCGTGGCAGTAAACGCCAGCGCAGTAGAATGCAACATCAGGATCACTTCGTTGCTGTAGGCCGGTAAAGCAATACGCAGCGCCGACGGTAAAATAATGCAGCGATACATTTTAAAGGTCGAGAAACCATAGGCCCTGGCAGCTTCAATTTCCCCGTGCGGCACCGAGCGGATCGCTCCGGCAAAAATCTCGGTGGTGTAAGCACAAGTGTTAAGCGTCAGCGCCAGCACGGTACAGTTCAGGCCACTGCGGAAGAAAGCGTTAAGGAACTCGGTCCCTTTAACAATCTCCAGCGTGTACATGCCGGAATAGAACACCAGCAACTGCACATACAGCGGCGTACCGCGAAAAATATAGGTAAATAACCAGATTGGAAACTGGATGTATTTATTACTTGAGACGCGACCAATCGCCAGAAACAGCGCCAGAATTCCGCCTATCACTACTGACAAAATCAGCAACCAAAGGGTAATCGCCACGCCGGTAAAGCGATAACCGTCGGTCCACAACAGCGGTTTCCAGTATTCATGTAAGATTTCGATCACAGGTCAGCCCTCTTCACACCCACGGAGTAGCGGCGCTCAAGGAACAGCAGCACACCATTGGAAACGGTGGTGAAAACCAGATAAATCACGCCACAGACGATGGCGAAATAGAACGGTTCCCATGTACTTTTGCCTGCCAATTGGGTGGCTTTCACCACATCTTCCAGGCCGAGTAACGAAACCAGAGCGGTAGATTTGAGGATCACCTGCCAGTTGTTGCCAATGCCCGGCAGAGCGTAACGCATCATCGCCGGAAACATAATCCGCCGAAATACTTGCCCGCGAGTAAAACCGAACGCCGTAGCCGCCTCTATTTGTCCTTTCGGCACCGCCATAAACGCGCCACGGAACGTTTCGGTGAAGTAAGCACCGTAAATAAAACCCAGGGTGATAATACCGGCAACCATCGGGTCGATATCAATCTGTCCGACGCCCATCGCTTCCGTCACCGCGTTTAGCGCAATCTGCAAACCGTAAAATATCAGCAGCATCAACACCAAGTCCGGCACGCCGCGAATCAGCGTGGTGTACCCTTCGAAAATCAGCCCCGAAAGCCGATTTTGCGAGAGCTTACCGCCAGCGCCAATTAAACCGATGATTACAGCGAGCACTACAGAGCTGATAGCCAGCTCCAGCGTGACGAGCGCCCCCTGTAAAATAACACCTGAAAACCCATACAACATGCAGCCTGTCCTGTCGTGTGTGGTGAATTTCCTGCCTCTTGTCTCCCTCCGGTTACCCAAAGGGAGCGGGCTTTCTTTCACCGATGGTGATTAACCACCATAAACATCAAAATCGAAGTACTTTTTCGCTAATTTCTCGTAAGTACCGTCAGCGCGCATTTCGGCAAAGGCTTTGTTCAGTGCCTCGCGCAGTTCGTTATCTTCTTTACGCAGGCCCATGCCGGTGCCTACGCCAAACAGTTTTTCATCTTTAACAGACGGGCCACCGAATTTGTAATCTTTACCGACTGGCTGTTTGAGGAAACCTTCGCTGGCGGCAACTTCGTCCTGGAACGCGGCATCAATACGCCCGGCGGTCAGGTCAGAATAAATGTTGTCCTGCCCCTGATAAGAGACGATTTCAATGCCTTTTGGCGCCCAGTGCTCGTTACCAAATGTCTCCTGGGTCGTGCCCTGCAATACGCCCACCCGCTTGCCTTTCAGCGATTCTACTGTCGGCTGAATGTCGGAATTTTTCGCCACAACCAGGCGAGAATCGGCGGCGTACAATTTGTCGGTGAAGGCTATTTCCTGCTGACGTTTTTGGGTGATGGAAAGCGATGACATGATGGCGTCAATCTTCTTCGCTTTTAATGACGGAATTAACGCATCCAGCGGGTTTTCGACAAATGTACATTGCGTATTGATGCGTTTGCACAGTTCCTTCGCCAGGTCGATATCAAAGCCAACCAATTCACCTTGTGAATTTTTTGATTCAAACGGTGCATAAGTCGGGTCAGTACCGATGCGAATATTTTGCGGAATAGCAGCAAAAGCAGCAGTCGCGCTGGAGAAGGCCAGAACCAAGGAGAGCGATAGCACCAGTTTTTTCATAATGTCCTCAACTGACAGTCTTTTAATAGGGAATATTTACAGGTTTGTTACACTTATCGTGCCATAAAATTGACCAACAAGGCAAAATATCCTGGCCCGTTAATCGTATTATTTTTCATTAAAATTGCTTAAGTATGCATTTCAATGCACCACGATAGTGCAACAAACCTATAATGCACCATGATAATGACGCTATCAGGTGCAGCTTCCCTGCGACGTATCAGTCACCGTAGACATTAAAATCGAAGTACTTTTTCGCCATCTTGTCGTAAGTACCATCCTGGCGCAGTTCGCCAAGCGCCTTATTAAACGCAGCCGTCAGTTCAGCATCATCTTTACGCAGCCCGACACCGGTACCGTCACCGAAGTATTTTTTGTCTTTCACTGAAGGGCCAGCAAAGGCGAACTCTTTACCGGCAGGTTGCTTAAGGAATCCTTCACTGGCGGCGACTTCATCTTGTAACGCAGCATCCAGACGCCCCGCAGCAAGATCGGAATAGACTAAATCCTGGTTGGCATAAGCCACAACATCAATACCTTTACTGCGCCAGGTATCGTTAGCGTAGGCTTCCTGAGTGGAGCCTTGCAGCACTCCGACATGTTTACCTTTCAGTGAATCCAGCGTTGGCTGAATAGGTGAACCTTTAGCGGCAATCAGACGGGAATCCGCGGCGTACAACTTGTCAGAGAAAGCAATCTCCTGCTGACGTTTATCGGTAATGGAGAGCGACGAAATAATAGCGTCGATTTTTTTCGCTTTCAGTGAGGGGATCAGCGCATCAAAGTCACTGGCAACCCAGGTACATTTCACCTGCATCCGTTTGCACATCTCGTTACCGAGATCGATATCAAAGCCAACAAAGTCACCTTTGGCATCTTTCGATGAGAACGGTGCATAGGTGGTATCCGTTCCGATACGTACCGTCTCCGGCAGCGCCGCGTAGCTGGAAGCTGCTGCGGAGATACCGACTAACAAAGACAGAGCGAGAATCGACTTCTTCATACATAACCCTCAAGTGAAATGGCTTTTTTATATTGTGTATTGTGTTGTGTGTTTGCAGGCTCGTTCATGCAGGTCTTATGCCATCTTGCCGACAGCAGCAACATTCAACGTAAAATATGTTAATAAGACGTTGCATTATTGTCCTGAAATTGAAGATAGCAGGTATGGCGGTTGAATCGCAGCGTTTCGATTCAATGGAAGGAACAAAATGTCGAGGATTTGATCGCGGTTGCAAAATTGCCCTGAAACAGGGCAACAGCAGAGTTATGCGCCCTGCCAGCGGGCAAAGAGATCTTCGGGAAGGGTTATCGCAAACTGGTCAAGAACACGGTTAACCGTCTGATTTATCACATCATCAAGGGATTGCGGGCGATGATAAAACGCCGGAACGGGAGGCATAATCACCGCACCGATTTCAGCCGCCTGAGTCATTAAACGCAGGTGGCCTAAGTGCAATGGTGTTTCACGCACGCAGAGCACCAACGGGCGACGCTCTTTCAGCACCACATCTGCCGCGCGGGTCAACAGGCCATCGGTATAGCTATGGACAATGCCGGAAAGGGTTTTGATTGAACAGGGTAAAATCACCATGCCCAGCGTCTGGAAAGAACCAGAAGAGATGCTGGCAGCAATATCGCGCGCATCATGAGTTACATCGGCTAACGCCTGCACTTCGCGCAGGGAAAAATCCGTTTCTAGGGATAAGGTCTGGCGCGCCGCCTGGCTCATAACCAGATGCGTTTCGATGTCTGTGACATCGCGCAGAACCTGTAATAAGCGCACGCCATAAATCGCGCCGCTGGCACCACTGATGCCTACAATGAGTCGTTTCATAGAGAGTTGCCCTGTCAGACTTGCAGGCAGACTTTGCAGGATTTCGGCGGGAGTTGCAAGTCAGGGTGCCAGACTGGCACCCTGAGTGAAGGCATCATCCTTCGTTATGCATTTCCAGGTTTTCCACTTCGTTCTGACGTTGCAATGCTTTGGCGTCGTCATTACGTAAAGTATCGAGAAAATCGAGGTAGCCCTGATCAACATCTTTCGTGACGTAGACGCCGTTGAACACCGAGCATTCAAACTGCTGGATATCCGGATTTTCAGCGCGAACGGCTTCGATCAGATCGTTGAGATCCTGGAAAATCAAACCGTCGGCACCGATGATCTGGCGAATTTCATCCACTTCACGGCCGTGAGCGATCAGTTCCGTGGCACTCGGCATATCAATACCATAAACGTTCGGGAAGCGAATTTCCGGTGCCGCAGAGGCGAGGTACACTTTCTTCGCTCCGGCTTCGCGTGCCATCTCGATAATTTGTTCAGAGGTGGTGCCGCGCACGATGGAGTCATCAACCAGCAGGACGTTTTTATCGCGGAACTCAGCGCGGTTGGCGTTCAATTTACGGCGCACAGATTTACGACGCAGTTGCTGACCCGGCATGATGAAGGTACGACCAACATAGCGGTTTTTAACAAAGCCCTGGCGGTACGGTTTGCCCAGAATTCGGGCGATTTCCAACGCGATATCGCAGGAAGTTTCCGGAATCGGGATCACCACGTCGATATCAAGATCTTCCCATTCACGGGCAATTTTCTCGCCCAGTTTCGTGCCCATATTCACACGCGCGCTGTAAACGGAAATTTTGTCGATGAACGAGTCAGGACGGGCAAAGTAAACATACTCAAACAAGCATGGATTGCTGACTGGATTGTCGGCACACTGACGGGTAAACAACTGCCCTTCTTCAGTGATGTAAATCGCTTCGCCTGGGGCGACGTCACGCAGGAACTCAAAGCCCAGCGTATCGAGCGCAACGCTTTCGGAAGCGACCATATATTCTGTGCGATTCTCGTCGATATCACGTTTCCCCAACACCAGCGGACGAATCCCGTTAGGATCGCGGAAGGCAACCATACCGTGGCCGATAATCATCGCCACGCAGGCATACGCGCCGCGAATTTGGCGGTTAGTCGCGGCAATGGCGGAGAAAATGTTGTCGGCTTCCAGCGGATAGTGGCGGAAGTTGTCCAGCTCGCTGGCGAAGATATTAAGCAGAATTTCCGAGTCGGAAGTGGTGTTGATGTGGCGGCGTTTTTCTTCAAACAGTTTTTTACGCAACTCGTGAGCGTTGGTCAGATTGCCGTTGTGGGCAAGCGTAATACCATACGGAGAGTTAACGTAAAACGGCTGCGCTTCAGAGGCACTGGAGCTGCCAGCCGTAGGGTAACGCACATGACCAATGCCCATATTGCCCTGCAAACGCTGCATATGGCGAGCTTCAAATACATCGCTCACCAGCCCGTTCGCTTTACGCAAACGGAAGCAGTTATTGGCATCTATGGTGATGATGCCGGCGGCATCCTGACCGCGATGCTGAAGCACCGTTAAGGCATCATAAATCGACTGGTTAACCGGCATAACACCGGCGATACCGACAATACCGCACATACGTCTTTTTCCTCGTTAAGCCACATCTCAGAGCACTTACGCCCTGGGCAAGAAACTTGACGAGCTTTGCAGATAATCAAAAAACCATCTGATGATAAAACTGAACTGCGGGATCAATTGTGATTTGCTCCAGTCTTCGCTTTTCGACACCCCAGTAAAGGAGTCGAGAAAGAAAAGAATAGCGGCGACAATCAACACACCGCGCAACGCACCGAAACAGACGCCCAGCACCCGATCGGTGCCTGACAACCCCGTTTTCTCCACCAGCTGGCCTATCACGAAGTTCACGATAGCACCAACGATCAGGGTAGCGATAAACAGTACCGCGATGGCAATCCCATTTCGAACCAGTTCATCTTCAAAGCCCGTAAACCAGACTGACAGGTAAGTGTAGTAATGACTGGCAACAAAGAAAGCACAACCCCATGTCACCAGCGATAACGCTTCACGAACAAAGCCGCGGATCAGGCTAACCAGAGAGGAAAAAGCAATCACCGCGATTATGGCGTAATCAATCCAGACCATATGTGTCCCACGATTTTACGCCCTGTCATCCTGTTCGGGGCGCATTCTAACAGAAAAAGAAAACGTTTGCGTAGGGATTTCCTTCCCGCGCATCAATAAAAATGGCGCTGAAAAAATATTCAACGCCATCGACTTTTTATGCCTTTGCGGCATCGGGCAATCATTGTCGGATGCGGCGTGAACGCCTTATCCGACCTACGGTTCTGCTCCAGCACAGGCCTGATAAGACGCGCCAGCGTCGCATCAGGCAAAACCGTATTAATTCGGCGTGTAGCCCATCACCACGCCGCTCAAACCAGAGATCTGCTTCAGTTCGCCAAGCGATCCTTTCAGCTTATCTTTTGAGGCATCTGGCCCCACGAGAATACGGGTGATTTTACCCTGCACTGGCGTTGACGGCGAAGTATAAACCCGATATCCCGCGCCACGCAGCTTACCGACAATCTCATTCACTTTATCGGCATTTTTCAGCGCGCCCAGTTGCACAACATAGGCTTTACCCGTCGGCGCTGCCTTTTCTTCAACAACCGGCTTCGGTTCTGGCTTCGGCGGGGGCGGCACTTCAACCTTCGGCTTAGGCGGATTCACCGGTTTCGGTTTCGGTGGAGCGACCGGTGCAGGCTCCGGTTCAAACACGGTATTATTGGCCGCAATGGTTGTCGGGTCGAGCGAAGGCGCTGCGGCATCACCTGCCCGCACCTCTTCTGCCGCGCCTTCTGGCGGCTGTGTCGGCAACGCCTGAGTGGCGGCTGGCATCATATCTGGTTCGTCACGATCGCCCGCTTTCGGCACCAGCGGGATCGCTGCAAACTCATCCTGATAATGTTTTTTCTGCCCATCAAGCAATCCTGGAAGCACAATAACTCCCAGAGCTACCAGCACAATAGTGCCAACTAACCGATTCTGAAACTTACTCGCCACCGCTTCTCCTCGCGTCAATCACTTCCATGACATGTGCGACCGTATGGAACGAACCACACACCAGCACGGTATCTTCCGGTTTAGCGTCCGCCATTGCGGCTTCCCATGCCTGCGCAACGCTATCGAATGGTTTGCCGTTCCCCAGATGCTCAAGCAGTTGTGCTGCCGTGGCACCACGCGGCCCTTCCAGTGGCGCACAATACCAGTCATCAACCACGCTTTTCAACCAGGCCAGTGTTCCGGCAATATCTTTATCATGTAGCATACCGATAACCGCCAGCACGCGCCCGTTTTTCGGTAACGCTTTCATGCGTCCGGTAAGATATTCCGCCGCATGAGGATTATGGGCGACATCAAAAATAACGCGTGGCGTCTCGCTCACAATCTGGAAACGTCCAGGCAAAATTGCGCTGGCGATTCCGTCGCGAATTGCCTTTTCACTGACTTCCAGGCCGCTGGCACGCAGTGCCGCCAGCGCCGTTGCGGCATTCGGTTGCGGGACAAGTGGCAACGGTAATCCCGCCAGCGTGCCGTGAGCATCGGTAAATGACCAGTCATGGTCAGTGACGGAATAATTCCACTCAACGCCACAACGTTGCAACAGTGCGCCTTTCTCCTGTGCTACATCGGCAATGGTGTAAGGCATTTCCGGTTCACCGACGATTGCCGGTTTTTCGCTGCGGAAGATCCCTGCTTTTTCTCGACCAATGCTTTCACGATCTGGCCCCAGCCAGTCGGTATGATCCAGCGCGATACTGGTTACCACGGCAACATCAGCATCGACAATGTTAGTAGCATCCAGACGACCGCCCAGACCTACTTCCAGAATCACCACATCGAGTTGCGCCTCTTTGAACAACCACAATGCCGACAGCGTACCGTATTCAAAATAAGTCAGAGAAATATCGCCGCGCTCGGCCTCAATCTCGGCAAAAGAAGCCGTATGGGCCGACTCCGCCAGTTCTTTGCCCTGTATACGAACGCGCTCGGTATAACGCACCAGATGCGGCGAACTGTAGACCCCCACCCTGTACCCTGCCGCCATCAGAATCGACTCCAGCGTACGGCAGGTCGTGCCTTTGCCATTAGTTCCCGCAACGGTAAACACAAACGGTGCAGGTTTAAGGACGCCAAGACGCGCTGCAACCTGGCTGACGCGATCAAGGCCGAGATCGATAGTTTTACTGTGCAGGTTTTCCAGATAAGAAAGCCACGAAGCCAGAGGCGACGCGGCTTGAGGAGTGCGTTTGATAATCATGGTATCCGCTGATTCGTTACGGGGAGAATAAATAGCAAAAGGGCAGAGCCAGTGGCCCTGCCCTTATCAGTTATCAGGCCTCTGGTTCCTGATCCGGCACCGGTGGCACCACTTCGCCTTCACGCGGCGCATCAGGATTAGGCGCTGGCAGATTCATCAGCTTCGCCAGAATGCTCGCCAGTTTCAGGCGCATTTCCGGTCGACGGACGATCATATCGATGGCGCCTTTCTCGATCAGGAATTCACTGCGCTGGAATCCTGGCGGCAGTTTTTCGCGAACGGTCTGTTCGATAACGCGCGGACCGGCAAAGCCGATTAACGCTTTCGGTTCAGCAATATTGAGATCGCCCAGCATCGCGAAGCTTGCAGAAACACCGCCCATAGTCGGGTCGGTCAGTACAGAAATGTACGGTAACCCGCGCTCCTGCATTTTCGCCAGTGCCGCAGAGGTTTTCGCCATCTGCATCAGCGACATTAACGCTTCCTGCATACGTGCGCCACCAGAAGCGGAGAAGCAGATCAGCGGGCAGTTATCTTCCAGCGCTTGCTCAACGGCACGCACGAAACGAGCGCCAACCACTGAACCCATTGAACCGCCCATAAAGGCGAATTCGAATGCCGCAGCGACAACCGGCATACCATACAGAGTGCCTTTCATCACCACCAGCGCGTCTTTTTCGCCGGTTTCTTTCTGCGCAGAGGCCAGACGGTCTTTATACTTTTTGGAGTCACGGAACTTCAGCACATCTTTCGGCTCAAGCTCGCTACCCAGCTCCACAAGGCTGCCTTCATCTAACAAGCTATGCAGGCGGTTACGCGCCGACATACGCATGTGATGGTCACACTTCGGACAGACCTCAAGATTACGTTCCAGTTCAGCGCGGTATAAAACCTGACCGCAGCTATCACACTTAGTCCACACACCTTCAGGAATGCTCGCCTTGCGGGTGGGAGTAATGTTGCTTTTAATTCGTTCAATCCAGCTCATTAGGGACCTTTCTGTCTGAACCTGGTTCGATGCCAGTTTTATCTTTGGGGACGCATAATGCCATTTTTGCCCCCAACAGACCATGAATGTTGCACATTAAAACATAACAGCCCGAAACTTTGGATAAAAAAGTGGTCGAACCGCGGAGTTACTTTTTATTTTGCAGCGCGTTTGTGACGAATAAATTCGAAAACCCCAGGCAATATTGAAACAAAAATAATGCCAACAATCATCAGTTTAAGGTTACTCTGAATGAAGGGGAGCGTGCCGAAGAAATAACCTGCGTAGGTAAAAATCAGTACCCACAACAGTGCACCAATCACGTTAAAAGCGGCGAAATGACGATACGACATGTGACCCATTCCCGCAACGAACGGCGCGAACGTTCTGACGATCGGTACAAAACGGGCGAGAATAATTGTTTTGCCGCCATGTCTCTCGTAAAACTGATGAGTCTTATCAAGATAACTACGACGAAAAATTTTCGAATCCGGATTACTGAACAGTTTGTCACCAAATAACCGCCCAATGGTGTAGTTGACCGCATCACCCACAATTGCAGCAATCAACATCAGTACCACCATCATATGGACGTTGAGATCATTAGTCTCCAGAGATGCCAACGCGCCAGCGACAAACAGCAACGAATCACCAGGCAGGAATGGCGTTACCACAAGCCCGGTTTCACAGAACAGAATCAAAAACAGAATGGCATAAACCCAGACGCCGTACTCTGCGACCAGCTCCGCCAGATGCACATCAATATGCAAAATAAAATCGATGAGGAAATAAATCAGGTCCATAATTGCATATGCCTTGTACTCTTCATTTCTCAGGCTGTAACTGCATTGGCTACAGCCTGAAATTTTTAGAGCATTATTCTCATTAGTCCGCCAGAAACAGCGGGCCCATTGGCGGTTTTGGAAGATCAAATCGGTCAGGGTAATCTACCGCAACCAGATACAGCCCTTCCGCTTTCGCCGTTGCTGCCGCCAGCGTTCTGTCCTTTGCCGCTAACAGCTCTGCTATCCAACTCTCTGGCTGGTTGTGGGCGCCTACTTCCATCAGGCTACCGACAATATTCCTCACCATATGATGTACAAAGGCATTCGCTTTGATATCTACCACCACATAAGGACCATGTCGCGTGACGTTAATATGCATAACGTTGCGCCACGGCGTTCGGGACTGGCACTGCACCGCGCGAAATGAGGTGAAATCATTCTCGCCCAACAAGCATTGCGCAGCCCGATGCATCCGTTCGGCATCCAGCGGTTCGTAAAAATGGGTTACCCCTTTACTTAGTACCGCCGGGCGCAGCCGATGATTGTAGATGATGTAGCGATAACGGCGAGCCGTGGCGCTAAATCGGGCATGAAAATCATCAGGTACAGCTTTAACCCAACGCACAGCGATGTCACCAGGTAAATTCGCATTTACGCCTAATGTCCACGCCGCGTCTTTGCGCTGCGCGGTGGTTTCGAAATGCACTACCTGCCCGGTGCCGTGTACGCCTGCGTCAGTACGCCCGGCGCAGAAGACGGTGATGGGCTCGTTCGCCACCTGGGAGAGCGCCTTTTCCAGTTTCTCCTGCACACTGCGGACTTCGTTCTGCCGTTGCCAGCCGTAATACCTACTGCCGTCGTACTCAATGCCCAGCGCAATTTTATAAACTGGCGGTTGTTGCTGGTCGGACATTAGTACAGATACTCCTGCACCAGTTTCTCGGCGATTTTCACTGCCATCAGTGCGCCGCCAAAACGGACGTTATCGGCCACCGACCAGAACTGGATTTGCTCTGGAATACCGTAATCATTGCGCACGCAGCCCACAGAAAGATGCGGCGTACCGGAAGCGTCACCCACCTGAGTAGGAAACTCGTTCTCTTCAGAGAGCACAATATCTTCGCCCTGGGTAAAGGCATCACGCGCTTCTTCTGCCGCCAGCGGACGCAGAGCTTCAAAGTTGACCATCTGAGCGTGACCGTAAAATACTGGTGCCTGCACGACGCTTGCCGAAATCATCAGCCCTTCGTCCTGCATGATTTTGCGCACTTCATCGACGATACGACGTTCTTCACGCACGCTACCTTCCCTGTCCGGCAGTAACGGCAGCATGTTGAACGCCAGCTGACGTCCGAAGAAATCTTCTTCGTCAATCGGAATGCCGTTGAGCAATTTCGCACTCTGCCCCGCTAACGCATCGACCGCTTTTTTGCCCTGGGCGGAGGCTGAAATCAGGCTGGTAACGCTAATACGCGACAATCCGCCCTGATCGATTAACGGTTTCAGAGAGGCCAGCAGCTGGCTGGTCAGGCTGTCCGGTACGGCAATGACATTACGGTTACGGTAATCAGCAAGTACAAACGGGTTTACTTCCGGCACCACCAGCGGTACGTCTGGTTCGAGAGCAAACAATCCGCTGCTGTCGATAACCAGGCAGCCTGAGTTGGTTGCTTCTTCAACCCAGGTCGCGGTCGCTTCTTTGCCTGCGACAAAAAACGCCAGTTGCGCCTGCGTCCAGTCAAATTCGGCAGCATCCTGCACGGTGATTGTCTTACCACCAAAGCGCAGATGTTCGCCTGCGCTTTCGTTACGTGCCAGTGCATAAATTTCCCCAACCGGGAACTGACGTTCAGCCAGCGTTTCAATCAGGGCTTCGCCCACAGCGCCAGTTGCGCCCAGGACGGCAATGTTCCAGCCTTCAGACATGGTGGTTTACTCCAGAAAATGCAAAGCTCCCTGCCTATGTTACAGCAGAGAGCATGAAGAAGAGATTAACGAGCCGGATGATGAACGGCGTTAAAACCCAGTTTACACAGTAATGATGCCGCACTGGCGTCATTACAAATCACATACAGAGACGACCATTCACGGCGCTCAAGGTAATTTTTGCGCAGTTTATCGAACTCACCCGGTATTCCGGCGACTTTACGCAACGGCGCATCGTCGCGGCGCACATCATACACCAAATGCACCAGCCTTTTTAGCGTCGGCTGATCGAGCGGACCATGCAGCGTGATGCGGCCAAACTCCGGCGCGGGCAGCAATGTATCCAACGCCACGTGCTGTTCATGGCCAATAAACTTGCTGTAGGCTTCAAACACTTGCGTTGTGCCACGCGCTTTACCTTCGAGGGTATAGCCCGCGATATGCGGCGTGCCGATATCCACTTTTTGCAGCAGCTCGACGTTGAGTTCTGGCTCGCCTTCCCAGACATCCAGCACCACGCTTAACTTCTGACCTTCATTCAGGCAGGTCAGCAGTGCCGTATTATCGACAACGGCACCACGGCAGGCGTTAATCAGAATTGCCCCCGGCTTCAGGCTGCGAATCAGTTTTTCATCCGCCAGATGCCGCGTTTTGTACGGACCATCTTTAAAGAGTGGCGTATGGAAAGTCAGAATGTCTGCTTGCGCGACCAGTTCATCAAGAGGACGGAAATCCCCCTCATCCCCACGATCGGCGCGTGGTGGATCGCAAAGTAAGGTGTTGATCCCCCACGCTTCCAGCCGCGCCTGTAACCGTCGCCCGACGTTGCCGACGCCCACGATCCCCACGGTACGCTCGTGCAGTGAAAATCCATCGCGTTCGGCGAGCATCAGCAGTGACGAGAAAACATATTCCACTACCGCAATCGCATTGCAGCCAGGTGCAGCAGAAAAACCAATTCCCGCCTGCTTTAACCACGCTTCATCGACATGGTCCGTCCCCGCGGTCGCGGTGCCAATAAATTTTACTGGTTTTCCTGCCAGTAAAGATTCATTCACTTTCGTGACCGAACGCACCATCAAAGCATCTGCATCATCCAGTTCAGCAACTGGAATTGGACGCCCCGGAACCGCTTTCACCTCCCCCAGACGACTAAATAATTCGCGGGCATAAGGCATATTTTCATCAACAAGGATTTTCACGTTTGTGGTACCTGTATGAGAACGAGAGTTAACCGGACAAGTGTGCCATAATCTCGCGGCCAGGCATACTTGCGATGATTTCAGGTATAAGGATACGTAATGATACAACCAATTTCCGCCCCTCCTGGGCAACCACCGGGTCAGGGGGATAAACTGTCGTCTGGCGCAGGCAATCAGCCTTTATCCAGCTTGCAACGTACAGTGCTGGAAAGTTTGATAACCAAAGTGACTTCGCTGACGCAACAGCAGAGCGCGGAATTGTGGGCTGGTATAAAGCACGACATCGGTCTGCCGGGCGATTCACCGTTACTTTCACGCAATTTCCCCGCCGCAGAACAAAACCTTGCACAACGTTTACTGGCCGCGCAAGAAAGCCATTCTGTCCGCCAGCTTTTGGCGCAATTGAGCGAGTACTTACGGCTGGGGAATAATCGTCAGGCGGTCACAGATTACATTCGTCATAACTTTGGTCAGACGCCGCTGAATCAACTCTCACCGGAGCAATTAAAAACCGTCCTGACGCTGTTACAGGAAGGGAAGATGGTTATCCCGCAGCCGCAACAGCGCCAGGCGACCGACCGCCCTTTGCTACCGGCAGAACACAATACGCTTAAGCAACTGGTGACTAAACTCGCGGCGGCAACAGGAGAACCCAGCAAGCAGATTTGGCAATCTATGCTGGAACTTTCTGGGGTAAAAAATGGAGAGTTGATCCCGGCCAAAATGTTTACCCACCTGGTTACCTGGTTGCAGGCACGCCAGGTGTTAAGTCAGCAAAATACACCGACACTGGAGTCGCTTCAGATGGCGCTAAAACAGCCACTGGATGCCAGCGAGTTGACAGTATTATCGAGCTATGTTGAGCAAAAATATGGCCTTTCTCAGCATTCAGCCCTGACTTCCGCACAGGCCGAGGATATCCTCAACCAGCTTTATCAACGGCGGGTGAATGGGATTGAACCACGAGATATTCAACCGTTGCTCAATCCCTTTACGCCATTCATTAACACGATGCAAGAAATGGCCATGCGCCCCAGCCTGTGGATATTGCTGACCGCCATCATCGTGATATTGGTCTGGTTATTGAGTTAACCACGACGAAATGACAGTATCGTCACGATAATCCCCAGCACCGCCGATATCGCCCCGGCAAGGAATACCGACGAGTAGCCAAATGTGGTCGCCAGGACACCTGCCAGTGGCCCGGAAACACCGAGGGCGATATCCTGAAACGCCGCATAACCGCCGAGCGCAGTACCGCGAACCTGAGACGGAACGCGCTTAACCACTTCCACACCAAGCGCCGGGAAGATAAGTGAACACCCGGCCCCGGTTAACGCCGCACCGGCTAACGCCACCCACGCGCCAGGCGCTTGCCAGAGCAGCAACAAACCTACCGTTTCGACAAGCAAAGAGACAATCGCCACTTTCACGCCGCCAAAACGGTCTGGCATCCAGCCGAACATGACGCGCATCACGACAAATGCGCCGCCAAATGCGGTGAGCGTAAAGCCTGCCATCGCCCATCCTTTGCTGGCAAAGTAGAGCGATACAAAGGTTCCGATAACCGCAAAGCCAACGCCCTGAAGCGCCAGACCAAGACCCGGTTTCCAGATAAGTCCGACAACGCTCCACAGTGATGGACGTTCTCCCGCCATTGCCGGTACTTTGCGTACTGTGCCGTTACAAGCCCACGCCAGCAGGGGCAATGCCATTGTCGTAAGCGCCAGTGCGGCAAAACCGTAATGGCTATGAATCAACAAGCCAAGAGGTGCGCCCACCGCCAGTGCGCCATAAATCGCCATTCCGTTCCACGACATCACTTTGCCTGAGTGTTTTGGCCCGACAATGCCCAATCCCCAGGTCAAAGCGCCCGTCAGTAACTGGCTTTCGCCAAAACCAAGAATCAAACGCCCGACGACCAGCAGGGCAAATTTAATTGGTGCGGAGACAGGCAAAAGCGCCGCCAGCAGCAGCGCGCCGCCAGCCAGACCACAGGCGAACATGCCCTGAAGCGCCGAACGTTTTGCACCATATTGATCGGCCAGTCGTCCGGCGTAGCCACGCGTCAGCACCGTAGCCAGAAACTGAATGCCGACGGCAATCCCGACCATGGTGTTGCCATAGCCCAGTTCATGATGAACAAACAGCGGGATAACCGGCAACGGCAGCCCTACGGTCATGTAAGTTAGAAAAACCGCAAAAGCGATGCGGAAGAGCGAAAAATTGGCAGAAGATCGTGTTTCTGTTTGGCTTACAGCAGTCATGCATTACTCCAGAATGCAGCGCAAGGCGAGGAGTCTCCCCGTCTCATCTCTCTGGTTTTCAGGGTTACGGTGCGTTGGCAGGATTTAACGCGTACGTCTTTTCAGAAGGAAATCGACAAAGCGGGAAGTTTGCCTGGAACAGGCGGCGATTGTCAATGATGTGAAAAAGGGAACCATCGGGTTCCCTTTTGCGTTAGTGCCGGATGCGACATTGCCGCGTATCGTCGGATGCGACGCTGGCGCGTCTTATCCGACCTACTCCGACTTAATCTTTCAGCTTACGCATTACCAGCGTGGCGTTGGTGCCGCCGAAGCCGAAGCTGTTAGACATCACGGTGGTCAGTTCGCGATCGGTCGTTTCGGTCACGATGTTCAGACCCGCAGCCTGCTCGTCCAGCTCTTCAATGTTGATGCTCGGGGCGATAAAGCCGTGTTCCAGCATCAGCAGAGAGTAGATAGCTTCCTGTACGCCAGCAGCGCCCAGAGAGTGACCGGTCATTGCTTTGGTTGCAGAAATCGCCGGGCTCTTATCGCCGAACACTTCACGGATAGCTGCCAGCTCTTTCACGTCGCCAACCGGAGTCGAAGTACCGTGGGAGTTCAGGTAGTCGATTGGGGTATCAACACCGTGCATCGCCATCTTCATGCAGCGCACTGCGCCTTCGCCAGACGGAGCAACCATGTCTGCGCCATCAGACGTTGCGCCGTAGCCAACGATTTCAGCGTAGATATGAGCACCACGTGCCAACGCGTGTTCCAGTTCTTCGACCACCACCATACCGCCGCCGCCAGCGATAACGAAACCGTCACGGTGAGCGTCATAAGTACGGGAGGCTTTTTCCGGGGTGTCGTTGTATTTGGTAGACAGCGCGCCCATTGCGTCGAATTCGCAGGCCATTTCCCAGCACAGCTCTTCGCCGCCGCCGGCAAACACGATGTCTTGTTTGCCCAGTTGGATCTGCTCTACTGCGTTACCGATACAGTGTGCGGAAGTCGCACACGCGGAGCTGATGGAGTAGTTAACGCCGTGGATTTTGAACGGCGTGGCGAGGCAGGCAGAAACGCCAGATGCCATCGCTTTAGTGACCACATACGGGCCAACCGCTTTCAGGCCACGCGGGCCGCGCATTGCGTCAGCGCCGAACACCTGGAAACGCGGAGAGCCGCCGCCGGAACCTGCAATCAGGCCAACGCGCGGGTTATTCTGGTAAGCTTCCGGGGAGAGGCCAGCATCTGCAATTGCCTGCTCCATAGAAAGGAATGCATAAATGGATGCGTCGCTCATAAAGCGCACAACTTTGCGGTCAATGAGGCCAGTGGTATCCAGTTTTACGTTGCCCCAAACGTGGCTACGCATGCCGGAATCCTTCAGCTCCTGAGAGAAAGTGATCCCTGAGCGTCCTTCACGCAGAGATGCCAGGACTTCCTGCTGGTTATTACCGATGCTGGAAACAATGCCCAGGCCAGTAATCACTGCACGTTTCATTCAATACCTCTGTAAGTCGCACATAGAGTAAGTTTCGAATGCACAATAGCGTACACTTGTACGCCGAACAAGTCCGATCAGCCAATTAATAGAGAAATTTGCGCAGCCTGGCACACATCGCTAAGATCGAGCCACCGCCTGTAAGACGAGTAACTTACGTGAAACACTACTCCATACAACCTGCCAACCTTGAATTTAATGCTGAGGGTACACCTGTTTCCCGAGATTTTGACGATGTCTATTTTTCCAACGATAACGGACTGGAAGAGACGCGTTATGTTTTTCTTGGGGGTAACCAATTAGAGGCACGCTTTCCTGAGCATCCGCATCCTCTGTTTGTGGTAGCAGAAAGCGGCTTCGGCACCGGATTAAACTTCCTGACGCTTTGGCAGGCATTTGATCAGTTTCGCGAAGCGCGTCCACAGGCGCAGTTAAAGCGCCTCCACTTTATAAGTTTTGAGAAATTTCCCCTCACCCGTGCGGATTTAGCGCTAGCGCACCAACACTGGCCGGAACTTGCGCCGTGGGCGGAACAGCTTCAGGCGCAGTGGCCTTTGCCCCTGCCCGGTTGCCATCGTTTATTGCTCGATGAAGGCCGCGTAACGCTGGATTTATGGTTTGGCGATATAAACGAACTGACCAGCCAACTGGACGATTCGCTAAATCAAAAAGTAGATGCCTGGTTTCTGGACGGCTTTGCGCCAGCGAAAAACCCGGATATGTGGACGCAAAATCTGTTTAACGCCATGGCACGACTGGCGCGTCCGGGCGGCACGCTGGCGACATTTACTTCTGCCGGTTTTGTCCGCCGCGGTTTGCAGGAAGCCGGATTCACCATGCAAAAACGTAAGGGCTTTGGGCGCAAACGGGAAATGCTTTGTGGGGTGATGGAACAGACATTACCACTCCCCTGCTCCACGCCGTGGTTTAATCGTACGGGCAGCAGCAAACGGGAAGCAGCGATTATCGGCGGCGGTATTGCCAGCGCGTTGTTATCGCTGGCGCTATTACGTCGCGGCTGGCAGGTAACGCTTTATTGTGCGGATGAGGCCCCCGCGCTGGGTGCTTCCGGCAATCGCCAGGGGGCGCTGTATCCGCTTTTAAGCAAACACGATGGTGCGTTGAACCGCTTTTTCTCTAATGCGTTTACTTTTGCTCGTCGGCTTTACGACCAATTACCCGTTAAATTTGATCATGACTGGTGCGGCGTAACGCAGTTAGGCTGGGATGAGAAAAGCCAGCATAAAATCGCACAGATGCTGTCGATGGATTTACCCGCAGAGTTGGCCGTAGCCGTTGAGACAAATGCGGTTGAACAAATTACGGGCGTTGCGACAAATTGCAGCGGTATTACTTATCCGCAAGGTGGCTGGCTGTGTCCGGCGGAACTGACCCGTAATGTGCTGGTACTGGCGGAACAGCAAGGTTTACAGATTCGTTATCAACATCAGTTACAGGATTTATCCCGTAAGGATGACGGTTGGTTGTTGAATTTTGCAGGTGATCAGCACGCGACGCATAACGTGGTGGTACTGGCGAACGGGCATCAAATCAGCGGTTTCAGCCAAACATCATCTCTGCCAGTATATTCGGTTGCCGGGCAGGTCAGCCATATTCCGACAACGCCGGAACTGGCAAAACTGAAGCAGGTGCTGTGCTATGACGGTTATCTCACGCCGCAAAATCCGGCGAACCAACACCATTGTATTGGTGCCAGTTATCACCGTGGTAGCGAAGAGACGGCATACAGTGAGGAAGATCAGCTGCAGAATCGCCAGCGATTGATTGATTGTTTCCCGCAGGCACAATGGGCGAAAGCGGTTGATGTCAGTGATAAAGAGGCGCGCTGCGGTGTGCGTTGTGCCACCCGCGATCATCTGCCAATGGTAGGCAACGTGCCTGATTATGACGCTACACTCGTGGAATATGCGTCGCTGACGGAGCAAAAAGATGAGGCGGTAAGCGCGCCGATTTATGACGATCTCTTTATGCTTGCTGCTTTGGGTTCGCGTGGTTTGTGTTCTGCCCCGCTGTGTGCCGAGATTCTGGCGGCACAGATGAGTGAAGAACCGATTCCGATGGATGCCAGTACGCTGGCGGCGTTAAATCCGAATAGGTTATGGGTGCGGAAGTTGTTGAAAGGTAAAGCGGTTAAGGCGGGGTAATCTGCTTTGGCATTGTTTGTCGGATGCGGCGTGAACGCCTTATCCGACCTACGTGTGACGTGTAGGCCTGATAAGACGCGATAAGCGTCGCATCAGGCATGGTGCTCCCAATGTCGGATGCGGCGTGAACACCTTATCCGACCTCGTGTGACCTGTAGGCCTGATAAGACGCGATAAGCGCCGCATCAGGCATGGTGCTCCAGACGCCAACAACTTACTGCTGTGACGCCTGCTGAAACAGGTGTTCCCACATATCGGTTACCAGCGCCTGGTCCCGCGGCGACAACTCACCGGCACCAATAGCTTTTTCCAGACTCTGGCTAACGGTCGTATGCACCGCCTGAGCGGAGTGGTCATCACCACTTTCCAGTTCTGCGATGGCTAATGTCAGGTGGCCACGCAAATACCCACTGGCAAATAACTCATCATCACTGGCATGGTCAACCATACCGTCGATTAATGCCAGAATGCGTGATTCAAACTCCGCGATCATCTTCTTTCCTCATTGTAAAACGTGGCGCTGGCTTCAGTTGAGCGCTTCCGGCCACGGGAATTGTTCCGCCGTAAGTTCCGGCGTGTGATAATAATTTTGTAATGCTTTAATTAAGCGTGCCGGACGTTCTGGAATACCGTTAGCCAGATAATCCATCACCTGCGCATGTACTCGCCGTTGAAACACCACACGATCCGGTTCGAAATCCCCTTCCAGATTGTCGCAACTGACGTTAAACGGATATCCCGCCGCCACGCAGAACAACCAGTCGAGCGCCTGCGGCTTCACTTCAACATCTTCAAACTGGCTTTGCGTTTGGGCATCGCGACCGTCCGGGCAATACCAGTAACCGAAATCAACCAGTTCACGGCGCGCTTTCCCGGCAATACACCAGTGCGAAATCTCATGAATTGCGCTGGCATAAAAGCCATGAGCGAAGACGATTCGGTTATACGGTACTTCCGCATCAGCAGGAAGATAGATCGGTTCGTCGTCGCCTTTAATCAGACGGGTATTAAATTCATCGGCAAAGCAGCTATTAAAAATTTCAATTAACTGCTCATAGTGGTGTGTACTGTTCATTAGTTCATCCCCAACCAGTGGAGGATCTCCTGTCCGTGGCTATCGTAAAGTAATTTGGCACTCATCACCGCGGAGACGATAACAATCATCGGGCGGATCAGCTTTTGTCCTTTGCTCAACACCAGTCGTGAACCCATGCGCGCGCCGAGGAACTGCCCCACCAGCATGACAAAGCCCGTCGCCCAAATCACTTTGCCACCGAGAATAAACAGCAGTAAACCGCCGATATTTGACGTTGCGTTGAGTAATTTGGCGTGAGCCGTGGCTTTGGCGAGGTTGAATCCGCACAGCGTAACAAAGGCCAGCGCGTAAAACGATCCGGCTGCCGGACCAAAGAATCCGTCATAAAAACCGACGCAACCACCGGCAATTAACGCGAAGGGCAAACCGTACATCCGGCGCTGGCGATCTTCTTCACCCAGCTTTGGCATCAGCAAGAAATAGAGGCCGATGCAAATCACGAGGATGGGCAATATCTGCCGTAATATATCGGCCTGAACATATTGCACCAGCAGTGCGCCACTCATTGAGCCGACAAAGGTCATGGCGATATTGAGTTTTTGATCGCTTAAACTAACCACTTTGCGGCGAATAAAGTAGATAGTGGCGGAAATAGAGCCACCGCAGGCTTGCAGTTTATTGGTTGCCAGCGCGTTAGCGGGAGACATCCCCGCCGCCATCAATGCCGGAATAGTGAGTAACCCACCGCCACCGGCAATCGAGTCGATAAATCCCGCCAGCATGGCGACAAAAAAGAGAACTCCCAGCAGCAGCGGGGAAACCATAAACAGGCTATTAAACGTTTCCATTAGATCACGTGCTCATCCAGTAGCGCCTGGCAGGAAGGCGGCAACGGAGGCGGTGTCTTCTTCTCAGGCTTTGTTGTTCCCGGTTTTGGAGGTTCAAACCAGCTTTGCAGTTCTGCCCCGCAACCATCGCCTGGTGGCGGTAAAGGTTGATCTTCACACTCCAGACTATCGGCAGGACAACGTAATCGTACATGCATATGCGCTCGATGCTGGAACCAGGGTCGCACTTTGCGCAACCAGTCGCGATCGGTGCCGGCATCAAGGCAAAGTTGTTGTTTAATCGCCGGATTAACAAAAATGCGCGTGACGTCTTTGTCCTGGGCGGCAAGTTTGATCAAGCTGAAAATTTCCGGCTTCCACAGCGTCGGGACAACGTGTTTACCGTCGCGGGAAACCAAATCTAATGCTTGCGGGCGCAAGAGCTGCGCAGAGGTCCAGCGTGTTTTCGGCAGTTGCAGGAAGATATCGACATCCAGTCCGGTCTGGTGGCTGGCGTGACCGCCGTTGAAACGCCCACCAGCAGGCATCCCCATATCGCCAATCAACACCGTCCCCATGCCCAGATTGCTCACCTGACTACTCAGACGTTGGATAAACATCACCAGGTCCGGGTGACCGAAGTAGCGACGCTGATCGGTACGCATGACCTGATAATGTTCGGACTGTATCGGCAGCGTGTCAGCGCCGACGATACAACCATTGGAGAAACTACCTATCGATTGTGCGCTACCCGGCACAGGTTGGGTTATTTTTTGCCACGGCGTCGCTGCCTGGCTGACGCTACTGGCAAGCAGGGCCAGCAGCGCAATCGCAGTTTTGTTCATTTTTTACCAGCGTGGAATATCAGTCTTCACATCGGCATTTTGCGCCCGCTGCCGTAACAGGTGATCCATTAAAACGATCGCCAGCATCGCTTCAGCGATCGGCACCGCGCGGATCCCGACACAAGGATCGTGACGACCTTTGGTGATCATCTCAACTTCTTCGCCAAAGCGGTTAATGGTGCGCCCCGGCACGGTAATGCTGGAGGTCGGTTTTAGCGCCATATGGGCAATGATTTGCTGCCCGCTGCTAATCCCGCCGAGAATGCCGCCCGCATGGTTGCTCTGGAAACCTTCTTTGGTGATTTCGTCGCGGTTCTGGCTGCCACGCAGCGCCACCACGTCAAAACCATCGCCAATTTCCACACCTTTCACCGCGTTAATGCTCATCAGCGCGTGGGCGATGTCGGCATCCAGGCGGTCAAAGACCGGCTCTCCAAGTCCGGCAGGGACGCCACTGGCAACAACGGTGACTTTCGCGCCAATGGAGTCGCCCTCTTTTTTCAGCGCGCGCATCAGTTCATCCAGCACGTCGATTTTGTCAGGGTCCGGGCAGAAGAACGGATTTTGCTCGACCTGCGACCAGTCTTTGATTTCCAGCGGAATGTCGCCCATTTGGGTCAGGCAGCCGCGAATTTCGACACCGAATTTCTCGGCAAGATATTTTTTGGCAATCGCCCCTGCCGCAACGCGCATGGCGGTTTCACGGGCGGAAGAGCGTCCACCGCCGCGATAGTCGCGCAAACCGTATTTTTGTTCGTAGGTGTAATCGGCATGGCCTGGACGGAAAACGTCCTTAATTGCGCTGTAATCCTGAGAACGCTGGTCGGTGTTTTCTATGAGTAGGCCAATGCTGGTGCCGGTGGTCACACCTTCAAAAACACCGGAGAGAATTTTGACCTGATCCGGCTCGCGGCGCTGGGTGGTATAGCGCGATGTCCCCGGGCGGCGGCGGTCAAGATCGTGTTGCAGATCCGCTTCCGTCAGCGGAATGCCTGGCGGAACACCATCGACGATGCAACCGAGCGCCAGCCCGTGCGATTCGCCGAAGGTGGTTACGCGAAAGAGTTGTCCAATTGTGTTTCCAGCCATCACGGCTCCGTTATTGTTGTGTTTGCGTGTTTATTTAATCTTTATAAATCGCGAAATGTTCACGTGCGGCAATAAGCTGCGCTTTGGTGAGCATAAACACACCGTCGCCGCCGTTATCAAACTCCAGCCAGGTGAACGGAACATCCGGATATTGTTCCATAAGATGTACCATGCTGTTGCCGACTTCACAAATCAGCACACCATCATCAGCAAGATAATCTGCCGCGTTACCGAGAATGCGGCGGGTCAGTTTCAGGCCGTCGGTACCAGACGCCAGGCCCAGTTCCGGCTCGTGACGGTATTCATTTGGCAGGTCGGACATATCTTCCGCATCGACATACGGCGGGTTGGTGACGATCAGGTCGTACTGCACTTTCGGTAAATCACGGAACAGATCGGAACGAATCGGGATGACATTGTGGATCAGACCGTGTTCTTCGATGTTCTGTTCGGCAACCGCCAGCGCGTCTGGAGAGATGTCCACCGCGTCGACTTCCGCTTCCGGGAAAGCATAAGCGCAAGCAATAGCGATGCAGCCGCTCCCGGTACACATATCTAAAATGTGCTGCGGTTGCTTGCTGATGAGTCCAGCAAATTTATTGTTGATCAGTTCACCAATCGGCGAGCGCGGCACCAGCACGCGTTCATCGACGTAAAATTCATGGCCGCAGAACCACGCTTTGTTGGTCAGATAAGCCACCGGAATGCGTTCGTTGACGCGGCGGATCACGCGCTCAACAATGCGGTGTTTTTCGCTGGAGGTCAGACGCGCATTGCGCATATCTTCCGGAATATCCAGCGGCAGATAGAGCGAAGGCAACACCAGCTGTACGGCTTCATCCCACGGGTTATCGGTGCCGTGACCGTACCAGATATTTGCCGCACTGAAGCGGCTAACCGACCAGCGCAACATGTCCTGAATGGTTTGCAGCTCATTTACTGCTTCATCAACGAAAATTTTATCCACGTATTCCTCCAGGGCATGATCGCAATAATTTCGGCGGCTAGTTTGCCATGAAGATGACGATAAATCAGCATTCACGCGCGGTGAGTGAGGAAAAATACGTTTAAAACGATCGATTGCGCGACGAGTCGGGTAAACTGTAGGGAAATTAGAAATAGAGACACATCAATGAAAAAGAAAACAACACTTAGCGAGGAGGACCAGGCTCTGTTTCGCCAGTTGATGGCGGGGACTCGCAAGATTAAGCAGGACACGATTGTCCACCGACCGCAGCGTAAAAAAGTCAGCGAAGTGCCGGTTAAGCGGTTGATTCAGGAACAGGCCGATGCCAGCCATTATTTCTCAGATGAGTTTCAGCCGTTATTGAATACCGAAGGCCCGGTGAAATATGTCCGCCCGGATGTAAGCCATTTTGAGGCGAAGAAACTGCGGCGCGGTGATTATTCACCGGAGTTGTTTCTTGATTTGCACGGTCTGACGCAGCTACAAGCCAAACAGGAGCTGGGCGCGTTGATTGCCGCCTGCCGCCGTGAACATGTGTTTTGCGCCTGTGTGATGCATGGGCATGGTAAGCATATTTTGAAGCAACAAACACCACTGTGGCTGGCGCAACATCCGCATGTGATGGCGTTTCACCAGGCCCCCAAAGAGTACGGTGGTGATGCGGCGTTATTGGTGTTGATTGAGGTGGAAGAGTGGCTGCCGCCTGAGTTGCCCTGAACGCAAAACCGGATACGGCATAAACGCCGTATCCGGTTTGGTCGCTACAACATATTCAGCACATACTGGAATCGGCAAGTGGAATCTATTGGCTGCGGTGTAGTAGTATCGACACGCACCACAATATCATGTAGTTGTTTGTCGGTTATCGCATGTCGGTTTGGTATGGTTGTCACTTTGCTATCTGTACAACCATATGACGTAAAAGTGATCATTTGCGAAATAAAACGACAATATGCGCCACGCTCGTTAAATTGGCTACCATCACACAACTTGCCATCCTTCATCAAAAAGGTAGGGAGTGTATTTTCGATTATCCCTCCCGTGGATTTCAATGATAACAGCTTGCTATGCACTACCGAATTTGGACTCCATGAAACATCATAAGGGTCTAAAGGAACTGGCGGACAGGTGGAGTTAAACGCTGAAGGCCCCAGGTAAACAGTACCAGTCGCTCTTGCTTGTGTTTTGATATTACTGGTCACTATCCAGGGACAGCTACCGGGATCGCCTTCAACGATAATATCCATGATAACCTTACTACAACTAAAACCTCCCGATGTCGGCAACCCTGGGCAATTCGATGAGTCAATATAATCCCCACTTTTCACATTAATTTCTGGTGCTGTCCCTGGCCCATTCCAGGATATATTGGGAATATCTCCGGTATAAAGAGTATAACCATCCCGGTGATATGTTCCCTGATAGACGCCAGATAAAGTTTGGACATTAAGTTCATACCAGATTGCGGTATTACCGTTACCGGCATACCCCATCAACGTGTGCATATCACGAAATATTGTTGATGCCATCGCGGTGGGTACCATTAGTATCAACACTAGTAAGCAAAAAACATGGCGTAATTTTTTCATTTTAAAGGTACTCAAACGTTGCGGTTAGCTGGGCGGTAAAATTGCCAGGAGTCACATCACGACCGCTTTTTGCCTGTAACCAGGCCCGGAAATTAAGACTATTGCTGCCGTTATTAAGTACAAAGGTCGCTCCAGTAGAACTGTTGATGGCAACAGGTGTGCCGTCGTTTTTTTCCATACCTATACCAACTCCCTGCGCACCCGATGACGCATCCAGCGCCAGAATACCCGGCTGTTCGCTATCTTCCGTGCCGGTCAAGGTTACCTTTACGTTGTATGACGTTGGTCCCTTACAGTCTTTCAGTTGAAAAACCACCGGCACACGGGCCGACTGCCCGGCGACCACTAAATCTTGTGCACTCACCGTAGGAAACTGTACTTCCGCCAGCAATCCTTGTGTCTCTACCGGTGTACAGGTTTTATTCAATAAATTACCGTAAAAATGCAGGTTGTCAGCCGCCTGCACCGGCGCTACACAGATCAGCATTAAGCTCCCCAGCAGCGTTGCGAGAACATATTCTTGTGTTTTCATTGGTAATCCACCTGTAGCGTGGCATACGCGGAAAATGCTCCGTCTCCCAACACCGCGCCGCTGGCTTTCACCGGTACCGCCTTGAGCATTGGGGGGCTGGCAGGATCAATACTCAGAGGTTTATCCAGCTCAAACGGACTGCCATTTTGTTGCATTTCAATGCCCAGGTCGGTAACGCTGGTCTGGACTGCCGACGTATTGTAATTGGTGGGAGTCCCCTTCCAGGTCAGAGTCATCTCCCAAACCGCATCACGAACTCCAGAATCACAGGTGATCTCATAGGGTACAGTCTGACGAAAGTTAACACCGTCAATGACATTAATAAGGATGTCGCCAAAATCCACTTCAATGGTTTTCCCGCCGCTAATGGTACAAACTGGCGGTGATACCAAAGTTCCGTGAAAAGTAATGTCTGGTGTCGCCGCCTGTACCACGCAACAGCAACCACAAATCACAAAAAAACCGAGTCGTTTCATTGGTAATCCACCACCATCGTCATACTGGCGTTAAATTCCGATGCCGCGAGTGATACACCGCTCTCTTTTACTGGCACCGCTTTCAGTTTCGGTTGGCTGTTGATGTTGAAAGGCGTCCAGTTGTTTTCGCCAATCGGAAACAGCGAATTATCAGACGCACTTTCAATTCGAATCCCAAATCCAGAAATTCCTGTACTCAACACTGTTTCGCCATTAATCGTGGTAGTCGTTCCCTTAAACTGCATTTGCAGGTCGTCACTTAGACTTCCCTTACAGTCCAATTTGTACTCAGCATTCATGCGATAGTTGGTGCCATTGATCTTTTTGATGATCACATCACCAAACTCCACAGCACTACCCGTTACTGAACAAGGTGGCGGAGCATCGACCAGCACCCGCAATATCAGATCAACGGATTTCGATTCTCCGCCTGCCGCAGGATGGCTCACCACACCAAAAACCAGCAGTAATTTAACCAGAAACATCTTTCTCATCGGATTCTCCTGGAATCAGCCTTTGCTGCTTAGTTCTTCATCCACCAGGCAGGCACTACCGCTACAGCGGAAAAAGAGCGGCATACGCGCACCATAGTCGTTGACATAGGTCAGCACTGGTGTGCTATCCATTTTCACGTTTAACGGGGCGTTGGTTTTGGGCGGCATGACTAACGGCGAGAAACCCGCCGCTGGATTGCCATTTTTCTGCGTACTGGCGTTGCTGATGATGACGTAATACGCCGTTGAGTTATTGACGGTAAATTCCTGGCCGCTGCGGGTTAGGGTCACTTTATGCTGCCAGGGAGTTTGTGTGCTGCTTTTTTCCAGTACCTTAGGACGCCAGAAAAGTTTGATACGTGTCTGCAGAGCAATTTGCAGCGTGTTAGCTTTATTCGATTTAGGCGGGATCTCGCGAACGTTAAAGTAGAACATCGTTTCGCGATCGGCAGGCAATTTGTGGATATCTGGCAATCCCTGAATTTTCACCTGACCGTTCATCATCGCATCAATACGCTGTACAGGAGGTAAAACAGCTAATGGTGAACTCACCTTGTTACCCTTTTCATCTTCAATCCAGCTTTGCGCCAGGTAAGGAAGTTTAGGATCGTTATTACGTAGGGTAACACTAATAGATTTGTCACTTTCGTTAAAAATCAAACGGGTACGATCGGGCGTCACTGAAGCCTGTGCGTAAAAACTTGCAGCCGCCGCCATCAACGTCAATGCAGTGACGATCTTTTTTGAAGAGATATGTTTAGACATGGATCATTCCTTAATCACGTTATTAATTCGATGAAACAGAGATTGGTGGTTCCATTGGTGTCACCTGTTGTGTCTGCTCCTGAATGACGGGCTGAATATCATGTGATATTGCGGGAGCACTTCCCCCAATTTGCTGGCATGGCAACAGCAAGCCATTGAAGAGATCATCCGGTAGCGGGTCCGGCAGACTGATATCGCAGTGGGATTCTCCCTCCCAGGATACCGTCATGCGTTCACCCGGTTTAACGCCCGCCAGATAGACATTCCCTTCATCATCAACCAGACCAACTTGCTGTTTATTAACATTTTTCACTTCCGCACCAAATGGCGGATGACTACCATCCTGCAATCGCAATACCGCCATTGCTTTCTGCCCACTGATCACCGCAAATTTACGATAACCAATGGCACCTTCCGTTAGCGTTGCCTGGACCACCGACTGGGTGGCCTCAGCATTTTCTGGCAGGTTATTCAAATCGATATAAGCCTGATTACGGTAGTAGTCGTTAACATCGGCCACCACGGCTTTACCAAACATGTTGGTATAAACAGCAGCACCGTTGCCTTCTACTGGCACATTGGCAACGCCATCGGCATCAATCAGCAAACGCGTGCCGCCCATGTTCTGCGTGCGATGCAGCGCGCCGCCGTGGGCAGTCAGCGTTGCACCGCCCTGTAAAGAGATGCCCGCGGAAGTGTATTGCCCTTCATGATAGTTGGCGCTCAGATCAACTTTTGCCATAGTGCCATCGTGGCTGTAATAACCATCTACACTGGCGTGGTTTTCACTGGTCCCTGTGCTCACCGTATAGTGGCTGGCGTCATCTATTCGATGGTACAAGCTCGCCTGGCTGCTGTCGGCACCACTGCCATAGTTGCCGTTGTAACTAATGGTGCTGCTGTCACCCCACGGCAGGCTTAAGGAAAGATAAATACCTTTATCGGCATTGTTATCGTATTCATAGCGATAACCGGTCAGAGAAACGCTCATGTTTCTGATACTTCCCATATTGAAATAATGAGAAAGCATCATGTTGTAGTTGGTTTGATCTTCGCGGTCCCAGTAGGTGTGGTGGGAATAGTTGAGATAGACCGAAACACGCGCATCCCTGAAGTTCTGGTTGTAAGTGACCGTATACATCTCTTTGTCGTTACCCGTGCGCGCCCGATCGGCGTTGTTAGCATCCAGGTATTCGCTCATGGTCATGTAGTTTTTTTCAGAGAAGCGATATCCGGCAAAGGTCACACGGCTGTTGAGTTCATCAAAATCTTTGGCATAACTGACACGATAAGAGTTACCATCCAGCGTTTTGTTGCCGTATACGCTGTTGTCGTCAAAACGAGTACGGGAGTGGGTAACGTCAAACGCTAACGCGCCAAACAGCGCCAAATCGCGTCCAAGCCCAATTGCCGCTGACTGATAGTTTTCATCCGCTAACGCACCGCCATAGAGCGACCAGCCATTGGCTATCCCCCATGATGCCTCGCCTCCCGAGAAGAAACTCCCTTCGACATGATGATCCCAGTTTTGCGGACGGCCCATCGCCACTTTATATCGCACCTGGCCTGGTCGGGTCAGAAACGGCATGGAAGCCGTGCTGACGTCATATTCCTGCACCTGACCATTTTGTTCTTCAATGCGGACATGCAGAGTACCAGATACCGAATCACCAATATCCTGAATACGGAACGGGCCTGCGGGGACCTGGGTTTCATAAAGGACGCGCCCCATTTGCGTTATCGTAACTTTCGCGGTGGTATGTGCTACACCGGAAATATCCGGGGCGTAGCCGCGAAGGTTTGGCGGCAACATTTGATCGTCGGTGCTGATGCTACCGCCAATGTAGCTAAAGCCATCAAAAATATCGGAGTTGAGGTAATCTTCACCCAGCGAAAGTTTGGCTTTTAATGACGGCAAGGCGCGCCAGGCGTAATAACGGCTCCACTCCCAGTTTTTTTGCGTGCCGCTATCGTTAGCATCACCATCATCGTTACTGCGGGTATGCTGATAGTCGCTCTGCCAGTCGGCACGCAGGCGCCACGGGCCAACGTTAACGCCAACCGTACCATTACCACTAATATCGTTAGTATCATCCCCACCTTCTTCATGCCGGGTCTGGGCGTTGATACTGTAATCGGCAATAAGACCGGGAATACCTTCATCCCAACGTGAAGGTGGATCCCATTCACTGTCGGTATATTCAAGATAAGCCTGTGGCAAAGAAATCACGAGAACTGACTGGCTTAAATCACCAGTCATTTCCATGCCATTTAACGGTTCAGTATTCAGACACTGACCATCACGAATCCATTGCAAGTTTTTCGTGATATCTTCTTTAAAGCCTAACTGAGCAACCAGTTCAGGCGGTAAGCAGGCATACGATTTATCAGGATTGTTTTCGACTGCGTACCAGTAGATATCGTATTCATCAGGTAAGGATTGGTTATTTACATGAACCTGTAAATTATATTTACCCGGCTCAACATAACCTTTTTGGGAAAAACGACCCAAATCAATTTTGGTATTCCCTTTTAACTCGAGAAATCGGGCATCAAACTGAATGGTATCATCTGCCAGGGCATAAAATGGACTTCCGGAAATTGCCAGAGCAATCCACCACGAAAGCCCCCGTAAACGGAGAAAAGAATGTTCGGGCATTTACGTATCCATCCGTAATTATTATAATTTAATTCTCTTTCATTTAAAAACCCCATAACTTTGCAGTTATGGGGGAGTCACATTAAAGATACGTAATCTGGAATGTTGTTAGCGTTTCAAACGGAGCCGGAGTTGGTGTTACCGCAGCAGTTTCACCTACTAACCAGGCTTTAAATTTCAGCGTTTGTTTCTGTTTGCCTTTACCCGTTGAACTGTCCATTGCGATGGCCTGATCGATACCTTTGCCCAGGTCATAGCCTTTACCACGCTGGTCGCCAATCACCAGACTTACGTTTGGAACTTCGGTGCCATTATCCAGGTTAGACAGGGAGTAATTATTTGGATTACCGGAATATGGATTACCGGTAAATGTCGTGGTCATCGTTGTTTCAGTATTGAAATTGCAATCCTGTAAACGAATCTGGAAATCTTTTGGTGTGGTAGTTTTGCCACCCGTTAAAGAACCGGTACCGATGCTCCCCATATCCACTTCCAGCTTATGGTCATCAGGAACAATTGAGCACGGAGAGTCTTCAATTATACCGAAAAATCTCACTGTACCGTTGTTCCCTGCGGCTACGACCGATGCTGAAGTCAGCGCCCCCATAAGCATTGCTGTGGCGACGGCTGCTTTTACAAACTTACTCATTATTTGTCCTTAAATCATAAATGATTAAAATGTCAGCCAACTGACATATTAATACTGAATATAATAACTTTCAGTGTAATTTGCAGTGGCTTATAACCCACCATTGAATAGGATTTCTGAGGTCTCGTGAGATGATATTCTTTGGCGTGGCGAGCATGTTGATATTATAGAGCGCGTGGCACAATTTAAATTTACTAACAACAATATTTAGAAATATTTAAATAATTAACAAAACAAATAATATTTTGAGAACTTTCCTGGAATTACGTGGCAAATGGCTAAAATATGGTATAAACACATCATGGAGTGAATGATTAAAGAGCAAAAAACAACCAACAGCAAATAACACGATTGTATTTTTATTTTTTGCCGATACAATATTAAAACACTATAATTAATATAAAATCAAGACCAAAAAGTATCTCTTTTCTACTCTCTTATTTTGCGTTCACAGTGGTTAACTCTGGAAATAAAATACAAGAAAAGTTAATGAATGTTTCTAGATGTAACTTTATACAAATCGGCGATTAAACGCTAAAAAGACGCCATCTGCATCGTTATTGGGAGAATTTCAATAAGGTATGAAAAATTCAGGCCCGATAGCTTGCGCCATCGGGCACTTTACGATCACATCAGATTGCTTTTGCCATTTTCAAATTACACGGACTCATCTGCCAGTTGAATGTGCCGTTTCCGCTTTCATCAAGCGTTACGCTGGCAATGGCCGAAGTGGTAAACATAGGCGGCGTTTCGCCCGGACATAACTCGGCAACCAGATACCCGACTAACGGTAAGTGGGAGATAACCAGTACCGAAGCGACACCTTCATTGGTCAGCGCCTGTAAATATGCACTGACCAGCCCTACATCGCCGCAGGGCGTCAACTCCGGCAGAACTTCCACGTTGGAAGGCAGGTTCATACAATCCCCTACTTCCTCCAGTGTTTGCTCGGCTCGCAGGAACGGGCTCACCAGAACACGTTCGACTTCCACTTTTTGACCTTTCAACCAGTTCGCCATCAGGCGAGATTCGTCACAACCGTTAGTGGTCAGAGGACGAACCGAATCACTGGCGGCATCGAGGGCTGCGTCGCCGTGACGCATGATAAAAACTTGCATATTGCACCGCTTTTGTTAACCAGATTCACCCGCCCCGTTCATCTGAAACCAGAGAAACAAGGCGGTGGCCGGCATTGTGCCTTATCCATTCACCGAATGAAACGCTGTTTTTTACCTCAATGGCGCAAGTATAGTCAATATGTGTTTACATTTTAACCAACACTCCGCCATTCAGCGCGGATTCATATAGCTTTGACCCTTTTATTGAGGGTCAGTTGCACTTGTTTTCCAAAAACTTTCCCCGCGCTCGCTCATCTCTAATAGACGCTCGCAAGGGGTAAAACGAGAACCATACTGCGTGGCCAGTCGTTGCATTGTTGCAACGGCTTCCCCCGCGCCGAGAGCATCGATATATCGAAACGGGCCACCAAGAAACGGTGGGAAGCCTATTCCAAATACCGCGCCAATATCCCCGTCACGCACACTTCGGATAACCTGCTCGTCCAGACAACGTACTGCTTCATTCAGCATCAACATCACACACCGTTCAGCAACCTGCGGTGCGGAGAGTCGCCCCTGCCCTTGTACACCAATTAGCGGGTAAATGGCGGGATCGACCTGTTTTTTGCTTTTACGCCCTTTTTGGCCATAAAGATAGAAACCTCGGCCATTTTTTCTGCCTTTGCGATCATCATTCAAAATTGAAGAAACAACATTTGCAGGCGCGCTAAAACGTTCTCCATAAGTTGCTTCCAGTACAGGAATAATTTTAGTCCCGGTATCAATTCCTACCTCATCCAAAAGTTGGATTGGCCCCACCGGAAAACCAAATTTCACCAGCGCGGCATCAATATGCTCAACACGTTCGCCTTCGGTCAACATGCGGATAGCTTCATTAATATACGGCGCCAGGATGCGATTGACATAAAACCCAGCTTTATCCTTTACCACAATCGGCGTTTTGCCCTGTTTTTTCGCCAGTTTTACCGTGGTGGTGATGGTTTTCGCCGATGTCCCCGCATGAGGAATGATTTCCACCAGCGGCATTTTTTCCACCGGGCTGAAGAAATGCAGGCCGATAACTTGCTCTGGTCGCGTGGCGTGCGCGGCAATATCGCTAATCGGTAAAGAGGACGTGTTCGATGCAAAAATGGTATGAGAAGCGCAGTTTTGCTCAACTTCTGCCACCATCTGCTGTTTTAATTCGAGATTTTCAAACACCGCTTCAATAATCAGATCTCGATGGGCAAAGCCACGGTAATCCGTCGTCCCCGAAATTAAAGCCAGTTGCTTGTCGCGTTCGCTGGCTTTGAGATGACGACGGCGCACTTTACCCTCCAGCTGATCCCAACTGTATTTCAGCGCATGATTTATGCCCTGGGCATTGATATCTTTAATTCTTACCGGCAGACCCGCTTTACAGGCAGTAACGTAGGCAATTCCACCGCCCATCAACCCGCCGCCTAAAATCCCCACGCTGTTTAATGGCGCAAGAGGAGCATCACTGCCGGGATCTTTCTTCACTTCAGTACTGGCAAAAAAGATATTGCGCAGCGCCTGCGATTGCGGCGTCATCGCCAGTTCACCAAACGCCCGAGCTTCGGCGTCATAGCCACTGCTGGTCCCCTGCGCTAAACCGGTTTCAATAACGTCAAGAATGCGTTTTGTCGCTGGATAGTTACCCTGAGTTTTTTGCTCTGTTTTCTTGCCTACCATTTTGAACAACAATGCACGACCTAACGGCCCCGCCAGAATACGCTCGCGTACAGGTAGAGGGCGGGAAGATGGACGATCCTGCTTTGCCAGCTCAACAGCGGCTTCCAGCAAAATGGAGTGCGGAACGACGTCATCCACCAGCCCCAACTTTAATGCCTGTTTCGCCCGAAGTTGTTTTCCGGTGAGGATCATCTCTAATGCTGTGCTGACACCTGTCAGGCGTGGCAAACGCTGAGTTCCGCCTGAACCTGGCAATAATCCAAGCTGAACCTCCGGCAAACCGAGCACAGTTTTAGGATCGTCAGTACAGACACGGCCATGACATGCCAGCGCCAGCTCCAGCCCGCCCCCCAGGCAAGCGCCGTGAATAGCGGCAATAACCGGAACAGGCAGAGCATGAATCTCCGCCATCAACTGTTGGCCCTGCCGCGCCAGTGCTTCCGCTTCTTGCGCCGTTTTGCAGTTGCCGATCATGTTGATGTCTGCGCCAGCGATGAAGTTGTCTGGTTTAGCGGAGACAAACACCACGCCGCGCAACTCTTTGTTTTCACGGAGTTGCTTAATAATGGCGCGCACCTGCGAGGCAAATTCCGCCTTCAGGGTATTCATTTTCTCGCCGGGAACATCAATGGTGATAACGGCAATGTTGTCCAGACGGACATTGAGGGTAAACGCTGATACCATTTCCATTATTCCGCCTCCACAACCATTGCCGCGCCAAGCCCACCTGCGGCACAGGCAGTCACCAAACCAAACCCACCGCCGCGACGCCGCAGTTCATGTAAGGTCTGGGTAATCATCCGTGCGCCGGTAGCCGCAAAGGGATGACCATAAGCAATCGAGCCGCCAAGCACGTTAAATTTGCTATCGTCCACTTCGCCAGTGGCATGTGCACGCCCCAGTACGTCGCGAGCAAAACGTTCGCTGCCAAGCAACTGAATATTGGCCAGCGTCTGGGCGGCAAACGCTTCGTGCATATCAATCAACGTCAGATCGGCCATTGTCAAACCAGCACGTTCCAGCGCCAGCGGTGTTGACCAGGCCGGACCGAGCAGCATGTCCTGCCGGACATCTATAGCGGTAAATGCGTAGCTGCGCAGATATCCCAGCGGCACCAGCCCTAATTCTTTCGCCCGGGATTCAGTCATCAGGATCACCGCGGCCGCGCCATCGGTCAGCGGCGTACTGTTTGCCGCCGTTACCGTCCCGTGTTTGCGATCAAACGCCGGGCGCAGCTTTGCGTAGTCGGCAAGCGTGGAATTGCCGCGAATATTATTATCTTCCGCGAGAGGCTGTTTATAAGGCGGGATATAAGCGGTCATGACTTCTTCTTTTAATTTACCTTCTGACCACGCCTGGGCGGCACGTTGATGCGAACGGTGGGCCAACGCATCTTGCTGTTCACGGGTGATGCCGTACGTTTTTGCCATTTGTTCGGCGGTGTCGCCCATCCGTAATCCAGTGGAGTATTCCGCCACTGCCGGAGGCACCGGCATTAAGTCACGCAAACGTAAGCGAGAAAAAAGTTTCAGGCGCTGGCTCATGGTTCGTGCTTTGTTGACATCAACCAGCACGCGCGCCAGTTTTTTACTGACGCCAATTGGCAATACGGAAGAGGAATCTGCCCCACCGGCAATCCCCGCTCGAATAGTTCCCGCCATCAGGCTTTCTGCGACGTTTGCAACCGCCTGGAAACTGGTAGCGCAAGCGCGGCTGACGCTGTAAGCATCGGTATGCACATTCATTCCAGTGCCGAGAACAATTTCACGCGCAATGTTGGGCGCTTCCGGCATTTGCACAACCTGACCGAAGACCAGTTGCTCAATCACTTCTTCGGGAATTTCGCTGCGTGCCAGCAATTCGCCTACGACCATCTTCCCCAAATCAACAGCAGGAATGCCATGAAAAGCCGTCGCCTGGCGGGCAAAAGGCGTACGTAACCCGCTAACGATGGCGATACGATCGCCCTGACGGGTAATCAGCGGTAAAACCTGACCCATAACACTCCCCTGTAAAAATAAGATATAAAGTGGTCTGACCTGATCATAGTCTTAACCATTTTTTTACATTTAGCCAAGCGGAGAAAAGGGAAAGTGGGAGCTATGACACAGTGAAGACAGGAGAAAGAAAAGAAAACGCCCCTGCCTGTTGCTGGCAGGGGCGTACGTACCCGAGAGGAATTAACGCAGACCCAGCTGGAAGATCAGTGTTTCAGCTTCGCAGGCAAAAGTGAAATCGATATCCAGGCGCACACCGTCAGACTCTTCAGTGAAAGTCGGGGTGATTTTGCATGGTTCGGATTCCACGCTACGGGCTTTTTCAGTCAGCGCCGCCAGCGTTTGTTCTGCTTCTGCGCGGTTTGCAAACACACGGCTGTAAGACGCGGTGCAGTCGGAGTTGTCCATAATGGTGCCAACATCCATACAGCAGCAAACCGGGGTTTCATCAGCACTACATTTACTCATCGTTGATTTCCTCTGTATGTGCACCTAAGGTGCCAGATAAACGTTGCGGATATTTTACGCTTCTGAAAAGTGCCACTCCAGTTGTTAATTCTGCAAAATCGGATAAGTGACCGAAATCACACTTAAAAATGATCTAAAACAAAATTCACCCAAATCTATGAGTGCACTACCTCCAAATTTTGCCAGCTGGATCGCGTTTCTTAGATCATATTTGAAAAAACATAGAAACATACTTGCAACATTCCATCTGGTCCGACCTATACTCTCGCCACTGGTCTGATTTCTAAGATGTACATCAGACCCTACACTTCGCGCTCCTGTTACAGCACGTAACATAGTTTGTATAAAAATAAATTATTGAGGTTATGGTCATGAGCCAGAAAACCCTGTTTACAAAGTCTGCTATCGCAGTCGCAGTGGCACTTATCTCCACCCAGGCCTGGTCGGCAGGCTTTCAGTTAAACGAATTTTCTTCCTCAGGCCTGGGCCGGGCTTATTCAGGGGAAGGCGCAATTGCCGATGATGCCGGTAACGTCAGCCGTAACCCCGCGTTGATTACCATGTTTGACCGCCCAACTTTTTCAGCGGGCGCGGTTTATATTGATCCGGATGTAAATATCAGCGGAACGTCTCCGTCTGGTCGTAGCCTGGACGCGGATAATATCGCGCCTACGGCATGGGTTCCGAACGCCCACTTTGTTGCGCCAATTAACGATCAATTTGGTTGGGGAGCTTCCATTACCTCTAACTATGGCCTGGCGACAGAGTTTAACGATACTTATGCAGGCGGTTCTGTCGGTGGTACAACCGACCTCGAGACCATCAACATGAACTTAAGCGGCGCCTATCGCTTAAATAACGCATGGAGTTTTGGTCTCGGTCTGAATGCCGTCTATGCCCGTGCGAAAATTGAACGCTTCGCAGGCGATCTGGGGCAGCTGGTTGCAGGTCAGATTATGCAATCTCCCGCCGGGGCGACTCTACAAGGACAGCAACTGGCGGGCATGGCTAATAGTATCCCAAGCGATGAGAAAATTGCCCATCTGAATGGTAACAAATGGGGCTTTGGCTGGAATGCCGGCATCCTGTATGAACTGGATAAAAATAATCGCTACGCGTTGACCTACCGTTCTGAAGTTAAAATTGACTTCAAAGGTAACTACAGTAGCGATCTGCCAATTGCTATTAACAACTACAATTTCGGTCTGCCAACGGCTACGGGCGGAGCTACGCAGTCAGGTTATCTGACGCTAAATCTGCCTGAAATGTGGGAAGTGTCTGGTTATAACCGTGTCGCGCCGCAGTGGGCGATTCACTATAGTCTGGCTTACACCAGCTGGAGTCAATTCCAGGAGTTGAAAGCTACGTCCACCAGCGGTGATACGCTGTTCCAGAAGCATGAAGGCTTTAAAGATGCTTACCGCATCGCACTGGGTACCACTTATTACTACGATGATAACTGGACCTTCCGTACCGGTATCGCCTTCGATGACAGCCCCGTTCCGGCACAGAACCGTTCGATTTCCATTCCGGATCAGGACCGTTTCTGGCTGAGCGCAGGTACGACATATGCATTTAATAAAGATGCATCTGTCGATGTTGGTGTCTCTTATATGCACGGTCAGAGCGTGAAGATCAACGAAGGCCCGTATCAGTTCGAATCTGAAGGTAAAGCCTGGCTGTTCGGTACTAACTTTAACTACGCGTTCTAATAACACGCTAGCTTAATAAGAAAAAAGGTGAGTTTTTCAACTCACCTTTTTTATTGGCTTCTTATTCAGAATCAATATCTTTTAAATCATCCTGAATCGCTTGCGCGTTCGGGTTTTCCTGCGGCTTGAGTTCTCCGCCATTGGCGATGAAATCATGACGCTGGAAGTACGCCTCGCGCACCATGACGTAAGGATCGGACGACTGACGAAGCAGGCCATCAGAATCCAGCAGTTGCGCACGCGTTTCGATACCTTCAAGCGTCCATTTACCTACCGACATCGGCCAGGTCAACCACGAAAGCACTGGATAGAGGCCATCAGCCATATCACCGCCGTCATCTCGCAGCGTGAAGCTACCGTAGAACGGTAACTGAACATAAGGCCCATACCCCACGCCATAGTGACCGAGCGTGCTACCAAAACGGTGAGGTTCCGTTCGTTGCAGTTTCGGATTCGCCATCCCAGCAACATCAATAAAACCCCCCATCCCCAAAATAGTGTTCAGGAAAAAGCGGGTAAAGTGGACCATCCCCTGATAAGGGTCGCCCTGCAGGAAGTAGTTAACCATCACTGCAGGTTCTTCAAGGTTGCCAGTAAAGTTGCTTAACCCATTACGTGCCGGTTGCGGAACATAATCACGCCACACGACAGCCACCGGTCGAACCACATACGGGTCTAACACATTGAAGTTAAAATTGTACATGGTGCGGTTGAACCCTTCTAACGGGTCAGAACGCCCTTGCTGATCTGTTCCGGAACTCGCACACCCCACCAGAAGCGTAGTTCCCAGAGCAAGCGCCGACAGGCGAAGCTTCATAAATGTCTCCCTGTTTTTTTTATGGCTTATGCAGTTTGCCATCCATGACGGAACGATACCGTATCCGCCTGTTTAGGTGTGGGCGATTGTAACAGCACGTCAAATGATGTCCATACGCCCTGTTTTGCTGATTTGATCATAGCCTGGTAATCACCGCCCTGTAGGCTACTTGATTCTATAGAAACAGAAAAAGGCAAACGTTGCCTTTTATTCATTTTCAGAGTAACTCCCGCCAGTTGCGAGCAAAAAAGCCGCTACGCTTTAGCTATACGTGCTAATCAAGAGAACTCACCATGGATAACGATAAAATTGATAAACACAGCGACGAAATTGAAGTCGAGAGTGAAGAAAAAGAGCGCGGAAAAAAAATTGAAATAGATGAAGATCGGCTCCCTTCCCGGGCAATGGCTATCCACGAACATATTCGTCAGGACGGCGAAAAAGAGCTGGAACGCGACGCAATGGCGCTACTGTGGTCAGCTATTGCAGCAGGTCTGTCGATGGGTGCATCGCTACTGGCAAAAGGGATATTTCATGTCGAACTGGAAGGCGTGCCAGGGAGTTTCTTGCTGGAGAATCTCGGTTATACCTTTGGTTTTATTATCGTTATTATGGCGCGCCAGCAATTATTTACTGAGAACACCGTGACAGCGGTACTACCCGTAATGCAAAAACCGACAATGGGCAATATCGGTTTATTGCTACGACTTTGGGGCGTTGTTCTGTTAGGTAATATTCTGGGAACGGGTATTGCGGCGTGGGCTTTTGAGTATATGCCTATTTTTGATGAAGAAACCCGCGATGCGTTTGTCAAAATCGGCATGGATGTGATGAAGAACTCGCCCAGCGAGATGTTTGCCAATGCGATCATTTCCGGCTGGCTAATAGCTACTATGGTATGGATGTTTCCGGCGGCGGGTGCGGCAAAAATAGTAGTGATTATTTTGATGACCTGGCTTATCGCCCTGGGAGACACCACTCATATCGTTGTCGGTTCCGTAGAGATCCTCTATCTGGTATTTAACGGCACACTACACTGGAGCGATTTTGTCTGGCCATTTGCGCTTCCCACTCTGGCGGGAAACATCTGTGGCGGCACCTTTATCTTCGCGTTGATGAGTCATGCGCAAATTCGCAACGACATGAGCAATAAGCGAAAAGAAGAAGCACGTCAGAAAGCAGAACGTGCGGAAAACATTAAGAAAAATGATAAAAATCCGGCATGAGTGGCGAGCGTTTAAGCAATCGAGCGGCAGTGTACTTACCCCGCAGTCCATTAGCGGGTATACTCATGCCGCGCTGTCCTCTTAGTTAAATGGATATAACGAGCCCCTCCTAAGGGCTAATTGCAGGTTCGATTCCTGCAGGGGACACCATTTATCAGTTCGCTCCCATCCGTACCAGTCCGCAAAATCCCCTGAATATCAAGCCTTCCGTATATTCACGGTTCGTCATGGTTCGCGTCAGATCGTTGACAGCCGCACACCATGACGGGTAAAAAGTGGATAAAATAATTTTACCCACCGGATTTTTACCCATGCTCACCGTTAAGCAGATTGAAGCAGCAAAGCCGAAAGAAAAACCATACCGCCTTCTCGATGGTAATGGCCTGTACCTTTATGTTCCTGTATCCGGGAAAAAGGTATGGCAGCTTCGCTACAAGATTGACGGTAAGGAGAAAATCCTGACCGTCGGAAAATATCCGCTTATGACTTTGCAAGAGGCAAGGGATAAGGCATGGACCGCGAGGAAAGATATCTCGGTTGGTATAGATCCGGTAAAGGCGAAAAAGGCTTCGTATAACAACAATTCCTTTAGTGCGATTTACAAGGAATGGTACGAGCATAAGAGGCAAGTATGGTCAGTCGGCTATGCGACTGAACTTGCCAAAATGTTTGACGACGACATTTTACCTATCATCGGCGGTCTTGAAATTCAGGATATTGAGCCGATGCAACTTCTTGAAGTAATCCGCAGATTTGAAGATCGCGGTGCAATGGAGCGAGCCAACCTTACTATATCTCGAATAGCACAAAGCCTTGCAATCCAGTGCAAAGCTTTGTGTGTCTCAGTTTTGTCTTACGCTTAAACGTATCTTTTTATTTAGAATTATTTGATGCATTTAATTTTAGATTTTCTTTTCAAAATTAAGCCGCATGGAATCTCAATATATTTATAGCTTAAGTATGAAGACAGAAGAATAAGTACTATAATTGGTACAACCATCAATAATTTATCTAACATATAGATATCACATAGCTTATTTATTATACATATAATGATCACATGCGAAAGATATGTCGAGTATGACCAATCTCCAAGTTTAGATGCAATTCTTGATATAGTGCTATTGCCAATATTGTTTTCAAGACATAAAGCGGAAACAATTAAAGCAGCGCAAGGGATTCCAATTTGGAGAAGTCTTTTTGATTCATTGCTAAAAAATATACTTATCAGTGATAATACGGATATTGTTAGTGCAGTTTTAACACCGATATTTCTGAATAGCCCATTATTATAACATATAGCTATTACCCCCCCCATAACAAACTCAAACAACAGTTCATCATTATAGAAAAGAAATACAGTAGACTCATTATTGCCAAGCCATGAAAACAAATTCATTACAACAAGAGGAATTAGAATACAGCAAATTTTTTTGTTTTTTTCAGGGAATAACAGAGAAATAAATACGCACGTATAAAATAGCATTTCAAAATTAAGAGTCCACCCAACCGTTAGGGTTGGAATATACCAACCTATCTGTTGATTCATTACCGGAATAAAAGCAAGGCTTTTTAATACATTATTTAATCCAATCTCAGCAAACGGAATAACTCCGTGAAAATTGTATGATATTACCACTACCAGCAATGTGTAGAACCAATATGCAGGAATAATTCTTACCATCCTATTGAGAGCAAATGACGTAGGTGTAATATTATTTTTCGATATTGACTTATAAATAATAAAGCCACTTATGATAAAAAACATATCGACACCATTGCCAGCCTTAAGTGCAATAGTGTGCATCAATTTGGATGATGCAGACCATTGAAACATGACTTGAGAAATATGATGATAAACAACTGCCCAAGCAGCAAGTGCTCTTAAGATTTGTATTGACTTAATCACGGATAAATCCTAATGTTTTTTCATGCATTTTATACTATACCGATCGAAAGTCCAGTTCTCTTTTCCCATATCATACTATTCGCAATATACGGTGTAAAAATATGATAAACATCAACTTCCTTATTAATGTGTTAATAAACCATTTTTGTTAAATGTTTTCTATGCCCAATAAGAATCAATACTATAAGTTATAGAACCTTTTATTGTGGCATCAACATTGACATCGCTTTTATGTACAGGATCACAATCAGGGTTGTTAAATTTGTAAAAATCAATGTAATCATTTCCGCGATCGATGGCTCGCCGTAAACACTTGCCACCCAGTTGTCAAACCAAAAGTTATGGAAATAACGCCAGATACTTGGTTTGCGGCTTTGTGCGGTAGGTTTTTCATTCTCATTTAACCTGATTGTTCTGCGAATACGTTCAGTCTTATAATAAACTCTATAGTAACCAAACTTCCATTTTGATGATATTTAACATCCCTAGCTAAAAGTCAAATACCATTTGTCGAATCACCAAATGTTATCGTAATCTCACCATCAATAGAGCGTCGTTCTCTTAATGACTCTAGTTGCAAGGCATTCTGAACAGATGTAATTCATGCTGCATAGATATTAGCCGAAGTGTTATATACAATAGTTGACCCTGCCAATAGTTAACCCTGCAGCGTCATCTGTACAGCCAATTAGCGGCATTCCCGTGCCAAATTTACCGCCATTTATGACAATATGATTACCTGGGCCATGTATGTAGAAGTTCCATGAATATGATTTCCCCCACGAAAGCATTGGATTATTAAAAGTTACGTAATTATTATCTTTAACAGAAACAATCTGATCCCCCCCCATCTTTTGGTATGCATATATACCCAATAAACATCAAGATGTGGGTGTGAACACCCGAAAGTGATCATTAATTCTGGATGTCAGCCGCTATATCCGGCAGCGTCTGGTTAAAAAAGACAGATATTGCGTCCCTGAACACTCGCGTACTGCTGAAGTAGCGATTATTCCGCGCATGTTCGTTCATTAATTTCCACATTCTTTCTATCGGATTCAGGTTTGGACTGTAAGGGGGAAGGTAATGCAGCCTGATATTTACCACTTCCGTCCAGTCTTTCACTAACTGTGAACGGTGATAACCTGCTCCATCCAGAATAACGTGGATTTTCTGGTTATAATCAGGATAAACCTTTCGTATCTCATTGAAAAAACGGTATACATTATATTCATTAATGGTTTTATATTCGCAGATTAGCGGTGACGTCAGTGCTTTCAGATTTAGCGCCCCATGATATTCAGGCGTGTGCGGCTGCCTGTTGTTTTTACTGCTTTTTTCTGGCCTTTGCGTATCCAGCCATAGCTGATTTTAGTGGCCTGAGTCGGATGGACTCCATCAATAAAAAGAATCGGTTCATCACCCACAGTTGTTTTCAGTTCCACATAATATTCAATGAATTGCCTTTGTTTCTCTTCACAGAATTTATGGGGAACGCCTGACGGTTTTTGTAGGTGAAACCATTACAATGCAGCCACTTATTCATCCCCGGAATGCTGAAAATGATGTTCCATGTCCGGGTGACAAACGCAATAACATCGCGGGTACGGTGAAATAAATTATCGGATAACTGACTGATAAAAAGGGCCATTTGTTCAGCTCTGAGTTTGCGGCCTGAGCCGCCGTTTTCGGCCTTCAGTTTCCCTTTATTCAGGAATTCACTGATATGGTGATCAATCGTTGTCTAATGTAGGCGTAAAGCCTGAGCAATCATGGCAGAACTCCAGCCTTCGGAGGCCAGAAGAATAGCTTAAATACGAGCTCTGACTCGCCCGTCACGGCTGGAATCATGAAGGCGTTCAAGTTCAGCTTTTTGTTGCTCAGTGATGAATATTTTCATGTTGGACAGCATGATCTCCGATTGCTGAAAAATCAATCAGTTCCAATGATCACGGGTATAAAATCGTTAATTGTATTATCGTTACCTGACTGCAAATGCATTCCTACCCCCATTCCAATATCAGTTGCAGATGGTAACTCATAGGCACAACTGGTCATGGTGGGGCCATTACAGTTATTGATATAGTAGGCCGTTCTGACAGTACCATCACTTGTACAACAAACCATGTTCGAATACTGACCGTTCTCTATCCGGAAAGCTCCTGGCAAGACTTAAGCATCGTTTACCCGTCCAGAGTTGAAGTGGTCAACAAAAACTGGCCACCGAGTTAGAGTTTTTCCAGTATCGATTTTCCGATTCGTTTGGGGGTAACCCACCGTTATATTCGTGCGGTCTTAGTGCGCTGTAATATCCAACGATATAGTCCGTTATGGCGTGAGCAGCCTCGCTGAAGCTTACGTAACCCACCACCGGTATCCACTCGTTCTTCAGACTCCTGAAGAAGCGTTCCATTGGGCTGTTATCCCAGCAGTTTCCGCGCCGGCTCATACTCTGCCTGAACTGGTATCGCCACAGTAACTGCCGAAACTGCGTGCTCGTATAATGACTGCCCTGGACGCCCTTCTAAGAGTCAAGCCGTTATCGGGATGCTGTTGATCTGCCTGTTTTGATTACGCAGTAATGTATAAACTTCGCGTGAGATATAGCGCTTCAGACAGCGTATTGCTTCCATTTTTGTATGCCCTTCCGCTACTCGTCTGGCGACATATTCCTTCGTTTTATCGTCAGTTCGCAACCGTCCGATGGCAATGATGTGAAGTGCACTATTTGCAGCACGATCTCCACCCCGGTTAAGTCGGTAACGATTCGTTTTTCCTGAAGATACGGGAACAGGGCTGACACCACACAGTGCCGAAAAACCTGATTCTGATCTTAATCGTTGGGGATTGTCTCCTGCCGTGATCAGCAACTGCGAAGCGCTTTCGTATCCAATAGCATTACGTTTAATCAGTTCAGGCGCCAGCTCATCGACAGTTGCCGCAATCATGACATCCAAATCAGCGATTTCGTCATGTAACTCGAGATAGCGTCGGGCAAGGGACTTTAATGAAATACGATAAACGTTGGTAACATTGCGGTATTCACTGGCATCAGGCCGCCAGGATCCCAGAGTCCTGATGAGCTGCATGCGCGTCATATTTCTGAGCTGTTCACGTAATTCATCCGGGGCAGAGATAATATTGGAATGGATAATCTGGAGAGCGACTCTGCGGGCTGATATTGCTGTTTTTCGGCAAGTTTTTAATACCCGCAGAGACTCAATCATGCCATTGCGCGTTTTGGGTGTGACGGTTCTTATTCCGGAGAATGCGGCGTGAGCGGCACATTCAGCATCAATCGTGTCACTTTTACCCCGTTTGCGTCGCTCCATCCGATCTGGCGCAGTCACCTCAAGAACTTCTAACCCGGCATTCTGTAAATAGCGAAGCAGACCTGATCCATAGGTGCCTGTACACTCAACACCAATTCGCTTTAATACCCCAAACGAAGTCATCCATGCCAGCATCTGCCGGTAACCTTGCCGTGTTGTGGAGAAAAACCGGGTCCCCAGAACTTTATTGTTCTGATCTACGACAGCGGCAACGTGCAGATCTTTATGTGTATCCACGCCACCCACAACAGCGGCTTCCGTAACTTTACCTGCCATGACAGAGCTCCTGTGAGGAAACAGAGTTGAATCTCCAGACAGATACCCCGGACAGGACAGTAACGAGACAAGCCGTCAGGCCCTTCTTGAGTCACGCGCATCGGTGAGGAGATGCCTCGCATGAAGGCGCTTCCGGCAACCGACAGGTCCAGGGCAGGACACAAAAGGTCGATCGCTGTGTGAGTCAGGATGCGGGAAGGTCTTAACTGCATCAGTAATCACACCAATCTGGTTAAACAGCAAACAGAGTGATGATAAAAACTGATACCGGCATTATTACTATCGCTGTGGAACATCACCCCGCCGGGCTTACCACGGGTTTCCCATGCCATTTCCAGCGCTTTCATGGTGAGCCTGCTGTCCGGCGAGAACGACATGGCCCAGCCCACTGGTTTTCTTGCGAACAGGCCTAGAACAACGGCGAGGTACGCCCAGCGCTTACCCGTCCAGATATAGGTCACATCACCGCACCTGATTTGGCTCGGTTACGGCGAACTGCCGTTCAAGGTAGTTAGGGATAGCAACATGTTCATGACCACCACGTTTATATCGGTGAGTCGGCTGCTGGCAACTGACCAATCCCAACTCTTTCATGAACCTGCCAGCAAGCCAGCGTCCCATCTGGTAGCCTCTCCGGGTTGCCATTGTGGCGATGCTTCTTGCTCCGGCCGAACCGTGGCTGATGCCATGTAGCTCAAGTACCTAACTGCGTAATACAGCCCGTCTGCCGTCTGGTTTTTCAGGACGGTTTTTCCAGTATCTGTAGCCAGAGTGTGACCACAGGATAATGCGCTCTGAGTTTCCCGATTATCGAGAACTGTTCAGGGAGTCTGACATCAAGAGCGCGGTAGCCTTTTTTAATATTTCGTTTTCCATTTCAATTCGTTGTAGCTTTTTCTTTAGCTCACGTATTTCGATTTGTTTCGGAGTTATCGGGAAGTCTGTTTGTGTTTTTCCCTGACGCTCATCACGCAGTTGTTTGCCCCATCTTGTCATCGTGGAAAGGCCAACATCAATAGTTTGGCGGCATCTGCCACTGTGTAGTTCTGGTCAACAATCAGTTGAGCGGATTCGCGTTTGAATTCAGGACTAGATTTTCGGCTTTTCATTTGTGCACCTGTATTGTTCTGAGGTGAGCATATCACCTCTGTTCAGATGAACAAATTAAATAAACCACTAAAATTCACAATAGACTTTCATTCATCTAACGAATTAAGTATTATCCCAATATTAAGGATAATCTAAAAATATAGCCGCAGTTAAATTTTTGTACGCCCAAACTTACCAACATTAATACTTATCAACGTTAATACTTATAAACATTAATACTTCTAGTTTTAACGTATTTTCGGAGGTTTCGATTATGGGGAGTAAAAATATTGCAATCGCAGGAGGCGGTTTATTTGGTTTGTATCTGGCAGAACAACTTGCATTGAAGGGTTGTAAAGTTACAGTTTATGAGAAAAGTCAAGAACTCATGTCCCGAGCATCCTATGTTAATCAGGCTCGAGTGCACAATGGCTATCATTATCCACGCAGCATCTTGACAGCGTTACGCTCTCGTATCTCTTTCCCCCGTTTTGTTACTGAATTTCGCGACTGCATTGAAGATGATTTTGCCAAATATTACCTTGTTGCAGGTGCGTTAAGTAAAATAACAGGTGCACAATTTAGCCGATTTTGTCAACGTATAGGTGCTGAATGTGAAGATGCTCCTCCGTCAGTGAAACGTTTGATTAATCCTGTACTTATCGATGCGGTGTTTACTACCCGTGAGTATGCATTTGATTCCCATAAGCTGCGTAATATAATGCTACAACGGCTTTCAGCGGCAAAAGTTACTATTGTAACGGACGCGGTTGTTGAAAAAGTTAGCAAATCTGGTGAGGGGTTAGAGGTAATCACAACAATATCTGGACAACCAGATATTAGCTATGTTGATCATCTTTTCAATTGTACTTATTCAAGAATTAATTATCTCTTGAATGGCTCTGAGCTTACATTAATTCCCCTTCGTCATGAAATGACGGAAATGTGCCTTGTAACTGTTCCAGACGAGCTAAAAAAAATGGGGTTAACACTAATGTGTGGCCCTTTTTTTTCTGTTATGCCATTCCCACCAGCTCAACTACATTCCTTCAGCCATGTTCGATACACCCCCCATTACCAATGGAATGACAGACCAAATAAACCTTACGAGGATGCATATAGAAAGTATGAACTGAATGAACGGCATTCGGCCTGGGGGCATATGATAAGAGATGCCACGCGTTATATCCCTTGTTTGGGTGAATGCCAATATCAAAGCTCTATCTGGGAAGTAAAAACAATCCTTCCACGAAGTGATAGCGATGATTCTCGCCCAATTTTATTTCGCCCGAATTATATATTGAAGGGGCTTCACTGCGTGATGGGTGGGAAAATTGACAATATTTATGATGCTCTACATGAAATAGAACGCGTGATCGAGTTGAGTTGATAAAAATGAAAAGTGAATCTTTTGTATCAGTCGTTATTGTCATTCCAGACCACTTGAATGATATCTATACTCCTTTATCTAAACTAGCCTCACTTCTGGATACGCTATACAGTGATTACGAATTAGTCGTTATAGCACCGGGGTTAGACAATACTAGTGCACAGGTAGAAGATCGTGTGTTGAAGGATATTCCTTGTGTACGAATAATCCAGCTATCCACTCCCGTATTTCATGATGTTGCGTTAGCGGCTGGATTAGAAAGTGCTATCGGTGATTTTGTTGTTTTATGGAATCCACTGGCCGATCCGGTAGAAGTCGTACCTCAAAGTGTTAACAAATGTCGTGAAGGTGCCGATGTCGTAATTGGTGTCTCGAATAGCGTTCGTTCACTACGTTATCGGATACTTCGTCGACTCATGAATGTTGCATTGCGCACCATAGATTATGAGATTCCTTCTAACTCAACGGGGTTACGTTGTTTAAGCCGTCGCGCTGTAAATGCCGTTACTCGAATCGGGCGATTTCACCACCAATTCTATCTTCGTATTCACAAAACCGGCTATCCAGCCGAAGCCCTCATCTACAAACCTCTAAAACAATCAGAGGGCGCCGGGGTAGTAAAATCATTGCATCGATTGATGCACCTGGTAATATTTAACTCCACGAAGCCGCTACGTTGGATGTCTATTCTCGGTTTCGGCGGAAGTCTTGCAGGTTTTCTATTTGCTTGTTATAGCGTGTTGATCCATCTGTTCAGTGGGCTTGTTGTTGAAGGCTGGACAACGTCTATATTAGTTGTAACTTCATTATTTATAATTCAGTTCGTCATGATGGCTTTTTTTGGCGAGTATTTGGGACGCCTGCTAGATGAAAGCAACTCACAGGCAGAGTATGCAGTGGTTTATGAACGAACAAGTGAAGTCATGGTTAATACCGATAGGTTTAATGTTATGCACACTTCTCTGCCACTAGAGTCTAATTATGTACAAACTGGTCGTGATGGTTTAACACCACAGGCTATGGGGGAAGAATGGACGCATTGATTGGATATACCGGTTTTGTCGGTACAACTTTATTAAGACAACGTCGTTTCGATGCACTATATCGCTCAACCAACATCGACGAAATTGTTGGAAAAACATTTGATACTGTAGTTTGTGCCGGTGCCCCTGCACAAAAATGGCTTGCAAATAAAGACCCTGCCGACGACATAAAAAAAATCAATAACCTAATTGAAAAATTAAAAACCATATCTTGTCAAAAATTTATTTTGATTAGTACTGTGGATGTATTTAAAGATCCAGTTAATGTTGATGAGACTACATCAATCGAAACAGAAGGATTACATGCTTATGGTGCACACAGATATTATTTAGAACAATTTGTTAGCAAACAATTCCCTGACAATCTAATTATACGATTACCAGGCCTCGTTGGGCCAGGTCTCAAAAAAAACATTATCTATGATTTTTTGCATAAAAATAATATTTTACAAATCGAAAGTCGTAGTGTTTTTCAATTTTACCCGATGATCAACTTGTGGTATGACATTAACATTGCGCTACAACATAAATTATCACTGGTACATTTGACTGCGGCACCAATAAGCGTCGCTGATATAGCACAACATAGTTTTGGCTTCGAGTTTTGCAATCACATTCAGGATAAACCTGGATATTACGATATGAAAAGTTGCCATAGCCACCTATTTACTAACGATCATGACTATCAGTATAACCGTCGTGAATCATTGATGGCAATACGCGCTTATGCACAATCTGAAATAGGCAGTAATTAAAATGAGACTTTCACTCTCAGGTTTGGCCTGGAATATAACCGATGATGATTCTATCTGTCACCTACTACATTCCAGACAGATTGATGCAATAGATATTGTCCCTGGGAAATACTTCCCCAATCCGTTAGATGCTAGTGAACGCGAAATATTTGCCGTTCGTAATTACTGGCATGACAATGGAATTTCATTAGTTGGCATGCAATCATTATTATTTGGAACCCAAGGGTTAAATCTTTTTTCAACCAACGAAGTACAAAAAAAAATGTTGGTTCACTTACAGGCTATCAGTCGTATTGCTGCTGGTTTAGGAATTCCAGCATTAGTGTTTGGATCACCTAAAAACCGCGACCGAAAGGGATTATCTGATAGTATCACTCTTGAAACTGCAATAAATTTCTTTAATCATCTTGGTGATATTGCGCGGCAAGAAGGCGTTTATTTTTGCCTTGAACCTAACCCAGTCTGTTACGGGGCAAACTTTATGATTGACAGTGCTGAAACTGCTTTTGTTGTTCGGCAAGTAAATCACCCAGCAATTAAAATGCAGCTGGATACTGGTGCCATCATAATTAACAAAGAAAATATTAATGATATCCTTCAGCAAGACGCTGACATTATAGGTCATATTCATCTCAGTGAGCCAGATCTGGCTCCTTTAGGCTGTAGTGGTGCGAACCATACACATATTGCTAATGCTCTCTATCACGCATTACCGAACTCTATTGCAACAATCGAAATGCTCGATCCCCAAAATAAGCATTCGCTTTCCTCTATTGAGGATGCTCTTGATTTCGCAATTTCTCATTATCGCCAGTAGAAAGGGGGAATAGCATGAAGTGGCTCATTTTAATTCTTGGCATATTTTCTAATGCCTCGGCCAGTGTTCTTATAAAATTAGCAATAACCCCTCCCAGAAGGCTCCCAAGTTTGGCTGAACCTCTTGCCGCGCTTGCAAATTGGCCATTATGGTTAGGGATATTTCTATATGGAATTGCCTTTTTGTTATATGCTGTTACACTGGCATTTTTACCTTTGAATGTAGCACACCCAATACTGACCTCTGGTGCAATTGCCTGTGTCGCATTATTCTCTGTCATTATTTTCCGCGAACCAGTTTACTGGTCTACCATTACTGGAATTCTGTTGGTGATGAGTGGTGTCGCCCTTATTACCCTTAAAGTTAAGTAAACATTATGACTGAATTCATATCTCAAACACTTCGCGCCAAATGGCAAGTCCCTGCCTACGAAAACCAAATGTGGCTTGGTAAAAAACACAATTATTGCGTCGTTATCCCCGTAATTAACGAAGGCAATCGTATACATAACCTATTAGCAAGAATGGCTGCCATAAATGTATCAACTTATGCGGATATAATTATTGTTGATGGTGGTAGCACCGATGGTTCTCTGAATCCCAATATCCTACAGGAAAAAGGCGTTCGTGGTCTAATACTGAAAACAGCACCGGGTAAGCTAAGCGCACAGCTAAGATGTGCCTATGCTTTTGCTCTTGAGCGAGGTTATGAAGGCATTGTGACTATTGATGGAAATGACAAAGATGATCCTGTAGCTATTCCACAATTTATCACAGCTCTAAAAAATGGTGTACATTTCGTCCAAGCGTCTCGTTTCCTTAATGGTGGTTTAGCAGAAAATACTCCTCTCACCCGAGATATTGCAATACGTTTTATCCATGCGCCTATGCTTAGTTTCTTTTCAGGATTTAAATGGACAGATACCACTCAAGGATTTAGGGGTTATAGTAGTAAAATGTTGCTTGACGAGCGTGTTGCACCGTTCCGAGATATTTTCTCATCTTATGAACTACTGGCATATCTTTCATACCGAGTCCCACAACTTGGTTATCGTTGCTTAGAAATTCCGACCATTCGTCGTTATCCTAAAGGTGAAATACCTACAAAAATAAATGGAATCAAAGGAAATTTTTCCGTATTGATTGTCTTATTTAAAGCGTGTTTTGGATTTTATAATCAGAGAAAAGGAAAATGAGAAATATAAACATCAGCAGTTATATTATTTTAATAATATTTGGCATGCTAATTTTGGCTATGCGTTATACGACTCCAATCATCAACCCCTGGCTTTATGCGGAAGATGGCGTCTGGGTTGCTAATGCATTGAATCATGGTTGGCTAGAAACCTTCATTAATGCCAGAGAAGATTATTTTGTATTCTTTAATATTTTCTTTTTGTTTGTATCAACATCAATCAGCAGTATTATAAGCGGGAGCCCATTATTACTTCTTCCGCAATCCCTAGCTATAGTATCGTATTTTTTCTATAGTCTAATGGCCGTTATGGCTTTTCATTTAATCATTAAAATATCCAATCCATTATTTTCTATTTTAGCATACTTCATAGCTCTCTTATTGCCTTTAGGTCATTCTCAATCTGAAAATATCGGTCATTTGCTACAAATTGGTTTTTATATGCCAGCTATAGCGAGTGCTCTTATTATACAGAGAGAGTACGTCAATAAAAAAATTGCCAAAATTATTATTGACATAATGATCTGGTTAACTGCCGCAACAAACCCTGTCGTATTTATAATTGTAGGGGTTTATTATTTCTTCAAATTATTGAATGTTAAAAATAAATATATTTTAATTAAGGATATGCTACCTTTAGCTATATCCATGGTCATATTAGCTTTATTTATACTTCCTCGAATCAACGGCTCTGGTGGACTTGGTGACGCTGGCTACAATCCTAATAACATTATTGAAATGGTAACGGCTCGACTGCTACTTTATCCATTTGTATTTCCGTGGTATGAAAAATTAAATGATTCAATATCGATAATTCTATCATTTGTATATATTATCTTTTGTACAACTATTATTTACAAAACTAAAGATGTAACAATAAAAAAGCATTTACTTACTTTAGCGATCGCACTCTTTATCTGTCTTGTTACGACTGTTTTTGGTAGAATCGGCCTCAGTGATCTCCTGAATAACTATCAAACCACATTTCCCGATAGATATTTTGTAGGAACAAACTTTCTCTCTATCTTATTGTTCATAGCATGTTTATCTCAATGTAATTTCTCAAAACCAATCAGTTATTTATCTTATTTTATTTCCGGAGTGTTATTGTGTATTTATATTGTGAATGCAGACATAATATCAGAAAGTGAAATGGCGAAGAAAAACATTTTTTTAAATGATCATTTTTATTATTCAATATGTCACGCTGAAAAAATTGATAACGCAAATTCAGCCATACAAATCAAACCAGCAAACTGGGTTATGATTGTTCCAACAAACTTAATTAGCGAAATTCACTGCCACTAAAGTATTGCATGATTTATGCCCCGAAGCTGGGGCTTTAATTTTGCTAGTCACTTAATACAAATGACCAGAAACTAGCGATTCTTTTTTAAGCCGATACAGACTCAGAACTTCTTTTTACTTTCCAGATTCAGCTCTTGTATCGTCTTAACTGCTTTGTCCTGATAACGGTCATCTTCCTGTATTTTATATTGAATGGCATCCAGACAGACGATAGAACTTTTCCAGTGGACGTTGTTGCCACTGGTTTAACTCAGAAATGGCCTTATTTGTCATGGCGATAATGGTCATAGCGGGCACGCTGAAAGCATATAAATCTTCAATCTCACTACAGAGATCCTGCAGCGTACCCCAGGCACAACAAGAGAATGATAATCCGTTCGATCTTATAGGGGAACGTGGTCTAGCGCCTTTTTCACTAATTGGGAATCAACCGAGCGATTAGAGTCGCGTGACGTAGTCCGTAGTCCATTCGAAACTGCCCTTTGTGGCTTTAATAATCTTTTTACTGGAACCGTTTTTAGACCTGGCTTCCAACTACTGAACCAGACGAGAGCCAAATTCCTCAGTCAATGCAGCTGAGGTTAACTATTTGATTAAATGATCTAAAATGCCGTCCTCATCCGTTAGCTCCGGACTGAAGCACCTAAGGGTTTTATCAAAATCGAAGGGCTGGACATACGTCATTCCTTTCTGATTGCAAGTTACTGAAATGCCCCAGAATTTCTCACACTCTCTTTTTTCGTGTTTGTACACAATTTTACGCAAAGACCTTTTATCGGAAATGACGTAAAAACGGCCACCAACTCAACAATAACGATCATGTCCAGCCGATTGCTCTAAAGTGGCATTATATATTCACGAAATGGATGGTCACAGGTGAACAATCTCTTCAGTTGGTGCTCTGAACACCTGCCATTAAAATTTTCGCTCCACTACCGCCTTCCATACCCCACCATAAAGCGAATTATCAATCCGCAGGCTGGTGCAAGAAACATAAATATTCCCGTGACCAACTCATTGCCACTGGTTAACCACATCGTGGAGTAATAAATGAGTGCGGCAAGGATGACCATACCGAAAAATGAAGAGACAGCAGAAACTACATTTAATACCTGACCGATATATCCGCTAACGCAGACGATACACAGGGCGAGAAACATCCATAAATAAATCATAGCTCAACCTCCTGCCGTGCTAAAAAACGTGTTACTTCAATTACTCCAATAGTAAGACAATTCTTAACCACTGGCAATTTCAGCAAAATATCAATAAAAACAATATATTATCAACATAACTATAAATCACTGAAAAATATTCACTTGAGTGATAAATAATCAGTAGCTGAAAATAATCAGCTGGTGATAAAATAGAAATACCGTATTCATGCTCCTCGTGGTTATGTCCTGACTAGTCTTTACACTCTTTACAGGAACCATTGTCGTACATGATGGCCCAATCAATTGAGTGTACCGCTGTAGACATGGAATCTTCTGCGATACAACAATTCGTATCTACAGAAGGTAACTATGTTTCCACAATGCAAATTTTCCCGCGAGTTCCTGCATCCTCGCTACTGGCTGACGTGGTTTGGTCTTGGCGTACTCTGGCTTTGGGTACAACTTCCTTACCCTGTTCTGTGCTTCCTTGGCACGCGTATCGGCACAATGGCCAGACCGTTCTTGAAACGTCGCGAATCCATCGCCTGCAAAAACCTTGAGCTTTGCTTCCCGCTGCTTTCCTCCGAAGAGCGCGAGAAGATGATTACTGACAACTTTCGCTCGCTCGGAATGGCGTTGGTAGAAACTGGAATGGCGTGGTTCTGGCCAGATCGTCGCGTGCGTAAATGGTTTGATGTCGAAGGGCTGGATAACCTGCAACGCGCGCAAATGCAAAATCGCGGCGTGATGGTTGTCGGTGTGCACTTTATGTCGCTGGAGTTGGGTGGCCGCGTAATGGGGCTTTGCCAACCGATGATGGCAACTTACCGTCCGCATAATAATCAACTGATGGAATGGGTACAGACCCGTGGTCGCATGCGTTCCAATAAAGCGATGATCGGTAGAAATAATCTGCGCGGCATTGTCAGTGCGCTGAAAAAAGGTGAAGCCGTATGGTTTGCACCTGACCAGGATTATGGTCGTAAAGGTAGCTCCTTCGCGCCGTTCTTTGCGGTAGAAAATGTTGCTACAACCAATGGCACCTACGTTCTCTCTCGCCTCTCTGGCGCAGCTATGCTAACTGTGACGATGGTACGAAAAACCGATTATAGCGGTTACCGTCTGTTTATTACGCCAGAAATGGAAGGCTATCCGGCTGATGAAATTCAGGCCGCCGCCTATATGAATAAAATTATTGAGAAAGAGATTATGCGCGCACCAGAGCAGTATCTCTGGATCCATCGCCGCTTCAAAACGCGTCCGGTGGGTGAAGCCTCGTTATACGTTTAACAAATAACCCAGGCTTTTTCCCTCCTCAGATAAGCCATAATAACATCATGGTTTTTATGGCTTTTTTCTTAAGATTTTCCCCTTCGCTGAATCGTGAATTATTACTTCCAGAAATCAATCTGTCGCCGATATGCGACACTCGTAAGTTACTAAAAGTAAATAAGAAAATGCCACTTGTTTCGATTTAGTTTTAGGCGTACATTAGCGCCGTCTCGAGCCAATATGCTCAGAATTCTGAGGTGATGCCCGCGGGTGTCAGCTCACTGTAACAGGTGTAATGAAGTCATTCAGGCGTAACAGTAATTACGCGGAGAGATGTAAAGTGAAATATTTCTTTATGGGCATTTCTTTTATGGTCATCGTTTGGGCCGGTACTTTTGCCCTGATGATCTAAAAGTAAACTGCGAAACGAAAAACAGGAGCCATCAGGCTCCTGTTTGCATTTCTGGCGATGGTGTTTATTCCGCGTTTTCGTGAATATGTTTGCTGCTGACGGGCAGTAAGCCGTCAGCGCGGAACATCGCTTTAATCCCACGAATCGCCTGACGAATACGGTCGCGGTTTTCAATCAGCGCAAAGCGTACATGCGTGTCGCCGTAGTCGCCAAAGCCGATGCCGGGTGAGACACAAACCTTCGCTTCGTTAAGCAGCTTCTTGGCAAATTCCAGCGAGCCCATTGCCGCATACGGTTCCGGGATTTTCGCCCAGACATACATCGAGGCTTTCGGCATTTCAACCATCCAGCCCGCTTCATGCAGCCCTTTTACCAGCACATCGCGGCGGCGTTTGTACTGTTCGGCAATGTCGCGCACGCACTGTTGATCGCCCTCCAGCGCCGCAATCGCCGCCACCTGCAACGGTGTAAAGGTACCGTAATCGTGATAGCTTTTAATACGTGCCAACGCGCTGACCAGTGTTTTATTGCCGACCATAAAGCCAATACGCCAGCCCGCCATATTGTAGCTTTTCGACAGCGTAAAGAACTCGACCGCTACGTCACGTGCGCCCGGCACCTGCATGATTGACGGCGCTTTCCAGCCATCGTAGACGATATCCGCATAGGCCAGGTCATGGACCACCAGCACATCGTAGCGTTTCGCCAGCGCCACTACTTTTTCGAAGAACTCCAGTTCTACGCATTGCGCGGTTGGGTTTGACGGGAAGCCAAGGATCATCATCTTCGGTTTCGGATAACTTTCACGAATAGCGCGTTCCAGTTCGTTGAAAAAATCGACACCTTCCACCAGCGGCACTGAACGTACCTGAGCACCAGCAATCACCGCGCCATAAATATGAATGGGGTAGCTTGGATTCGGCACCAGCACGGTGTCACCGTGATCCAGCGTCGCCAGCATCAGGTGCGCCAGCCCCTCTTTCGAACCGATGGTGACGATGGCTTCTGATTCCGGGTCGATTTCAACGTCGTAACGTTCCTGATACCAGCGTGAAATCGCGCGACGTAACCGCGGAATGCCGCGTGAAGTAGAGTAACCGTGCGTGTCCGGGCGCTGCGCCACTGTACATAATTTTTCGACAATATGCGGCGGGGTCGCACCGTCCGGGTTGCCCATACTGAAATCGATAATATCTTCGCCGCGCCGACGCGCAGCCATTTTCAGTTCAGCGGTAATATTAAAAACGTAGGGCGGGAGACGATCAATGCGCGTAAAGCGACGTTCAGGGCGAGTGTCAGCCATAATTTCCTCAGATTAACGTTAGCGCCCGGACCGTCCGAGCGACGCTGCCACGATGGTGGCTGTTTTGAAAATAGCCTGATTAATTTCTGTCTGTCCAGCGTTTTGGAAAATTTTTATTAATGCGAAAAAAGAGGAACAAAACCTTAAAAACAGGAAAGTCAGATTCGCCAACAAGAAATTACCACACATTACATTAACAATATAAATTCAATAAATTTACCAATTGGCTTGATGCTGACAAGAGATGCATTGCCAGTACACCATTTAGCTTTCAATCCCCTTTTAAATTTGTGGTTTTTCCTCAAAAGTCGCGCACTGGTCATCAGCCTTCAGGTTACCTATCATAGAGGTTTAAACCTTATTCAGAGTCACCCGTGCACGAAATATTCAACATGCTGCTGGCGGTCTTCGATCGGGCAGCGCTAATGCTTATCTGCCTGTTTTTCCTCATCCGTATCCGCCTGTTTCGCGAACTGTTGCACAAGTCGGCGCACTCAGCGAAAGAGCTGCTCGCTGTTACCGCCATTTTCTCGCTGTTCGCCTTGTTCAGCACCTGGTCTGGCGTACCGGTGGAAGGTTCGCTGGTTAACGTGCGTATTATTGCGGTGATGTCGGGCGGGATTCTGTTTGGCCCATGGGTGGGCATCATTACCGGGGTAATCGCGGGTATTCATCGTTATTTAATTGATATCGGCGGCGTGACGGCTATCCCCTGCTTTATCACCAGTATTCTGGCGGGATGCATCTCTGGTTGGATCAACCTGAAAATCCCCAAAGCGCAGCGTTGGCGCGTCGGTATTCTCGGCGGCATGCTCTGTGAAACGTTGACCATGATTCTGGTGATTGTCTGGGCGCCGACCACTGAGCTGGGGCTGGATATCGTCTCCAAAATCGGTATCCCGATGATCCTCGGCAGTGTCTGTATCGGCTTTATTGTGTTGCTGGTACAAAGTGTTGAGGGCGAAAAAGAGGCCAGCGCCGCGCGCCAGGCCAAGCTGGCGCTGGATATCGCCAATAAAACCCTGCCGCTGTTTCGCCATGTGAATAGCGAATCATTACGTAAAGTTTGCGAAATTATCCGCGATGACATTCACGCTGACGCGGTGGCAATCACCAATACCGATCATGTGCTGGCGTATGTCGGCGTGGGCGAACACAACTATCAGAATGGCGATGACTTCATTAGCCCGACTACCCGCCAGGCGATGAATTATGGGAAAATCATTATTAAAAACAATGATGAAGCCCACCGTACACCAGAGATTCATTCCATGCTGGTGATCCCATTGTGGGAGAAAGGCGTTGTGACCGGAACGCTGAAAATTTACTACTGCCACGCGCACCAGATTACGTCATCATTACAGGAGATGGCGGTCGGTCTGTCGCAAATCATCTCTACCCAACTGGAAGTTTCTCGCGCCGAGCAGCTACGGGAAATGGCAAATAAGGCAGAGCTTCGCGCCCTGCAAAGCAAAATTAATCCCCATTTTCTGTTTAACGCTCTGAACGCTATTTCATCGTCGATTCGTCTGAATCCAGACACTGCTCGCCAGCTAATCTTTAATTTGTCGCGCTATCTGCGCTATAACATTGAATTAAAAGACGATGAGCAAATTGATATCAAAAAAGAGCTGTACCAAATTAAAGACTATATCGCCATTGAGCAGGCCCGCTTTGGCGACAAGCTGACGGTTATCTATGATATTGATGAAGAGGTGAATTGCTGCATTCCCAGCCTGCTTATCCAGCCGTTGGTGGAGAACGCCATTGTCCACGGTATTCAGCCTTGCAAGGGAAAAGGTGTTGTCACCATCAGCGTTGCGGAGTGCGGTAATCGGGTCCGTATTGCGGTAAGAGATACCGGGCATGGCATCGATCCAAAGGTGATTGAGCGGGTCGAAGCGAATGAAATGCCGGGCAATAAAATCGGCCTGCTGAATGTGCATCATCGCGTGAAGTTGTTATATGGCGAGGGGCTGCATATCCGCCGCCTGGAACCAGGAACGGAAATTGCGTTTTACATTCCTAACCAACGCACCCCTGTCGCCTCACAGGCTACGTTATTGCTTTGAGCCGGAGTGATATTGTGAAAGTCATCATTGTTGAAGACGAATTCCTGGCACAACAGGAACTTAGCTGGCTTATTAAAGAGCACAGCCAGATGGAGATTGTCGGCACCTTTGACGACGGTCTGGACGTGTTGAAGTTTTTGCAGCATAACCGCGTCGACGCCATTTTTCTGGATATCAATATTCCGTCGCTGGATGGCGTGCTGCTGGCACAAAACATCAGCCAGTTCGCCCATAAGCCGTTTATTGTGTTTATCACCGCGTGGAAAGAACATGCGGTGGAAGCGTTTGAACTGGAGGCGTTTGACTACATTCTCAAACCGTATCAGGAGTCACGGATTACCGGGATGCTGCAAAAGCTGGAAGCCGCCTGGCAGCAACAGCAAACCAGCAGCACGCCTGCCGTGCCGTTAACGCGTGAGAATGACACCATTAATCTGGTGAAGGATGAACGCCTCATCGTGACGCCGGTCAATGATATCTACTACGCCGAAGCGCACGAGAAAATGACCTTTGTCTATACGCGGCGTGAATCTTATGTGATGCCAATGAACATCACCGAGTTTTGCAGCAAACTGCCGTCGTCGCACTTTTTCCGCTGCCATCGCTCGTTTTGCGTCAACCTGAACAAAATCCGCGAGATAGAACCGTGGTTTAATAATACCTATATTCTGCGGCTGAAAGATCTGGATTTTGAAGTGCCAGTCAGCCGCAGCAAAGTTAAAGAATTCCGCCAGTTAATGCATCTGTAATCGGGAACTTTCATGAAAGCAGCAGGCTTGCCCGCCGATCAACAATTTTTCGCCGATCTGTTCAGCGGCCTGGTGCTTAACCCGCAACTGCTTGGGCGCGTCTGGTTTGCCTGCCAGCCCGCCTCGCTGCCGGTAGGCAGTTTGTGTATTGATTTTCCCCGACTGGATATTGTGCTACGCGGCGAATATGGCAATCTGCTGGAAGCAAAGCAGCAGCGTATGCTGGAAGGAGAAATGCTGTTTATTCCGGCGCGCGCGGCTAATTTACCGGTCAACCACAAACCGGTAATGCTGTTAAGCCTGGTGTTTGCGCCGACCTGGCTGGGGTTATCGTTTTACGATAGCCGCACCACGTCGTTACTGGATCCTGCTCGCCAGATCCAGCTTCCCAGCCAGCAACGCGGTGAAGGTGAAGCGATGCTTACCGCCCTCACCCATCTCAGCCGTTCGCCGCTGGAGCAGAGTATCATTCAACCGTTGGTGTTAAGTTTGCTGCATCTTTGCCGCAACGTGGTCAACATGCCACCGGGTAATTCGCAACCGCGCAGCGATTTTCTCTACCACAGCATTTGTAACTGGGTTCAGGATAACTACACTCAGCCGCTCACTCGCGAGAGCGTGGCGCAATTTTTTAATATCACGCCCAATCATCTGTCAAAACTGTTTGCGCAGCATGGGACGATGCGTTTTATCGAGTATGTTCGCTGGGTACGAATGGCAAAAGCGAGGATGATTTTGCAGAAATATCATCTGTCGATTCATGAAGTGGCGCAGCGTTGCGGCTTTCCGGATAGCGACTATTTTTGTCGCGTCTTCCGGCGTCAGTTTGGCCTGACGCCGGGAGAGTACAGCGCCCGTTTTCAGGGCTAAGTTTAGAAGGTTATTTCCGTTTCCAGCAGCGTCAGGATGCTTTGCGCATCACTTGCGGCGAAAAGCGACTGGCGGAAGTTTTTATTCACCAGTTTACGCGCCAGCTGCGAGAAGACTTTCACATGATTCATCCCTTCGTTAGCGCCCAGCGTCAGCATGATCACCAGTTCGACTTCGCCCATTTCTGACTGCCAGTCAACCGGTTTCACCAGTCGGGCAATGCTGATACTGGAATGGCGGATCCACTGCGATTTGGTGTGCGGGATCGCCACGCCAAAACCAACGCCAGTAGTAACAATCTCTTCCCGCTGCCAGACATCTTCTTCCAGCTCGAACGGATGCTCAGTACGCCCGTTAACGCCGAGGTTACCGCACAGGAACTGAATCGCCTGCTCTTTATTGCTAAAGTCCTGATCAACGAAGATATTCTCCAGCGCCAGCAGTGGGCGAACGTCTTCTTCCGGCGTAAACGTGGTGAGTAACGCTTCAATTTCCTGCGCGCTGCGGCATTCACATGCCTGACGCGCCAGTTCCCGACACGCCTCGCTATCCAGTTGACGAAGCTGGCTTTTCACCGCCGGAATGCGTGGGCTACTCATGCTTAGCTCATCCAGGCCCAGCCCAAGCAGAAGCGGCAGATAACGGCTTTCACCACCCAGTTCACCGCAAATACCTACCCATTTGCCCCGCTGATGCGCAGTGGTAACTATCTGCTGCAACATGCGCAGAAACGATGGCGAGATCGGATTATATAGCGGCGATACCCGCGGGTTATTACGATCGACCGCATACAAATACTGGGTCATATCGTTAGAGCCGATGCTGAAGAAATCGACCTCATCGCAGAAGTGATCGATGATGTAACATACCGACGGCACCTCAACCATGATCCCCAACGGGATCGTTTCTGCATGACGCAGGCCATCGCGCTTAAGATCAACGATCGCTTTCTGGATCTCACCTTTCACCCATAAGATCTGATCAAGGCTGTGGACCATCGGGATCATCAACTGGGCGTTGCCGAAACTGGCAGCGCGCAAAATCGCCCGCAGTTGAGTGCGGAACAGGCCAGCAAATTCCGGATAAATACGTACCGCGCGATAGCCGAGGAACGGGTTCTCTTCCTGGGGAATGTTGAGGTAAGGAATGCTTTTATCACCGCCGATGTCCATCGTGCGGAAGATAATCGGTTTGTCGCCCGCCGCCAGTAATACCTGCTGGTAAGCTTCAAATTGCTCCTGTTCGTCCGGCGCGCTGTCACGATCCATATAGAGCATTTCGGTACGAAACAGCCCGACGCCTTCCGCGCCGTTAGCAAACGCGCCTGGTGCTTCCAGAGCAGTGCCAATATTCGCCGCAATATCAATACGCTTGTTATCACGGGAATAGGCCAGCTGCGCGGCGGCCTGCGCCTGTTGCTGCTGACGTTTATCCGCCAGCGTCTGCGCAACCTGATAATAACCGCTCACCGCGTCATCAGGATTTACCGCCAGCACGCCACATTGGGCGTCAAGCACCGCCGGTTGTCCGGCATAACGGGCAATCGCATCCAGCGGCAGGCCGCTCAAAACCGGGATCGCCGAGGCGCGGGCCAGAATCAGAGTATGCGAGGTGCGTCCGGTTTTCTCCAGAATCATGCCTGCAAGATTTTTTAAATCGAGGCTCAAAAACTGGCTAGGGGTTAAATCCTCGGCCACCAGAATGGTCGGTTTTTCGAGCACCAGATTATTACGCGGCTTCAGTTCCGGCCAGGTAATATGCAGCAACTGTTCGCTGATATCACGAATGTCACTGACCCGCTCGCGCAGATAATCGCTGGCAGAGGCAGAAAGTTTGGCGCAAACCTGCTCCATATTGCTGATGATCGCCGCTCCCAGCCCCTGATGCTGTTCTGCCATCAGGCGACGGATATTCCCTGCAAATTCATCATCCTGAATCAGCGACAAATGGGCGCTGAGGATAGTTTTGCTTTCGCCGTCACGCTCGCGCAACTGCTGGTTCAGTTGCTCGGCAAGCGTTGCCAGGCTGTGTTCCAGCCAGGTGGAGTCTTGCGCACTGGCGGGGATTGCCCGATAACTGTCGAGGCTGTTGCTCTGTAACAGGGTCAGCGTACCCACGCCGACGCCGCTTGCCAGCACATTGCCGTACAGTAAATCAGGGTTCAGGCGGCTTAATGAACGCGGCAGCGGGTGCGCCGTCAGTTCTGCCTGCGTCGGCTGGACGCTGTCGATAAAGCGCACCTGGATGTACTCTTCCAGCACGCGCCGCGCCTGCTCTTCATCGCTGCCGCCAATGTTCAGGCTGCAACTGTCATTAAATAATGTGCCGGTGCCAATCAGCGCCAGCGAACTTTTGGCATCCGCCTTCGCGTTCTGGCGATGGTTGATGAAGGTGATTTCGCTTTGCCAGTGGCTGCACTGCTCTTTAAGTTCCCACGCCGGACGAGCATGCAGACCGTTTGGCAAAGGACAGAGAAATTGAATCGTTAACATAACCGCTCCGGGTTAATCAGGAGATCATCTGAAATCCGTCAATTGAACAACCGTCTCACGGGTAAGACGTTGAATAAGGGCAGATAAAAGTTGCTGCATCTGCAAAATGTCGCGGCAATCGGCAATCGATGCGGCGCAATGTCCATGGCGGGTTGCTGGCCCCATCACCACTGTGGGCACGCCGGTGCCGGTTAAGTGCACCGCCCCGCCGTCCGTGCCGCCGTTGCTGAACATATCTGCCTGCAACGGCACGCCAATTTCTGCCGCCACGGTTTCGACCCAGGCGGTAAGTTTTGGCGGCGCAATCAGCGACTTGTCGCTTAACACCAGCATCGGCCCGTTACCAATCTGGCGATGGTTAGCCGCGCCATAATCAAAGTTTTTCGCCCAGCAGGCGGTATCAAGCACAATGGCGACATCCGGCGACACCGCGCGGGTGGCAGTTTGCCCGCCGCGTAATCCCACCTCTTCGCTGGAACTTGCCACCAGCCACACTTCCGCAGGCAGTTCGGCGTCGTGCAGCTCACGTAGTAACGTCACCAGCAGATAGCAACCGAGGCGGTCATCAAAGGCTTTCCCCATCACTCGCTGGTGGGGGAGAACCTGAAAAGTGGTATCGAACGTGACGCGATCGCCTGGACGAATTCCCGCCTGCATCACTTCGTCATACGAGCGCGCGCCAATATCCACGCGCATGGCGCTGACGTCATTCCCCTGCCGGTCGCCGTCAAGCAGGCCTGGAATTTTGCACTCTTCACGGGTGGTGATGCGCACCGGCTGCAGCTGGCGGGCAGCCATGCGTACGTTGCCAACCGGCAGCACATCAATCGCCCCTTCGCGGGAGATGCTGCGCACCATAAATCCCACTTCGTCCATATGCGCACAGATCATCACCTTCGGACCTGTCGATTCATTCAGGCGGATCAGCACCGATCCCAGACCATCAAATCGCACTTCTTTTTGCAGGCGATCCGCTTCTCCCAGCAGGATCTGCCGCACTTCCTGTTCCGAGGAGGCGATCGCATCTGCCTCGCTCAACGCTTTTAATAGCGATAAATCCATTATGCCTCTCCCGTGAGCAACACTGTTTTCGGCATGGCGTAGAGCACTTCTGCGCCTTGCGGGGTAACCAGCACAACATCTTCGATGCGCACGCCCCCTTGCCCTGGCAAATAAATCCCCGGCTCCACGGTCAGCAACATGCCTGGCTGTAGCGTCGTGGTGTCCCGCGGTGAAAAGCGCGGATCTTCATGGACTTCAATGCCGATAGCATGACCGGTGTTATGACCGAAATAGTCGCCAAATCCTGCCTCGGTAATAACCCGGCGCACGGCGTCGTCAACCTGCTGGCAGCGCACGCCGGGGCGAATTGCAGAGATTGCCGCAAGCTGTGCCTGCAAAACAATCTGATAGACGTTAAACAGCGGATGAGATTCGGCGCTCACCCCTTCGCCATTCACCAGCAAGGTGCGCGTCATATCAGAGCAGTAGCCCTGATACAGCGCACCGAAATCGAGAGTGACAAACTCGCCCGCTGCAACAATCTTGTCGCTGGCTTTGCCGTGCGGCAGCGCCCCACGCCAGCCACTGGCGACAATGGTGTCAAAAGAGGCTTTTTCTGCGCCCTGCTGGCGCATAAACCACTCCAGTTCAGCGGCTATCTCGCATTCGCTCATCCCCGCCTGAATAAAGCGGCGAATATGCTCTGCGCCACGATCGGCAATCCCACAGGCGAGGCGGATTTTCTCCACCTCCTCTGGCGTTTTGATTTGCCGCAGCACATCCGGCGTGGCGCTTACCAGTTTCGCATTGAGTTCAGACTGCCAGCGGTGCGCGGTTTCCCAACTCACCTGCTGGCCTTCAAAACCGAGCGTTTGCAACTGCTCATCGGCAATGATTTGCCTGACGATGGTGGCAAGCGTGTGCATCGCGTCGAGCAAATGCAGCTGGTAGCCTTGCGTGCGGGCTTCTACATCCGCGTAATAGCGCGAGTCCACCAGAATGTGCGCACTTTCACGGCTAATCACCACATAACCTGATCCGGTGGAGATCCCCAGATGCGGCTGTTTGTTCTGCCGTGAGGAAAGGAGCACCGCATCCAGTTGTTGCGCCTTAAGCCAGTCGCGCAGCGAAGCGAGTAATGTCATCTGGATTTTTCCTTCTTACAGGCTATCGATTAACAATTTGCCTTTGCGGAACATCATCAGACGCAGGAACACCACCATCAGCGCAGTAATGATTGCTCCCAGCGCGATCCCCGCCATATAGACGCCCAGATTAGTGACCAGCGGCCACGCCCAGATAGCGGATTCCGGGAACCATTGCACTGCACCCAGCCAGACAGCAGCGGTGGAACCGACAATCGCGCCAACCATATAGGACGGAATAGCGGTGATGGGGCTTTCCAGCGCAAACGGAATCGCACCTTCACTGATCCCCATAAACGCCAGGAACATCGCGGTTTTACCCTGCGGATAAAGCTGGGCGTTAAACAGGCGTTTGCCAGTTAAGCGACGATCGATAATGGTCGCCAGACCCAGACCAATCGGCGGAATAACAATAGCGATAGAACGTGCGGTGACTGGTAATACATGGTCAGTGGTAAAGCTGAAGGCGACGAAACCTGCGGCTTTGTTGATCGGGCCACCAAGGTCGATTGCTGTCGCCGCGGCGATCCCCATCGCATACATCAGCGCGCCCTTCTCACCAGCAGCGGTCAGCACGGTACGGATCCCGCCGTTGATCCAGCCACCAAACGGCGTGATCACGTAGTACATCGCCAGCATGACAAAAATGGCGGAAAGAATCGGTAGCAAAAATGTGGTTTTGAACGCTAACAGGAAATCCGGTAACTGGATTTTCTGGTTCATCCATTTCACGAGGTAACCCGCGACGATAGAAATAATCAGCGCACCAATGAAGGTAGACGGGACTGGTGAAGAGGTCGCCCACTGCATAGTGCTGGGATCAAAGTTCAGCAGTTGCGTGGGCTGGGTAGACATCAACCCGCCGATAAACCCAGCCGGGAACGCCAGTTTGCCGCCAATAGAATTCGCCACAAAAGCGGCAAACATCGGAATGGCAAAGCCAAACAGCACGCCGCCAAAGGACTGCGACAGCCAGGCAAATTTCAGTAAGGAGAGGTCGAAACCGGAAAATTTCCCGCTATTAAGAGCATCCATAATGCCGATATCTGCGGGAGTTTTAAGCCAGCTATAAGCAATCAGCTGGCTGAAAGCGAGGATCACACCGCCCATAATTAAGGTCGGCACCATGCGTGAAATCCCTGACATCACATGCTGCGGGAGTTCACCCCAGAAGCTGGTTTTAGAGGCCTGCGGATTCTTAACTGCCGCTGCCGCACCGGATGCGCCAGGCACAACGGTTGCACTGCGTTTTTTAATGGCCATAACAATTATCCCTGTCGAATATTACTGTTGTTCAGCGGCAATCATCTCTTCGATTTCTTTGATGATGCCCGCAGCGTTTTTAATTGCGTCCTGCAAAGTGATTTCATAAACGTCGCGTGATTCGAAACGCTCGTTATCTTCTGGTGTTACTGCCACGGAATGAATGATGATGGTCGCTTCGGCGATATCCTGCGCCGTCAGGCGGTTCTGGATGCCGTCCGCGCCCTGGGTTTCAATTTTCACTTCATAGCCGGCTTCCACTGCCGCTTCTTCCAGCGCCTGGGCGGCCATAAAGGTGTGAGCCAGGCCCATTGGGCAGGCACATAAGGCAATCAGTTTCTTACTCATCGTTATTTCCTCGTTTGTTTATAGTTGACGAATGAAATTATGAACGTGCAAAACAAATTGCCGTTACCAGACAAATAATGCATTTACTGGAGAATTAATCCCGTAGTGCGGAAGTGTGACGCAGGTCGGCCTTGTGAAGAGACACAAAGAAAAATTGAATTAACTGATTGATTTAAAAGATTATCGGGAGAGTCACCTCCCGATATGACAGGAAGGATTTACAGAATGTGGCCTAAGGTCTGGCGTAAATGTGCACCGGAACCGAGAAGCCCAGGGTTATCGTGCACAATTAAATAGACCGGAATATCATGAACATAATCTTTAAAGCGCCCTTTGTCTTCAAAAGCGGCACGGAAACCGGAGGCTTTGAAGAACTCAAGGAAACGCGGAACGATACCGCCCGCAATATAGACGCCGCCAAATGTTCCGAGATTGAGCGCCAGATTGCCGCCAAAACGCCCCATAATGACGCAAAACAGTGACAACGCGCGGCGGCAATCGGTGCAGCTGTCAGCCAACGCGCGTTCGGTAATATCTTTTGGCTTGAGATTTTCCGGCAGGCGGTTGTCCGCTTTCACAATCGCGCGATACAAATTCACCAGTCCAGGGCCAGAGAGCACGCGTTCAGCCGAGACATGGCCAATTTCCGCGCGCAGTATTTCAAGGATAATGGCTTCTTCTTCACTGTTTGGCGCAAAATCAACGTGACCGCCTTCACCAGGCAGGCTTACCCAGCGTTTATCGACATGGACCAGATGTGCGACCCCAAGCCCTGTCCCGGCACCGTACACCGCGACAGGTTTACCTTCAACTGGTTCTGCGCCGCCAAACTGGATCAGATGCTCTTTTTTCAGCATCGGGATCGCCATCGAAACCGCCGTAAAATCGTTAATAATCTCCAGGTGGCTAAAACCGAGATTCTTTTTCATTTCGGCAATCGAAAACGCCCAGGTGTGGTTGGTCATTGCCACCCAGTCACCAGTAATTGGGCAAGCAATGGCGATGCAGCCATCTTTCACCTCGACTTTATTCTCTTCAAGATAAACGCGAATGACCGCTTCCAGGCTGGGATAATCAAGCCCTGAATAGGTTTTAGCCTGCGAGATTTCACCACTGGCAATATCACACAGAGCAAGACGTGCGTTAGTACCGCCCACATCACCGACTAATGCATACTTTGTCATTCTTCAACTGCTCCGCTAAAGTCAAAATACTTCTTTCTCACACTGTAAATACGTGGGGGCATAACAACAACGCCGAAAAGGCAGGCTCCCTGTAAATATCGATCTGGGTCACACATTTACTTTATCGTTTCAGCATCAATTGCAGCGATGTCTTTGTGCAAGCTGGGCAAACTAAATATCTGAACCCGCATAAAGGAATAGAACATGCTCCATCCGCGAGCCAGAACCATGTTGTTATTATCGCTCCCCGCTCTGGCAATTGGGATTGCGTCCAGTCTTATTCTGATGGTGGTAATGAAAATCGCCTCGGTATTACAGAATCTGCTCTGGCAACGACTGCCGGGAAGTCTGGGGATAGCCCAGGATTCACCGCTCTGGATCATCGGAATTTTAACGCTGACAGGGGCTGCTGTTGGGCTAGTCATCCGTTTCAGCCGGGGTCATGCCGGGCCGGATCCTGCCAGTGAAGCGCTGATAGGCGCGCCAGTCCCTCCCTCTGCGCTACCAGGACTGATCGTAGCATTAATTCTCGGTCTTGCTGGCGGCGTCAGTCTTGGGCCGGAACATCCCATTATGACCGTCAATATCGCCCTCGCGGTGGCGATTGGCGCGCGTCTGTTACCACGAGTGAACCGGATGGAGTGGACTATTTTAGCCTCTGCGGGCACCATCGGCGCACTGTTTGGCACACCTGTTGCGGCGGCGTTGATATTTTCGCAAACCTTAAATAGCAGCCACGACGTTCCACTTTGGGATCGTCTCTTTGCGCCGTTAATGGCAGCGGCGGCTGGTGCGCTAACCACCGGATTGTTTTTCCATCCTCATTTTTCGCTGCCCATTGCTCGTTACGGACAGATGCAGTTAGCAGACATCATCAGTGGTGCAATTGTGACGGCGATCGCCATTGCGGCAGGTATGGTTGCAGTGTGGTGTTTCCCACGGGTGCACGCGATGATGCATCAGATTAAAAATCCGGTCCTCATGCTGGGGGTTGGCGGGTTTATTCTCGGTATTCTGGGTGTTATTGGTGGGCCTGTTTCGCTATTTAAAGGGCTGGACGAGATGCAGCAAATGGTGACAAATCAGGCTTTCAGCACCAGCGATTACTTTTTGCTGGCGGTAATCAAACTCGCCGCCCTGGTCATTGCCGCCGCCAGCGGGTTTCGCGGCGGGCGAATCTTCCCGGCGGTATTTGTCGGCGTAGCGTTAGGGTTGATGCTGCATGCGCACGTTCCCGCCGTTCCAGCGGCCATTACCGTCTCCTGCGCGATTCTCGGCCTCGTACTGGTGGTAACGCGCGATGGCTGGCTAAGTTTGTTTATGGCGGCGGTCGTTGTACCTGATTCCACATTGTTACCGCTATTGTGTATCGTCATGCTTCCGGCATGGTTATTACTGGCAGGTAAACCGATGATGATGGTGAATCGTCCAAAACAACAGCCACCCCACGATAACCTTTAGCAAAAAATGCTCTCCCTTATGATTTAAGAGTTATGGCGATGAAACGGGGCTTTACCTCCCCGTAATATTGCGTTAACAGGCCGCTGACGGCTTCGATCGTGAAGGAGAATAACAATGTTCAGGTCACTGTTTCTGGCGGCCGCCCTGATGGCATTTATCCCGCTTGCAGCAAACGCAGGTGAAATTACCTTGCTGCCATCAATTAAATTACAAATTGGCGATCGCGATAATTATGGTAACTACTGGGACGGTGGCCACTGGCGCGATCGTGACTACTGGCACCGTAATTATGAATGGCGTAAAAACCGCTGGTGGCGTCATGATAATGGCTATCACCGTGGTTGGGATAAGCGTAAAGCGTATGAGCGTGGCTATCGCGAAGGCTGGAGCGACCGTGATGATCATCGCGGAAAAGGCCGTGGACATGGGCATCGTCATTAAACACATTCGCTAATGAAGCACAATGCCTGATGCGACGCTTGCGCGTCTTATCAGGCCTACAAACCCACTTCATTTAACGCGTAGGGCGGATAAGGCGTTTACGCCGCATCCGCCAGTGGTGCCTGATGCGACGCTCATTCAACTACAGCCCCAATGCCGTTCCCACCAACAACCAGATATTCAGCGTTACCACCAGCACCACAATCATCCAGCCGATTTGTTTAACCCATTTGCTATTCACCAGATCGCCCATCAACTTGCTGTCACTGGTGAAAATCAGCAGCGGCACCAGCGCCAGAGCAATACCAAAACTGAGCAGCACCTGACTCATAACCAAAATCCGTGTCGGATCCAATCCCATCAGAATGACAATAAATGACGGCAGCATGGTTACCGTACGGCGTACCCACAGCGGAATATGAAAGCGAATGAACCCCTGCATCACCACCTGCCCTGCCAACGTACCCACTACCGTTGACGAAAGCCCCGCCGCCACCAGACTTAAACCAAAAACCGTTGCCGCAGCATTGCTTAACATCGGTTGCAGCGTAAGGTAAGCCTCATCAAGATCGGCAACACCAGTATGACCAGAAAAATGAAACGCTGCGGCAGCCGTTGCCATCATTGCCAGATTGACAAAGCCAGCGATGGTCATGGCAATCGCCACATCCCATTTAGTCGCAGAGTAACGTTGTTGGCGTGAACCACCGTGTAGATGCTGGGTAAGCGAAGAGTGAAGATAAATCACATGCGGCATAATCGTCGCCCCTAACACGCCAGCCGCCAGGAAGACCGCTTCCGAGGTCGGTAAACTCGGTATCGCCATACCTTTGCTCAACTGCACCAGATTCGGTTGGGAGAAAATCAGCTCAACAATGTAGGCCGCCGCGACAAACAACAGAAGCCCACCAATCACTTTCTCCAGCGGTTTTTGCCCGCGACGTTGCAGCATTAAAATCAGGAAAGTGGCGATACCTGTCAGCACCGCCCCCTGCAATAAAGAAACACCAAGAATGAGTTTGAAACCGATCGCCGCACCAATAAATTCCGCCAGATCGGTCGCCATCGCAATAATTTCCGCCTGGACCCAATAGAACCAGACTACCGGACGTGGGTAGTGATCGCGAATTTGCTCCGCCAAATTTTTACCAGTGGCAATCCCGAGTTTGGCCGAGAGAATCTGAATCAGCATTGCCATCAGGTTGGCCCAGACGACCACCCACAGCAGTTGATAGCCGAAGCTGGCGCCCGCCTGAATATTGGTCGCAAAGTTACCGGGATCGATATAACCAATCGCCGCAATGAACGCAGGTCCCATTAATGCGAGCCTCATCTTGCGCGCTGCCCGACCGCTGCTACTCTCAACGCGATAGTTCGTCATCTTGTGCCTCTAAAACATAGCCTTTGCTATGTTTCATGCTATGTCAAACGAGAATGATTATCAAATTCATTTAAATGGATTGTGGTGATTTCTCTGATAGACCAGGATTATGACTACGAAAAGATTGATTATTTGAATGTTATAATTATGTTTAATGTTAGCACATTTACATAACTTTCAGCTTCCATACACAACATAGCAAATATGTATGACAGGTCACTATTTTTGAAGCTTGTCACAGGACGTCATTATAGTGTGTGTCAGATCTCGTTTTCCTTACCCATGTTACATAGAATGTGCACGGAAATTTAACCTGCCTCATATTTGGAGCAAATATGGACCGCGTCCTTCATTTTGTACTGGCACTTGCCGTTGTTGCGATTCTCGCACTGCTGGTAAGCAGCGACCGCAAAAAAATTCGTATCCGTTATGTTATTCAACTGCTTGTTATCGAAGTGTTACTGGCGTGGTTCTTCCTGAACTCCGACGTTGGTCTGGGCTTCGTAAAAGGCTTCTCCGAAATGTTCGAAAAACTGCTCGGATTTGCCAACGAAGGGACTAACTTCGTCTTTGGTAGCATGAATGATCAAGGCCTGGCATTCTTCTTCCTGAAAGTGCTATGCCCAATCGTCTTTATCTCTGCGCTGATCGGTATTCTCCAGCACATTCGCGTATTGCCGGTGATTATCCGTGCAATTGGTTTCCTGCTCTCCAAAGTCAACGGCATGGGCAAACTGGAATCCTTTAACGCCGTCAGCTCCCTGATTCTGGGTCAGTCCGAGAACTTTATCGCCTATAAATATATCCTCGGCAAAATCTCCCGTAATCGTATGTACACCATGGCAGCCACGGCGATGTCCACCGTTTCTATGTCCATCGTTGGTGCATACATGACGATGCTGGAACCGAAATACGTAGTTGCTGCGCTGGTACTGAACATGTTCAGCACCTTTATCGTGCTGTCGCTGATCAACCCTTACCGTGTTGATGCCAGCGAAGAAAACATTCAGATGTCCGACCTGCACGAAGGCCAGAGCTTCTTCGAAATGCTGGGCGAATACATTCTGGCAGGCTTCAAAGTGGCCATTATCGTTGCCGCAATGCTGATCGGCTTTATCGCCCTGATCGCTGCACTGAACGCTCTGTTTGCTACCGTGACTGGCTGGTTTGGCTACAGCATCTCCTTCCAGGGCATTCTGGGCTACATCTTCTATCCGATTGCATGGGTGATGGGTGTTCCTTCCAGTGAAGCACTGCAAGTAGGCAGCATCATGGCGACCAAACTGGTTTCCAACGAGTTCGTTGCGATGATGGATCTGCAGAAAATTGCGTCCACGCTCTCTCCGCGTGCTGAAGGTATCCTCTCTGTGTTCCTGGTATCCTTCGCTAACTTCTCTTCTATCGGGATTATCGCAGGTGCCGTTAAAGGCCTGAACGAAGAGCAAGGTAACGTGGTTTCTCGCTTCGGTCTGAAACTGGTTTACGGCTCTACGCTGGTGAGTGTGCTGTCTGCGTCAATCGCAGCACTGGTACTGTAAGCGAATCCATTAAAAAAGCCGGGGATAATTCCCCGGCTTCAGTTTGTTGACAAAGTGTGCTCTGTTTATGCCGGATGTGGCGTGAACGCCCTACCCAGCCTACAAAACAACGCAAATTCAATAAATTGTGTTTCCATGTAGGCCTGATAAGCGCAGCGCATCAGGCAATTGTCCGTTTGTCATCAACCTCAAATGCCGGGGATAATTCCCCGGCATTTTTACGCCTGTTAATCAACTAATGGTTGCGGGCGACCAATTAAATACCCTTGCAGATATTGCACCCCGAGCTTATGCAATAGCGCCTGCTGCTGTTGCGTCTCGACAAACTCCGCGACCACACTCAATGACTTCGCTTTCGCCAGATCGGTAATTGATCTCACTATCATCGCATCCAGTGTATTAGTGACGATATCCTTAACGAAGACGCCATCAATCTTGATGATATCAGCCTGCAAACGTTTTAACCGTTCGTAGTTGGCATAGCCTGTGCCAAAGTCATCAATCGCAATACGGAAGCCAAACTTATGCAGTTGTTCGATATTGTACATACTGCTTTCTGCGTTAGAAAACGCCTGCTCCTCGGTGATCTCAATAATCACAGCCTCCGGGGAGACACGGTAACGTTTAAACAGACGAATAATTCGCCCGGCGATATTCTTTTGCAGCAGAGTGAGCGGCATTAAATTGACTGAAAAGCGCGGGCCTTTCTTGTCACAAGGGTGGGTTGCCAGCCACTTCAGCAGGGATTCCAGCACCTGTAAATCGAATCGCGCGCTAAGGTTAAACTGAGCAATAAGGGGCAGAAACTTATCCGGGGTCATAATGCCGCCGTCATACTTCAGTCGCGCGAGGATCTCATCATAACCTTCACCCTCTTTGTTGCGAATTGGCTGGGCGTAGAGAAGCAAATCACCCTGATCTAACGCCGTGCGAATGGTATTCAGCAATAGCACCTGTTTAGTGGTCTGCCCGGAAACCATCTCCTCTCTGCTGTCCAGCGCCAGCACATGATGATGTGCGCAGGATTGCTCCGCCAGCCAGCTTAACTGCCCCAGCATTGGCTGCAGAGTATCCTGATTACCGTCAAAACGTCCCCAGGCAGCACCATAGCCCATATCCAGCCCGGTATTGTTCCAGTGGATTTGCCGACTGTTGAGAATGTTAACCATATGCTGTAACCGCCCTTCCGTTTCCGGCCCGGTCAGTACCAACAGCAATTCGCTCCCCGGCAATTGATACAACTTTTCGTTTTCCTGCATCAACGGCAGCAATGTACGGTAAATTGAGCGAATACAATGAACGCGCATCATTAACCCGTAATGGCGACTCATAAACTCAAGATTATCAATGCGCAGACAGCAAAAACTCTTACCAGCCTCTTGCTCCTGCGATTGCTCCAGTGCGCGAAAGTTGGGTAATAGCGTTAACGGATCGGTCAGTGCCTGCAAATGCCAGCGACGGTTAAGCCATTCGCTACGATAATAAATGCGTACCATATAGAGCAGGCAAACGCTAAAGGAAATCAGCACTGCGAGAATAAATGCCAGCGAATATTCGGTTAGTACCCCTTGCAAAAAGTTCTGGTTGTAATTCAGAAGGCAAAGCGTTGAAACAGCCCAAGTGAGATTTAAAAACGGATAGCGAAGCTTACCGACACCGAGGGTAAAGATGATAAAGAAAACAGGTACCAGATAACCGGCAATAAAGTCATTTTCATACGGTGTGCACATCAGAAGTAGCAGCACGCTAAGAGCTGCCAGCCAGCTTAAGGTAAATGCGCGTTTCTCTTTGCTCAACGACGGAGCGATATCCCTACGCCACAATATCTGTGCAAAGTGGGGACTTACAATCATGCGGGTGAGATAGTAAAAAAGCATGTTGTAAATCAGCACTGCGGTGAAAAGGCTTAGCAAATCAACGACCGTGAAAATGGCATCCGCATCGCCGAAAAAGGTAGATATCTTTAGCGGGAAATCAAAGAAGCTCCCCACAAGATACATGCTGCATTTGATGCCGATCGGTGTCACCAAACCAAGCCAGAACAGACGTTGCCAGACATATCGGCTGGTCAATCCATAACGCCAACGCGTCCCCAGCTGCCAGCGTAATATTGCGCAGGCACACAACACGACAAACGTCTGGCTGCCGAGCATGACCGCGGTCTGTAAAAAAGAGAGATGAAAGTTCCACAGATTGGTGCAAAACATCCCGCATAAAACAGGAACGACACCGCGCCAGCCAAAGATAAACAAGATTGACAGCATTACGCACAGTGGCATCCACGCCAGGAAAATATAGCTGGAATGGATAACAGCAAGTGGCGAGATAAAACGGGATAGCTGAATAAGTACCACGGTGAGCGTAAACGCTAGTGCAAATATCTTGATATTTTTTATCAGGTTATGCTCCACAAACATGAGTACACTACTCTCACTGATCGGGGTTTTAAGGCACACAAATAATATGTTTATTCGCATCGCGAAGCAAACAGGGACCGACCTGTTGCCGATATTTCATCCAATGATGTTTCCAACAGGCAACACTAACCTGGAAGGTAGACTGTATTACAAAAGCGGCAAAAAGCAGAGACAAAAAACCCCCGCTTCGCAGCGAGGGTTTGAAATTTGGTGGAGCTAAGCGGGATCGAACCGCTGACCTCTTGCATGCCATGCAAGCGCTCTCCCAGCTGAGCTATAGCCCCACGAGTCGTTTACGTACCAAATTTGCTGGGTGCAAAATTTGGTGGAGCTATGCGGGATCGAACCGCAGACCTCCTGCGTGCAAAGCAGGCGCTCTCCCAGCTGAGCTATAGCCCCATCACGTAAAGCTTGTCGAGTTGACGGGCGGCATCATATGAATTCCGCCCGAATGTGTCAACGGCAAATTGCAAGGCGTAGTTTCAATCGCTGAAAAATCAGGCAAATGAACTATTTTGGATAGTCGCTCGCATTCAGTAGTTATTCCTGTCACGGTTTCTTGTAAAGTGGTGTTATAAAATGAACCACTAATAGACCCGCAATCATTCAGGGAATTGTTATGTTCAAGGAGAGGATGACGCCAGATGAACTTGCCAGGCTGACCGGTTATAGCCGCCAGACCATTAATAAATGGGTACGCAAGCAAGGCTGGACGACATCACCAAAACCAGGTGTCCAGGGTGGCAAGGCCCGGCTGATTCACGTCAATAAACAAGTTCGTGAATATATTCGTAATGCAGAACGTCCGGACGATCAAAGAGAGGCACCTGAACTGTCTGCCGATACGCCTCTTGAAGTGCTGCTGGTGACGCTGGCGAAAGAGATGACGCCTCTTGAACAAAAACAGTTTACATCCTTGCTTCTGCGGGAAGGGATTATCGGATTATTACAACGCTTAGGGATTCGCGACAGCAAATAATATGAAAAGATTACGTAATAAAATGACCACCGAAGAGCTGGCGGAATGCCTGGGTGTGGCTAAACAAACTGTTAACCGTTGGGTCAGAGAAAAAGGCTGGAGAACGGAAAAATTTCCCGGCGTGAAAGGAGGTCGTGCCAGACTTATTCTGGTCGATTCGCAGGTTTGCGAGTTTATTCAGAACACGCCTGCGTTCCATAACACACCAATGTTGATGGAAGCTGAAGAGAGAATTGCCGAATACGCTCCTGGAGCACGCGCCCCGGCGTATCGACAAATTATCAACGCGATAGATAATATGACTGACATTGAGCAGGAAAAAGTCGCGCAATTTTTGTCACGTGAAGGAATTCGCAATTTCCTCGCCCGTCTCGATATTGACGAATCAGCATAAATAAAAAAACGGCAGGATATTATCTCCTGCCGTTTATCTTTTTATACGCTAATTACTGCTGATTTTCGCGTTCAGCAATAAAGGCCAGCGCTTTGTTGATACGCTCAATGCTACGTGTCTTACCGATCGCGTGAACGGTAACGTCCAGTGCCGGGGACTGCCCTGCACCGGTTACGGCTACTCGCAGCGGCATCCCAACTTTACCCATGCCCACTTCCAGTTCATCCGCCGTTGCCTGAATTGCGTGGTGAACATTTTCCGCCGTCCAGTCAGTGATAGCAGACAGTTTATCGCGCACTACTTCCAGCGGCTGGCGCGCTACCGGACGCAGATGTTTTTTCGCGGCGTCAGCATCGAACTCAGCAAAATCTTCGTAGAAATAACGGCAGCTTTGCGCCATCTCTTTGAGCGTTTTGCAGCGTTCGCCCAGCAGTTTCACCAGCTCAGCAAGCTGCGGGCCGTTACGGGTATCAATATTTTCCTGCTCGATGTGCCACTGTAAGTGAGTAGCTACATACTCCGGCGGCAGCGCGTTAATATAGTGATGGTTCAACCACAGCAGTTTGTCAGTGTTGAACGCACTGGCAGATTTGCTGACGGCATTCAGGGTGAAGTACTTGATCATCTCTTCACGGGTGAAGATTTCCTGATCGCCGTGGGACCAGCCCAAACGCACCAGATAGTTCAACAGTGCTTCTGGCAGATAGCCGTCGTCGCGGTACTGCATTACGCTGACTGCACCGTGACGTTTGGACAATTTTTTACCATCATCACCGTTGATCATAGAAACGTGCGCGTAAACCGGTACGGGCGCTTTCAGTGCTTTCAGGATGTTGATCTGGCGCGGCGTGTTGTTGATATGGTCTTCACCACGGATGACGTGAGTGATTTCCATATCCCAGTCGTCAACCACCACACAGAAGTTATAGGTCGGAGAACCATCGGTACGGCGGATAATCAGATCATCCAGCTCCTGGTTGCTGAACTCGATCGGACCACGGATCTGATCGTCAAAAACAACGGAACCTTCCTGTGGGTTAGCAAAACGTACAACGCACGGTTCATCATCAGCGTGATGTTCATGGCTGTGGCGGCAACGGCCGTCATAACGCGGCTTCTCGCCTTTTGCCATCTGCTCTTCACGCAGCGCATCGAGGCGCTCTTTAGAGCAGTAGCATTTATAGGCAGTACCCTCTTCCAGCATCTGATCGATCACCGCGTTATAGCGATCGAAACGTTTGGTCTGGAAGTACGGGCCTTCATCCCACTCCAGACTCAGCCAGTTCATGCCATCCATAATGGCTTCGATAGCTTCCGGCGTGGAACGCTCAAGATCGGTGTCTTCAATACGCAGCACGAACTCACCGCCGTGGTTACGTGCAAAAAGCCAGGAGTAAAGAGCAGTACGCGCGCCGCCAACGTGCAGATAGCCTGTTGGGCTTGGCGCGAAGCGAGTTTTGATTTTCATGAAATGGCCTTACGTTTAGAAAGATGCCGACAACCGGCAAATCCTGGAAAAATTGAGTGGGCGATATTCTATCACTCCAGCCTGATTCCTCAATGTAGTTCGGGTTGCTACCTTACGCATTATTGTTTTCGTTGACAAATTGCGCAATACGGTCTGTTTTGTGATCGCCTTGCTTAAATTTACGACGAACGAACAATTTCTTTAGAAAATGCGTTGACTCATTTCCAACTCTCCCTATAATGCGACTCCACACAGCGGGGGTGATTAGCTCAGCTGGGAGAGCACCTCCCTTACAAGGAGGGGGTCGGCGGTTCGATCCCGTCATCACCCACCAACTACTTTATGTAGTCTCCGCCGTGTAGCAAGAAATTGAGAAGTGGGTGATTAGCTCAGCTGGGAGAGCACCTCCCTTACAAGGAGGGGGTCGGCGGTTCGATCCCGTCATCACCCACCACTTTCTCGCCAGCTAAATTTCTTGTAAAAATGTGAAGTACCGAAGTGGGTGATTAGCTCAGCTGGGAGAGCACCTCCCTTACAAGGAGGGGGTCGGCGGTTCGATCCCGTCATCACCCACCACTTCGGGTCGTTAGCTCAGTTGGTAGAGCAGTTGACTTTTAATCAATTGGTCGCAGGTTCGAATCCTGCACGACCCACCAATGTAAAAAGGCGCCCTAAAGGCGCCTTTTTGCTATCTGCGATACTCAAAGATTCGAACCTGCAGCAGGTTCGGGTTGAGCGCAGCGAAACAACGGAGCCGCTTGCGGCGACGGCCCGAAGGGCGAGCGAAGCGAGTCATCCTGCACGACCCACCAATGTAAAAAAGCGCCCTAAAGGCGCTTTTTTGCTATCTGCAATACTCAAAGATTCGAACCTGCAGCAGGTTCGAGTTGAGCGCAGCGAACTCCGTGTAACATTCTTTATTCAATAAAATACCCGTTCTAAAACCAGCGCTGACCACGCTAAAACTGCTATGTACATCAGCAGTAATAACCTTCTGTGATTTTTTCGGCTGTCACATAGTTTCCTCAGTTAACAGCCCCTATTTGCCAACCAGGTGAAGCTCCCTCTGACTTCCCATTACCACGCACAAATTGATAAGCAATTCAGTTTTATTTATCAATCAGAACAACGCACAATGAAAGCATCGGTCATCTGGAGTCTTTATGAAACTTTTTCGTATCCTCGATCCTTTCACTTTAACCTTGATCACGGTGGTATTGCTGGCTTCTTTCTTTCCGGCCAGCGGCGGTTTTGTCCCCTTCTTTGAAAATCTGACCACGGCAGCTATTGCCCTGTTGTTCTTTATGCACGGTGCGAAGCTGTCGCGTGAGGCGATAATTGCTGGCGGTAGTCACTGGCGATTGCATTTGTGGGTAATGTGCAGCACCTTCGTACTGTTTCCGATTCTGGGCGTACTGTTTGCCTGGTGGAAACCGGTAAATGTCGATCCGATGCTCTATTCCGGTTTTCTCTATTTGTGCATTCTCCCGGCTACCGTGCAGTCTGCAATCGCCTTTACTTCAATGGCGGGCGGTAATGTCGCGGCGGCGGTTTGTTCTGCGTCGGCATCCAGCCTGCTGGGGATTTTCCTTTCGCCGTTGCTGGTCAGTCTGGTAATGAATATCCACGGAGCAGAAGGCAGTCTGGAACAGGTCGGTAAGATTATGTTGCAACTACTGCTGCCGTTCGTGTTGGGACATCTTTCTCGCCCGTGGATTGGTAACTGGGTCGCACGCAATAAAAAGTGGATAGCAAAAACCGACCAGACATCCATTCTTTTGGTCGTTTATACGGCATTCAGCGAAGCCGTCGTTAACGGCATCTGGCACAAAGTCGGTTGGGGTTCGCTGCTGTTTATTGTGGTAGTTAGCTGCGTATTGCTGGCTATTGTGATTGTGATTAACGTCTTTATGGCGCGTCGACTGGGTTTCAATAAGGCAGATGAAATCACTATCGTCTTCTGTGGCTCGAAAAAGAGTCTGGCGAATGGTATTCCGATGGCGAACATTCTGTTCCCCACATCGGTGATCGGTATGATGGTACTGCCGTTGATGATTTTCCATCAGATCCAACTGATGGTCTGCGCGGTGCTGGCGCGTCGTTATAAGCGCCAGACCGAGCAACTACAGGCGCAGCAGGAAAGCAGCGCCGGAAAAGTTTAAAGCGGACGTTTCAGGGGCTGGACCAGTTGCGCCAGCCCCTCGGTTTTAATCAGCAACGTGATTTGCATTAACTCACCGAGTTTGCCTGCCGGAAACTCATCTTTGCGGGCAAACCACAGCAGATACTCTTCCGGCAGGTCGATTAAGCGACGCCCTTTGTACTTGCCAAACGGCATCACCGTATTGGCAATTTCAATCAGCTGCTCTTTTTCCACCTCAGCTCCCCAGCAAACGCAGCATTTCAGCTTCGTCGATGACTTCAATACCCAGTTCCTGCGCCTTCGCCAGTTTAGAGCCTGCAGCTTCTCCGGCAATCACCAGATCGGTTTTCTTCGACACGCTGCCCGCCACTTTCGCGCCCAGTTCGACCAGTCGAGCTTTAGCGTCATCACGCGACATCTGACTTAAGCTACCGGTGAGCACCACAGTTTTACCGGCAAACGGGCTGTCGATCTCTTCCGCGTTAATCACCACCGGCGCAGGCCAGTGAACGCCTTCCGCCAACAGCTCGCTGATGACATTGCGGTTGCTTTCTTCGGCAAAGAAGTTGTGAACATGAGATGCCACCACGATCCCGACGTCTGGCACTTTTTGCAGCTCTTCAATCGAGGCTGATTCCAGCGCTTCCAGCGTGCCAAAATATGCCGCCAGACCGGCTGCGGTAGCCTCACCGACTTCACGGATGCCAAGGGCATAGAGGAAGCGGGCAAAGGTGGTTTCTTTCGCTTTTTCCAGCGCGTTAACCACATTTTGTGCCGATTTCGGCCCCATTCGCTCCAGTCCGGTAAGTTTGCCTGCGGTGAGTTTGAACAGGTCCGCCGGAGTGTGAACGTATTCTTTTTCAACCAGCTGGTCGATAATTTTGTCACCCATGCCATCAACGTCCATCGCACGACGGGAAACAAAGTGTTTCAGCGATTCTTTACGTTGAGCACCGCAAATCAGGCCACCAGTACAGCGAGCAACCGCTTCACCTTCCACACGTTCCACGTCAGAACCACATACCGGGCAATGCGTCGGGAATACAACCTCACGGGTATCTTCCGGGCGTTCAGAAAGCACGACGTTCACCACTTGTGGGATCACGTCACCTGCGCGGCGAATCACCACTTTATCGCCAATGCGTAAACCGAGACGTTCAATTTCGTCGGCATTATGTAGTGTGGCGTTGCTCACCAGCACGCCTGCAACATGGACAGGTTCCAGACGCGCAACGGGCGTAATCGCACCTGTACGCCCAACCTGAAACTCTACATCGCGCACAAAAGTCATTTGTTCCTGCGCAGGGAATTTAAACGCAACAGCCCAGCGCGGGGCGCGGGAAACAAAGCCAAGTTGCTCCTGCTGCGCCAGCGAGTTGACCTTAATGACTACACCGTCAATATCAAAGCCCAGCGTCGGGCGGTCTTCTTCCACTTTGTGGTAAAACGCCAACACGTCTTCTGCTGATTCGCAAAGCGTTACCCGATCGCTGACTGGTAATCCCCACGCTTTAAACTGCATTAAGCGGCCCAGATGAGTATCCGGCAACTCGCCACCTTCCAGTACGCCAACGCCATAGCAGAAGAAAGTAAGCGGTCGCTTCGCAGTAATACGCGGATCAAGCTGGCGCAGAGAACCTGCCGCCGCATTACGTGGGTTAGCAAACACTTTTCCGCCCGTGCGTCGCGCCTCTTCGTTAATCTTCTCAAAGCCCGCCTGCGGCAGGAACACTTCACCACGCACTTCCAGACGTGCTGGAATATTCTCACCATGCAGTTTCAGCGGAATGGCGCGAATGGTACGCACGTTAGACGTGATGTCTTCCCCAGTAGTGCCATCGCCACGGGTTGCCGCGCTTACCAGTACACCATTCTCATACAGAATGCTGACGGCAAGCCCATCGAGCTTTAACTCGCAGCACCAGGTCACTTTTTCGTTGCTTTTCAGACGATCCTGTACGCGTTTGTTGAAGGCGAGAAAACTCTCTTCATCAAATACGTTATCCAGCGACAGCATTGGTACTTCATGACGGATCTGGCTAAAGGCTGCCAGCGGCGCAGCACCTACACGTTGGGTAGGTGAATCAGGGGTAATCAGCTCTGGATGTTTGGCTTCCAGCTCACGTAACTCGCGCATCAGCCTGTCGTATTCAGCGTCGGGAATTTCCGGCGCATCCATCACATGATAAAGATATTCATGGTGGCGAAGCGTCGTTCGCAGTTCTGTCAGTTGTTGTTCGATTGATTCCATATCGCACCATCAATGCTAAAAACCCCCGACAAGCGGGGGTTCGAAAAGAAGTTAATTTGCCTTAAGTGTATCAGGCGTTGGCGTCTTTGACTTCGCGGATGATGTCCTGATACTCGCGCAGTTTCTGCGGAGTCATCATACGGCGCTGATCGTCAAGCACTACGCCGCCTACTTCATCGGCAATATGCTGCGCGGATTGCAGCATCAGCTTGAAGTTTTGCAGTTCATCACCGTAAGACGGCACCTGCATGAAGATAGTGACACCCGGCATTGTGAAATCCTTCATTTCAGGATCAAAGGTTCCCGGTTTCACCATATTCGCCAGGCTGAATAACGCCGGGCCGCTGCCATCCGGGCTAAGATGGCGATGATAAATATTCATATCGCCAAAGATAAAGCCCGCCTGTTGAATGCTATTAAGAAGCAGTTCACCGTTCAGCTCGCTACCGTGATGCGCCGCGACGTTCATGATGATCACCGCTTCTTTGCGCTTCGGCTTATCCATCACAGGCGCTGGTTCAGCTACAGGTTCAGGCTGCGGTGCCGCTACAGGTTCCGCGGTCTGGAAAGTAGGCTGCGGAGCTGGAGGCACCTGCGAAACAACCGGCTGTTCAGGCTGCGGCGGGTAAGCCGGCTGCTGTACTGGCTGCGGTTGTTGCACTGGCTGCGGTTGCTGAACAGGCTGCGCTGAATGCGGAGCATGTTGCGGCGGTACCTGCGCTTCAGGCGGCTGCTGAACCGGTTGACGCGGTTGCGCAGACGCATAAGGCGGTTGGTACTGGTGTTGCGGCGACGGACGAGCAGCCTCATGCTCCTGGGCGTTAGCCGGGGCATGATTTACGCGGTGAACACGAACCTCACCAACGCCCTCATCATCTTCGACATCCTCGTCATAAGAATCGTCGTCACGTTTTGACTTCATTCGTTTTAGTGGCCGATCGCGAAACATAGAAGATCGTTCTTTACGGCTGGTCCAGAAACCATGTACCAGTAAAGCGATTATGGCGATCGCGCCAACAATGATTAATATCAGACGCAAATCCTGCATCATTATATTCTCTGTTGTTCTAACACCTTGCCACCACGGCAAACATTTACTCACTAAGAGTATTTGTCGATTACCTCAAGTGCAAGTGCACTATTAACTTTCACAGCACAAAGATAGATGAAATCGTGCTTTTTGCTGGTTTTTCGAACATATCCTAACTGTCCATTGCGCAAATACCCGGTAAAATACGCAGAACTTTCCTGGGATTGGTCAAAAGGAGCATATCCTGATTATGGTTTCAACATTCACATCTGCCTCACGCAGCGGTTTTTACTATTTTGCGCAAGGCTGGAAGCTCGTCTCGCAACCTGGGATTCGCCGTTTTGTCATCTTACCGCTGTTGATCAATATCTTGTTGATGGGAGGCGCGTTCTGGTGGCTCTTTAGCCAGCTGGATGTTTGGATCCCGTCGTTAATGAGTCACGTACCTGACTGGCTGCAATGGTTGAGCTATTTGCTGTGGCCTGTAGCGGTTATCTCCGTGCTACTGGTTTTTGGCTATTTTTTCTCCACCATCGCCAACTGGATTGCCGCACCATTTAACGGTTTGTTGGCTGAACAACTGGAAGCAAGACTGACTGGCGCTACGCCACCGGATACCGGTATTTTCGGCATCATGAAAGATGTGCCGCGGATTATGAAACGTGAATGGCAAAAGTTTGCCTGGTATCTGCCGCGCGCGATTGTATTGCTGATCCTTTACTTCATCCCTGGCATTGGGCAAACCGTTGCACCGGTGCTGTGGTTCCTGTTCAGCGCCTGGATGTTAGCCATCCAGTACTGCGACTATCCGTTCGATAACCACAAAGTGCCATTCAAAGATATGCGCACTGCCCTGCGCACGCGCAAAATCACTAATATGCAGTTTGGTGCTTTAACCAGCTTGTTCACGATGATCCCGGTACTCAACCTGTTCATCATGCCGGTGGCCGTTTGTGGCGCTACGGCGATGTGGGTCGATTGCTACCGCGCTAAACATGCATTATGGCGGTAACAATTTACCGATTATTTTGTAAACATTATGTGTGGAACAGGGGTGGCTTATGCCGCCCCTTATTCCATCTTGCGAGCCATTATTTCCCTTCTGCATATAGATATGCTAAATCCTTACTTCCGCATATTCTCTGAGTGGGTATGCTACCTGTTGTATCCCAATTTCATACAGTTAAGGACAGGCCATGAGTAAGATTTTTGAAGATAACTCGCTGACTATCGGTCACACACCGCTGGTTCGCCTGAATCGCATCGGTAACGGACGTATTCTGGCGAAGGTGGAATCCCGAAACCCCAGCTTCAGCGTTAAGTGCCGTATCGGTGCCAATATGATTTGGGATGCCGAAAAGCGCGGCGTACTGAAGCCGGGCGTTGAGTTGGTGGAGCCAACCAGCGGCAATACCGGGATTGCACTGGCGTATGTGGCTGCCGCTCGCGGTTATAAACTCACTCTGACCATGCCGGAAACCATGAGTATTGAACGCCGCAAGCTGCTCAAAGCGTTAGGTGCAAACCTGGTGCTGACCGAAGGTGCTAAAGGCATGAAAGGTGCGATTCAAAAAGCGGAGGAAATTGTTGCCAGCAATCCAGAAAAATACTTGCTGCTGCAACAATTCAGCAATCCGGCAAACCCGGAAATTCATGAAAAAACCACCGGCCCGGAGATCTGGGAAGATACTGACGGTCAGGTCGATGTGTTTATTGCTGGTGTCGGCACTGGCGGTACGCTGACCGGCGTCAGCCGCTACATTAAAGGCACCAAAGGCAAGACTGACCTCATCTCTGTTGCCGTAGAACCAACCGACTCTCCCGTTATCGCCCAGGCGCTGGCAGGTGAAGAAATCAAACCCGGGCCGCATAAAATCCAGGGCATCGGTGCTGGCTTTATCCCGGCTAACCTTGATCTCAAACTGGTCGACAAAGTTATTGGCATCACCAATGAAGAAGCCATCTCTACTGCGCGTCGCCTGATGGAAGAAGAAGGCATTCTTGCCGGGATCTCTTCCGGCGCGGCTGTTGCTGCGGCGTTGAAACTACAAGAAGATGAAAGCTTTACCAATAAGAATATTGTGGTTATTCTTCCATCATCGGGTGAGCGTTATTTAAGCACTGCACTGTTTGCCGATCTCTTTACCGAGAAAGAATTGCAACAGTAATGCCAGCTTGTTAGAAATGCGTAAAAAAGCACCTTTTCAGGTGCTTTTTTGTGGCCTGCTTCAAACTTTCACCCCTCCTGGCATTGATTCAACTTGTCGGAACTGGTATTTAACCTGACTAATTATTTTGATGCGCGAAATTAATCGTTACAGGAAAAGCCTTAGCTGAATCGATTTTATGATTTGGTTCAAGTCTTCCTTTAGCGGCATAATGTTTAATGATGAACGAAACGTCAGCGGCCAACATCCGCCAGCAATGGACTGTATAGAGCACTTCGTGCGTCGCGTCTGTTAAAACTGGCGCTAACAATACAGGCTAAAGTCGAACCGCCAGGCTAGACTTTAGTTCCACAACACTAAACCTATAAGTTGGGGAAATACAATGTTCCAGCAAGAAGTTACCATTACCGCTCCGAACGGTCTGCACACCCGCCCTGCTGCCCAGTTTGTAAAAGAAGCTAAGGGCTTCACTTCTGAAATTACTGTGACTTCTAACGGCAAAAGCGCCAGCGCCAAAAGCCTGTTCAAACTGCAGACTCTGGGCCTGACTCAAGGCACCGTTGTGACTATCTCTGCAGAAGGCGAAGACGAGCAAAAAGCGGTTGAACATCTGGTTAAACTGATGGCGGAACTCGAGTAATTTCCCGGGTTCTTTTAAAAATCAGTCACAAGTAAGGTAGGGTTATGATTTCAGGCATTTTAGCATCCCCGGGTATCGCTTTCGGTAAAGCTCTGCTTTTGAAAGAAGACGAAATCGTCATTGACCGGAAAAAAATTTCTGCCGACCAGGTTGATCAGGAAGTTGAACGTTTTCTGAGCGGTCGTGCCAAGGCATCTGCCCAGCTGGAAACGATCAAAACGAAAGCTGGTGAAACGTTCGGTGAAGAAAAAGAAGCCATCTTCGAAGGGCATATTATGTTGCTCGAAGATGAGGAGCTGGAGCAGGAAATCATAGCCCTGATTAAAGATAAGCACATGACCGCTGATGCAGCTGCTCATGAAGTTATCGAAGGTCAGGCTTCTGCCCTGGAAGAACTGGATGACGAATACCTGAAAGAGCGTGCGGCCGACGTACGTGATATCGGTAAGCGCCTGCTGCGCAACATCCTTGGGCTGAAGATCATCGACCTGAGCGCCATTCAGGATGAAGTAATCCTGGTTGCCGCTGACCTGACGCCGTCTGAAACCGCACAGCTAAACCTGAAGAAGGTGCTGGGTTTCATCACCGACGCGGGTGGCCGGACTTCCCACACCTCTATCATGGCGCGTTCTCTGGAACTGCCAGCCATCGTGGGTACCGGTAGCGTCACCTCTCAGGTGAAAAACGACGACTATCTGATTCTGGATGCCGTAAACAATCAAGTTTACGTCAATCCAACCAATGAAGTTATTGATAAACTGCGCGCCGTTCAGGAGCAAGTTGCTTCTGAAAAAGCAGAGCTTGCTAAACTGAAAGATCTGCCAGCAATTACGCTGGACGGTCACCAGGTCGAAGTGTGCGCTAACATCGGTACTGTTCGTGACGTTGAAGGTGCAGAACGTAACGGCGCTGAAGGCGTTGGTCTGTATCGTACCGAATTCCTGTTCATGGACCGCGACGCGCTGCCAACCGAAGAAGAACAGTTTGCTGCTTACAAAGCGGTGGCTGAAGCGTGTGGCTCACAGGCAGTTATTGTTCGTACCATGGACATTGGCGGCGATAAAGAGCTGCCGTACATGAACTTCCCGAAAGAAGAGAACCCGTTCCTCGGCTGGCGTGCTATCCGTATCGCGATGGATCGTAAAGAGATCCTGCGCGATCAGCTTCGCGCTATCCTGCGTGCCTCTGCTTTCGGTAAATTGCGCATCATGTTCCCGATGATCATCTCTGTTGAAGAAGTGCGTGCACTGCGCAAAGAGATCGAAATCTACAAACAGGAACTGCGCGACGAAGGTAAAGCGTTTGACGAGTCAATTGAAATTGGCGTAATGGTGGAAACACCGGCTGCCGCGACAATTGCGCGTCATTTAGCCAAAGAAGTTGATTTCTTTAGTATCGGCACCAATGATTTAACGCAGTACACTCTGGCAGTTGACCGTGGTAATGATATGATTTCACACCTTTACCAGCCAATGTCACCGTCCGTGCTGAACTTGATCAAGCAAGTTATTGATGCTTCTCATGCTGAAGGCAAATGGACAGGTATGTGTGGTGAGCTTGCTGGCGATGAACGTGCTACACTTCTGTTGCTGGGGATGGGTCTGGACGAATTCTCTATGAGCGCCATTTCTATCCCGCGCATTAAGAAGATTATCCGTAACACGAACTTCGAAGATGCGAAGGTGTTAGCAGAGCAGGCTCTTGCTCAACCGACAACGGACGAGTTAATGACGCTGGTTAACAAGTTCATTGAAGAAAAAACAATCTGCTAATCCACGAGATGCGGCCCAATTTACTGCTTAGGAGAAGATCATGGGTTTGTTCGATAAACTGAAATCTCTGGTTTCCGACGACAAGAAGGATACTGGAACTATTGAGATCATTGCTCCGCTCTCTGGCGAGATCGTCAATATCGAAGACGTGCCGGATGTCGTTTTTGCGGAAAAAATCGTTGGTGATGGTATTGCTATCAAACCAACTGGTAACAAAATGGTCGCTCCGGTTGACGGCACCATTGGTAAAATCTTTGAAACCAACCACGCGTTCTCCATCGAATCTGATAGCGGCGTTGAGTTGTTCGTTCACTTCGGTATCGACACTGTTGAACTGAAAGGCGAAGGCTTCAAGCGTATTGCTGAAGAAGGTCAGCGCGTGAAAGTTGGCGATACTGTGATTGAATTCGATCTCCCGCTGCTGGAAGAGAAAGCCAAGTCTACCCTGACTCCGGTTGTTATCTCCAACATGGACGAAATCAAAGAACTGATCAAACTGTCCGGTAGCGTGACTGTGGGCGAAACCCCGGTTATTCGCATCAAGAAGTAATTCTTGCCGCAGTGAAAAATGGCGCCAATCGGCGCCATTTTTTATGCTTCCGCCAACGGCGGCAAAATCAATTCATCGCTCTCATGTTGCTGGGTGTAGCGCATCACCTCCAGTACGCGTAAGCCTGCGCTATGTACCGCGTCAGTTAATTCCTTACCTTTCAACAAGCCACTGATGAGCTGGGCGCAAAACAGATCGCCTGTTCCTTTAAGGTCCGTCTTTACCCGAGAATGGGAAATGACATTCACGCTGTCGGCACTGACCACTACCACCTGCATCTCCTGATTTTCTTCGTTACCAGAGGCGCTGGTAATAACCACCCATTTTAATGTGTCTGAAAGCAAACTTTTTGCTGCGGCAATGGCGCTGTCGAGATCGCGGCAGTTTTTACCGGTCAGGATTTCCAGCTCAAAGATATTTGGCGTAATTCCCTGCGCCAGTGGCAACAAATATTGCCGATACGCCTCCGGAAGATCAGGTTTGACGTAGATACCGCTATCAATATCGCCAATGACCGGATCGACCATAATCAATAAGTCAGGATGGTTTTCGCGTAATACAGTCAGCCACTCGGCAAGTATTTTGATTTGCGACGCGGTTCCCATATAACCGGTGGTGACAGCGCGCAGCTGGCGCAGCGCATCACGCTCCTGTAGTGCGCGTAAATATCCGCTAAACCATTCGTCCGGAATCGCACCACCGTAGAACGTATCATAATGTGGCGTATTGCTGAGCAACACGGTCGGCACGGCAAAGACATTCAGGCCGTTCTGTTTAATAGCAGGCACGGCAATGCTGTTGCCTACGCTGCCATACACCACCTGCGACTGCACAGCGACAATATCCGCCTGCAACGCTCTGCTCTTATCGTTAAACAACAACAAACTACTCATTTAATTTTTCTCCTTGCCGATGATCCTCATCGCATCCCAACCGAAACTTTACCTGATTTTGGCAGTCAAATCGGCTATCACAAAACAAGGATATGGTAATTCAGTGAAGAAAATCATTTGTCTGGTCATTACGCTGCTAATGACACTCCCCGCTTACGCGAAGTTAACTGCCCACGAAGAAGCCCGCATCAACGCCATGCTGGAGGGATTAGCACAGAAAAAGGATTTGATATTTGTGCGCAACGGTGATGAACATACCTGCGATGAAGCAGTTTCGCATCTGAAGTTGAAGCTCGGCAACACGCGCAACCGCATTGATACCGCCGAGCAGTTTATTGATAAGGTGGCTTCGTCATCATCGATTACCGGTAAGCCGTATATCGTGAAGATGCCCGGTAAGAGCGATGAAAATGCACAACCTTTTTTACATGCGCTGATTGCGCAGACGGATAAAACAGTGCCTGCGCAATAATCTTAAATCCCCGCCCCCTGGCTAAAGTGCTCTTCCCCGAATACCCCGGTGGAAAGGTAGCGATCGCCGCGATCGCAGATGATCGCCACCACCACCGCGCCGGGGTTAGCTTTTGCCACGCGTATCGCGCCAGCAACCGCACCGCCAGAGCTTACGCCGCAGAAAATCCCTTCCCGCACCGCCAGTTCGCGCATGGTGTTTTCCGCATCGCGCTGATGAATATCCAGCACCTCATCCACCAGCGAAGCGTTAAAGATGCCAGGCAGATATTCCGCAGGCCAGCGGCGAATGCCCGGAATACTGCTGCCCTCTTCCGGCTGCAGGCCGACAATCGTCACCGGTTTGGATTGCTCACGCATAAAGCGTGACACGCCGGTAATGGTGCCAGTTGTCCCCATGCTGGAGACAAAATGAGTGATACGCCCGCCGGTTTGCTGCCAGATTTCCGGCCCAGTGGTGGTGTAATGCGCATAAGGGTTATCGGGATTATTGAACTGATCGAGCAGCTTGCCTTCACCACGATTCGCCATTTCAAGCGCCAGATCGCGCGCACCTTCCATGCCCTGCTCTTTGGTGACAAGAATCAGTTCCGCACCATAAGCACGCATCGCCGCACGGCGTTCCTGACTCATGTTGTCGGGCATCAGCAACTTCATGCGATAGCCTTTTAGCGCGGCAATCATCGCCAGCGCAATGCCAGTATTGCCACTGGTGGCTTCAATCAGCACGTCGCCCGGTTTAATTTCCCCGCGCTTTTCCGCCTCGGCGATCATCGATAGCGCCGCACGATCTTTCACCGAGCCTGCCGGGTTATTGCCTTCCAGTTTTAACCACACTTCACTGCCGTTATCCGGCCCCATTCGCTGCAACTTCACCAGAGGCGTATTGCCAATTGTTTGTTCTAATGTACTCACGATCTCTGTCCATACGTGGTGTTGCCTGATGCGACGCTTGCGCGTCTTATCAGGCCTACAGGTTACAAACCTTGCCATTAAAAAGCCCGGATCGCGGGAAGCGCCTCCGGGCGTTTAACATTCACTCAACCTATCAGGCGCTTTGTGCGAGAGCAAGTTCCTCATCGCGGGTTTCAATACGCTCGTCGCCGTTATACAGCCGCGCATGTTGCAGGCCAACGAATAAACGCTCGCCACGCTGCGGGGCATCGTCGCCATGCATCACCACGGTTAGTGGGTCTTCATACCACCCCAGCGGCTGCACGACTAATTGGGTGTAGTGACCTTTCGGGCTGGCTTCCAGCACCTGGACCGGCAGTGGCGATTCAAGGCTGGTGCGGCGGCTGATATCCACTTCCCACGGGCGCAGGAAGAGATCCACCGGCCCCTGATACGCAGGTGTATACCCCAGCGGCCAGCGATGTGCACCAACGTGGAACTGCCCGCCGCGAATGGTTCCCTGCAGGCGGTTTACTTCGCCCATAAATTCGAGCACAAAACGGGTCGCCGGTTCTCGCCATACCTGCTCCGGCTCATCGGCCTGTTCGATATTGCCCTGACTCATCACCACCACGCGGTTGGCGACTTCCATCGCTTCTTCCTGGTCGTGGGTAACGAACACGCTGGTGAATTTCAGCTCTTCGTGCAGTTGACGCAGCCAGCGACGCAGCTCTTTACGCACCTGCGCATCCAGCGCGCCAAACGGTTCATCAAGCAGCAGAATTTGCGGTTCCACGGCAAGCGCGCGCGCCAGCGCTACACGCTGTTTCTGGCCGCCGGAAAGCTGGGCCGGATAACGATCCGCCAGATGGGCAAGCTGCACCATCTCCAGCAATTTTGTCACTTTCGCTTTGATCGCCGCGGCATTCGGGCGCTCGCGACGCGGCAGCACCGTCAGGCCAAAGGCGATATTGTCGAACACCGTCATATGACGGAACAGCGCGTAATGCTGAAACACGAAACCGACTTTACGATCGCGCGCGTGCAGACGGCTAACGTCGGTGCCGTGGAAGCGAATATGCCCACTGGTTTGATGCTCCAGCCCGGCAATAATGCGCAGCAGCGTGGTTTTCCCGGAACCGGACGGCCCCAGCAACGCGACCATCTGACCAGAAGGAATATCCAGTGAGATATCGTTCAGCACCTGGGTGCGACCAAATGACTTCTTAATATTGGCAATCTCAATGCTCATGATGTTCCTCCTGCTGCGCGCGTTTTTCCTGATTTTCCAGGCGCCACTGCAACATACTCTTTAAAAACAGGGTGATAATCGCCATCAGCGTCAACAGCGCAGCAGCGGTAAAGGAGCCGACGGTGTTGTAGTCCTGCTCCAGCAATTCAATCTGTAACGGCAGCGAAAGTGTTTCGCCGCGAATCGAGCCAGAAACCACCGATACCGCGCCAAACTCGCCAATTGCGCGGGCGTTGGTCAGCACCACGCCATAAAGCAGCGCCCAGCGAATATTCGGCAATGTGACGCGGCGGAACATCTGCCAGCCAGACGCGCCAAGCAAAATCGCCGCTTCGTCTTCCTGGCTGCCCTGGCTTAACATCACCGGCACCAGCTCGCGCACCACAAACGGGCAGGTGACGAAGATAGTGACCAGCACCATTCCCGGCCACGAGAACATAATTTGCAGATTATGTTCATCAAGCCAGCCGCCCAGCGGGCCGTTAGAGCCGTAGAACAGCAGATACACCAGGCCTGCGACCACCGGAGAGACGGCAAACGGGATATCCAGCAGCGTCAGCAGCAACTGACGCCCAGGAAAATCAAAACGTGTCACCAGCCAGGCCAGCAGGATGCCGAATACCAGGTTCACCGGCACGGCAATCAGCGCAATCATCACCGTTAGCCAGATGGCGTGCAGCATGTCCGGGTCAGCCAGATTCTGTAAAACTGGCATCAGCCCTTTGCTGAATGCCTGCACGAAGATGTAAATCATCGGCACCAGCAGGATGAACGCCGAAACCAGCATCCCGATGCCAATCAGAAACCATTTGCCCCAGTTAATCGGGCGCGCGTCATAACGCTTCAATTGGGTAACTTCCGCCATTAATGACCTACCACACGCCGACCAAAGCGACTTTGCAGAGTATTAATTGAGAACAGCAGCAGCAGGGATGCCGCGAGGATCACCGAAGCAATCGCGCTCGCCGCCGGGTAATCAAACTCCTGTAAGCGAACAAAAATCATCAGCGACGTCACTTCCGTCTTCCAGGCGATGTTCCCGGCGATAAATATCACCGCGCCAAACTCACCGAGGCTGCGGGTAAACGACAGCGCCACACCCGCCACCAGCGCCGGAGAAAGCTCCGGCAGCACCACTTTGCAGAAACTCTGCCAGCGCGTTGCGCCGAGCGTTTCTGCCGCTTCTTCATATTCCGGGCCTAACTCTTCCAGCACCGGCTGCACAGTACGCACCACAAACGGAATGCTGGTAAAGGCCATCGCCACCGCAATCCCCAGCCAGGTATAGGTGACTTTGATATCAAACTTCGCCAGCCATTCACCGTAAAAACCGTTCACAGAAAAGAGCGAGGCCAGCGTCAAACCGGCAACTGCCGTTGGCAGCGCAAAGGGTAAATCCATCAGTGCATCAAGCAGCGTGCGGCCAGGGAAGCGATAACGGGTTAAAATCCACGCCATCAGCAGGCCGAAAACGCCGTTAAAAATCGAAGCCACAAACGCCGACAGCAGCGTCACTTTGTAGGCCGCGACCACCTGCGGGTTGGTGATCACTTCCCAGTATTGCGCCCAGCTCATCTCAGAGAGCTGCATCACCAGCGCGGAGAGCGGCAGCAATAAAATCAGGCACACAAATAGCAGACTGGTGCCGAGGCTTAAGGTAAAGCCCGGCAGCACGCGTCTTGATGAAACTGCAAACATCAGTTACGCCCCGCCGCTAACAGCTTGTCTAACTCGCCGCCGCTGGTGAAGTGGGTTTTCATCACTTCCGGCCAGGAGCCAAATTTGTCTTCCACGCGGAACAGCTCGGTCTGCGGGAATTTATCTTTCAGTTTGTCCATGACTTCCGGGTTATTCACGCGGTAGTAATAGTCGGTGATGATGGTTTGCGCCTGCGGGCTGTAGAGCCAGTTCAGGTAGGCTTTTGCGGCTTTTTCTGTGCCGTTGGCCTGCACGTTTTTATCGACCCATGCCACCGGAAATTCCGCCAGAATGTTGGTTTTCGGAATCACCACTTCGAAGCCCTGCGCTTCATACTGTTTACGGATGTTGTTCACTTCCGATTCAAAGCTAATCAGCACATCGCCCAGGCCGCGCTCGGCAAAGGTGGTAGTTGCGCCACGACCGCCGGTATCGAACACTTCAACGTTTTTCAGGAACTGGGTCATAAACTGTTCGGTTTTGGCTTTATCGCCACCGTCGGCTTTATCCGCTGCGCCCCACGCAGCTAAATAGGTGTAACGCGCGTTACCGGACGTTTTCGGGTTCGGGAAAATCAGCTTCACGTCGGAGCGCACCAGATCGTTCCAGTCGTGGATATTCTTCGGGTTGCCCTTACGCACCAGGAAGCCCATGGTGGAGTAGAACGGTGAGCTATTATTCGGCAGGCGCGACTGCCAGTCCGCCGGGATCAGCTTGCCTTTGTCGTGCAGGATTTGTACGTCGGTCACCTGGTTATAAGTGACAACGTCTGCTTTTAAGCCCTGCAAAATCGCCAGCGCCTGTTTTGATGACCCGGCATGAGATTGTTTTATCGTCAGTTTGTCGCCGCCGTTATCTTTTGCCCATTGTTGCTCAAACGGCGGATTCAGGGCAGCAAACAGCTCGCGGGAGACGTCATAAGAACTATTGAGCAATTCCGTTGCCTGTACATGGCCTGCCAGCAGCAGAGTAGCAACCAGTGCGAGATATTTCTTTTTCAGTAAGTTAACGGCCATTGCGCACCCTTATAAATTTAATGACTTTCTAATAGCCATCATATTTATAACGGACGTGAAAGGAGTAACGGTTTTATATACCGTTTGGTGATTTGGAAGTTGAAAAGGGAATAAGAACCGGGTTCAAAACGAAATCCTCCCCACGAATGCAGGGAGGAAACAGAAGGAAATCAGATACCGACGCTTACCGTCTCCGGCAGTGTGCTGCCGCCATCAATCACATTCTGTGTACCGGTTAAATAGCTGGATTCATCCGATGCGAGGAAGGCCGCGAGCTCGCCGACTTCCAGCGGATCGGCGAGGCGACGCATCGGGATTGCTTTTGCCATTTCAGTCAACACCGATTCTGGATCTTCCGGGTTCGACTGACGGGCAATACTTTCCGCCATTGGCGTGCGCACGTAGCCCGGACAAATCGCATTTACGCGAATACCAGACTGCGCGTACTCCACCGCCAGCGATTTAGTCAGGCCAACAATCGCCGCTTTCGTTAAGGCATACGCCGTTTCGCCAGGATCGGCCACCATATCGCCAGTGACCGAAGACATCATCACAATGCGGCCATCTTTGCGGGCAATCATCTCCGGCAGCACCGCCTTTGTGACGTTCCATACGCCTTTAATATTGATATCAATATGGAAATCGCGATCGTCATCGCTCATATCGAGGAAACTACCCAGGCGACAAACGCCTGCGTTATTCACCAGGATATCAATGCGCCCTTCTTTTTCCTTCGCGCGCTTGATAGCAGCGGCTACCGACGCCGGGTCACGCACATCGGCGACAACCGCCGTACAGCGATGACCACGACCACACAGTTCGTCCGCCAGCTTTTCGATCTCAGGGGAGATATCCAGCAAGATTAGATTCGCGCCATGACGTGCAAAAGTTCTGGCAATTCCTTCGCCAATTCCCTGCAATGCGCCTGTAATCAGTGCTGTCTTGCCCGTGAGTTTACCCATTTTAATGCTCTCCTTGTTAATACAGAGCGTTACACTCCATTCCCTCTGAAAATACAGGATAAACAAAATATTGCTGCGTATCAGCTCACTAATTCAGGAAAATCTCAATCCAGTCGCTGCTTTATGCATCATTTCAGGCGTTGTGTTAGCTCACTGCTGCGCTCAATCATTTTCAATGACTCCACATCATTGAGTTGCACAAGGCCAACAAACAGTAAATCGGTAACAGAATTTTGCGCCGTGCGGGTGGACATCGACGAGCTACGCCATTCGGTTTCGCCGGAAACGGTATCGAGCGTGAAATGCGCCAGCCGCCGCAGCGGAGAGTCAGTCAGAGAAGTAATGGCAATCACCGTTGCCCCCTGCTTTCGTGCCGCTTCTGCGCACAAGACAATCTCTTTTTTACTGCCGCTGTAAGAGATAGCGATTTGTACATCGCCTTTTTTTAACGCCTGGGAAACGGTGGCTTGTACGTGCGTGTCGGCTTCGCAGGCCACGCGATAGCCAATTTTCATCAGTTTGAACGACAGATCGCGCCCCACCAGCGCCGATCCGCCCAGGCCCGTTATCTGAATAAATGGCGCTTTACTGATGACATCAATGATTTTTTGCAGCCGCGCGTAATCGAGCAACGCGCAGGTTTGCTCCAGCGCTAGCTCTTTTTCGCGATTCAGTTTGCGCGCGATCACTTCCAGCGAATCATCACTGGTAATCGAACTGTGCAGGTGCAGTGCCGTGGCATTCGTTTTCTCCCGGCTGGCACTGTATTCGCCAATTAACGCCATACGCAATTCAGTAAACCCTTGCGCGCCGAGTTTCTGAGCGAACTTCACAATACTCGACTGGCTAATACCGAGCTGTTTCGCCATATTTCGTGAAGAAACAGATTTCAGTTCGCTCACCCTGGCCTGCAGAAAGTCGGCTATCTTTTGCTCATTTTCAGTAAAGTCACTTTCTGCATTGCGTAATTTTGTCAGGTACAACATCTTCCACTCCCTCACCACATCCTGCGCGCAGCATAGCACACGGATTTTGCCCTTTGACGCTCTTCACACTCTGTGATTTCAGACTCAATGATTCCTTTAAAGCTAGCAAATTGAGATATATGATTCCATCAATATGCAATTATTTGATTGTGAATACTAAGGTCACCACTGATGCAACTTGAAAAGATGATTACAGAAGGCTCGAATGCCGCCTCGGCTGAAATTGACCGCGTTTCGACGCTGGAAATGTGCCGGATTATCAACGATGAAGATAAAACCGTACCACTCGCCGTTGAGCGCGTACTGCCAGATATCGCAGCGGCGATCGATGTTATTCACGCCCAGGTGAGCGGCGGCGGCCGTCTGATTTACATCGGTGCGGGGACTTCTGGTCGTCTGGGTATTCTTGATGCCAGCGAGTGCCCTCCCACCTACGGCGTGAAACCGGGCCTGGTGGTTGGTTTGATTGCTGGGGGCGCATATGCCATTCAGCACGCGGTGGAAGGCGCGGAAGATAGCCGGGAAGGCGGCGTTAACGATCTGAAAAATATTAATTTAACTGCACAGGATGTGGTGGTCGGTATTGCCGCCAGCGGTCGTACGCCGTATGTGATTGCCGGACTGGAATACGCCCGCCAGCTCGGTTGCCGCACGGTCGGTATTTCCTGTAATCCGGGAAGCGCGGTTTCCACCACCGCAGAGTTTGCCATTACGCCAGTCGTCGGGGCTGAGGTAGTTACCGGTTCTTCGCGAATGAAAGCTGGCACGGCGCAGAAACTGGTGCTCAATATGCTCTCCACCGGTCTGATGATTAAGTCAGGCAAAGTGTTCGGCAACCTGATGGTCGATGTGGTCGCCACCAATGAAAAACTGCATGTACGCCAGGTCAATATCGTCAAAAACGCCACCGGATGTAGCGCTGAGCAAGCGGAAGCGGCATTGGTTGCCTGCGACCGCCACTGTAAAACGGCTATTGTGATGGTGCTGAAAAATCTCGATGCCGCAGAAGCTAAAAAACGCCTGGATCAACATGGCGGCTTTATTCGCAAAGCTCTGGAAAAGGAATAACCCATGGCTAAAGAGATCAGCAGTGAACTTCTGAACACCATTCTTACCCGGGTCGGTGGCCCGGGAAACATCGCCAGCTGTGGTAACTGTATGACGCGTCTGCGTCTAGGTGTACATGACAGTTCACTGGTTGATCCCGATATCAAAACCCTGGAAGGTGTAAAGGGCGTCATTTTGACCAGCGATCAGGTGCAAGTGGTCTTTGGGCCGGGCAAAGCGCATCGTGCCGCAAAAGCCATGAGCGAGTTGCTGGGCGAAGCACCCGTGCAGGATGCCGCAGAGATCGCCGCCCAGAATAAACGCCAGTTAAAAGCCAGACAAACTTCCGGCGTGCAACAATTTCTCGCCAAATTCGCCACCATCTTTACACCGCTGATCCCCGGTTTTATTGCTGCGGGTCTGTTGCTGGGGATAGCGACGCTAATCGCCACGGTGATGCACGTTCCGGCAGATGCTCAGGGAACGCTGCCCGACGCGCTGAATTTTATGAAGGTGTTCAGCAAAGGCTTGTTCACCTTCCTGGTAATTCTGGTGGGCTATAACGCGGCCCAGGCGTTCGGCGGCACGGGCGTCAATGGCGCAATTATTGCCGCGCTCTTTTTGCTCGGTTATAACCCTGCTGCCACCACTGGTTACTACGCCGGATTTCACGATTTCTTCGGTCTGCCCATCGATCCGCGCGGCAATATTATCGGCGTGTTGATTGCCGCCTGGGCCTGCGCCCGCATTGAAGGCATGGTGCGCCGCTTTATGCCGGACGATCTCGACATGCTGCTGACCTCGTTAATCACTCTGTTGATCACCGCTACGCTTGCGTACCTGATCATTATGCCGCTGGGCGGCTGGTTATTCGAAGGTATGTCGTGGCTGTTTATGCACCTGAATAGTAATCCGCTCGGTTGTGCGGTTTTAGCCGGGCTGTTCCTGATCGCCGTGGTGTTTGGCGTGCATCAGGGCTTCATTCCTGTTTATCTGGCTTTAATGGACAGTCAGGGGTTCAACAGCTTATTTCCAATCCTTTCGATGGCGGGCGCGGGCCAGGTGGGCGCGGCGATGGCGCTCTACTGGCGGGCGCAACCGCACAGTGCACTACGCAGTCAGGTGCGCGGGGCGATAATTCCCGGTCTGCTGGGCGTTGGTGAACCGTTGATTTACGGCGTCACCCTGCCCCGCATGAAGCCGTTTGTTACCGCCTGTTTAGGCGGCGCGGCGGGCGGTTTGTTTATCGGGCTGATAGCCTGGTGGGGTCTGCCAATGGGCTTAAACAGCGCCTTCGGACCGTCTGGCAAGGTGGCGCTGCCGCTGATGACTTCCGCTCAAGGTATCCTTCCGGCAATGGCGGTATATGCAGGTGGGATTCTGGTGGCATGGGTTAGTGGGTTTATTTTCACCACGTTCTTTGGCTGCCGTAACGTCAATCTGGACTGATTATGAAACGGACAATGCTCTATCTTTCTCTGCTGGCTGTCAGCTGTAGCGTCAGCGCCGCAAAATACCCTGTTCTGACAGAAAGTTCGCCAGAGAAAGCAGGGTTCAATGTCGAACGGCTTAACCAGATGGATCGCTGGATTAACCAGCAAGTTGATGCCGGTTATCCCGGCGTAAACCTACTGATTATTAAAGATAATCAGATTGTGTATCGCAAAGCCTGGGGGATGGCGAAAAAGTACGATGGCAGCGTGTTGATGGCGCAGCCTGTAAAAGCCACCACCGAGACGCTGTATGACCTAGCCTCAAATACCAAAATGTACGCCACTAACTTCGCTCTGCAAAAGCTGATGAGCGAAGGCAAACTGCATCCTGACGATCTGATTGCGAAATATATTCCAGGGTTTGCCGACAGTCCAAATGACACCATCAAAGGCAAAAACACGCTGCGGATTTCTGATCTGCTGCATCACAGCGGCGGTTTCCCGGCGGACCCACAATACCCGAATAAAGCGGTCGCGGGCGCGTTATATTCCCAGGATAAAGGCCAGACGCTGGAGATGATCAAGCGCACGCCGCTGGAGTATCAGCCCGGCAGCAAACATATCTACAGCGATGTCGATTATATGTTGCTTGGATTTATCGTCGAGTCAGTTACTGGCCAGCCGCTTGACCGCTATGTTGAAGAGTCGATTTATCGTCCACTCGGCCTGACGCATACGGTATTTAACCCGCTGCTGAAAGGCTTTAAACCGCAGCAAATTGCCGCGACGGAACTGAACGGCAATACCCGCGATGGCGTGATCCACTTTCCGAATATCCGCACCTCCACTATCTGGGGTCAGGTGCACGATGAAAAAGCGTTCTATTCGATGGGCGGCGTTTCCGGACACGCAGGTTTGTTTTCCAATACCGGCGATATTGCGGTGTTAATGCAAACGATGCTGAACGGCGGTGGCTATGGTGATGTGCAGCTGTTCAGTGCGGAAACGGTGAAGATGTTCACCACCAGCTCAAAGGAGGACGCCACTTTTGGCCTTGGCTGGCGCGTGAATGGTAATGCCACCATGACGCCGACGTTTGGCACGCTGGCAAGCCCGCAAACGTATGGTCACACGGGCTGGACCGGGACGGTAACCGTTATCGATCCGGTCAATCATATGGCGATTGTGATGTTAAGCAACAAGCCCCATTCGCCAGTTGCCGATCCACAAAAAAATCCCAATATGTTCGAAAGCGGTCAGTTACCGATTGCAACTTATGGTTGGGTAGTTGATCAGGTGTATGCGGCGTTAAAGCAGAAGTAATAAAAAGGCCAGTCAGTTTTGTTACTGGCTGGCCTGAGACTGCTGACAAACGCAATACTGCCTGATGCGCTACGCTTATCAGGCCTACGCGGCCCCTGCAATGTATTGAATTCGCACGATTTGTAGGCCGAATAAGACGTTTACGTCGCATCCGGCGTGTACAACGCGCACTTTATCAACAATCTGAAGCCAGTCAGTAATGCTATTGGCTGGCCTTTAATCATCGAATCAGAAACGCTTACAGCGCCATTAACTTGTCCAGCGACGGCGCGAAGTAATAGCCGCCAGTGACTGGTTTGGTAAAACGCAACATCGCATCACGTTTGCCATCGGTATCGCCAAACATGCTCAGCAGTTGCTGCTCAATGTTATGCAGACGCGCGCAGTAGGCGCAGAAGTACAGACCGTGAGTGCCACTGGCGGTGCCGTACGGCAGGCTCTGACGAACAATCTTCAGTCCTTTGCCATCTTCTTTCAGATCAACACGGGTCAGGTGAGAAGTTTCCGGACGTTCGTCGCCATCAATCTCTTCGTTGGCCTCTTTAGTGCGCCCGATCATCATCTCTTGATCGTGAACGCTCATACGGTTGAGTTGCTTCAGGTTGTGCTCCCAACGCTGCACAAACACATAGCTGCCGCCCGCATCCACGCCGTCTTTGATAACCGCCACTTCGCGACGCGTCTCTTCACCCGCCGGGTTTTCTGTACCGTCAACAAAGCCGCTCAGGTCACGCTCTTCCACCCAACGGAAGCCGTGGATCTCTTCTTTCACTTCAATGCAGTCACCAAAGGCTTCCATCGCCGCCTGGGCGACAGAAAAGTTTACGTCGTGACGCAGAGAAAGAATGTGGATTAACACATCGAACTGAGTGGTCGGCGCAAGACCTTTGCCGTAGCCCGGAAAATCTTTCAGCTCTTCGGCACCAACGCCGCCGCTCAGAGCACGCCAGGTGTTGTTACCAAAGGCAACGACTGCACCAAGATGTGCGTCCGGGAATTTCGCTTCAAAAGTTGCCAGTTTGTCGGCAAATGTTTTACTGGCCGCACGCAGGGCATCAACTTCCCCTTTTACGTTGGCTTCGATCCAAATCGCCGCGCGGCAATGTTCTGGCAAAATGCCACTCTGAACCTGAGACATTGTTCCTCCTGAAAATAATAATGCCACGCAATCCGTGGCATTGTTGGGCGCTATTTTACGTGTTTTTTGTGATTAGCGGTTTGCTCAGACGCAAATTAACGTCGCCAGATAATTTTACTGACTTTCCAGTTTTTCAAGGTATCGTCCGAAGGCATTAACCCTTCAGGACCACTCCATTCACCGCTGAACTGGTAGCTAATATGTTGACTGCCTTCAGCTTTACATTCGACAGCACGATCATCACCATCTGCTTTTTGGCAATTGCCAAATGCTTTGCTGTAAAGGTCGCTAAACGGTGTACCGATTTTAACACCGGAGTCCGCAGGAATATCGCTATCTGAAACGTCAATGCGGCTGATTGTACCTTGATCACCATTGATGACCATCGCCACGCTGTCGCCTTTCATCACTTCAAAAAAGCGCACTACATTACCGTTAGCGGTTTTCATTCCGCTGCGCAGGCGATAATCACCATCAAGCGCATCGGCAATAGCTTGTTCTTGTAATGGTGTGGACGCCGTTAATTCACCCACGCCCTGCTCGCTCACTTTGGTAGATGAACCAAACCAGTTCCACGGATTAGCGGCAGACCAGTTAACTGACGACATAGTGGAACAGCCGGTCAGCATCAACGGCATAGCGCATAACATTAAACGCAGCGATTTCATCTCACTTCCTTTGGTTATTCAATAACGTTGCTTGGAGTGCAAATTTGCAAAAAAGTGCCGTTAGAGGTAGATGACAAACACAAAATTGCCTGATGCGCTACGCTTATCAGGCCTGCTTTTTCCTGCAATATCTTGAATTTTCGATGTTTTGTAGGCCGGATAAGGCGTTCACGCCGCATCCGGCATAAACAAAGCGCACCTCTGCGTTATTCTTTTTCTTCATTAAAACAAGCGCGTAAACGTCGATTAGTCAGCAGCCAGATTAACGCCACAATATCCGCCACTACCAGCGCCAGACCGATTCCGCTAACCGATTCACCGTTCAGCCACAGCCACGGTTGCCAGCAAAGTAAAACCACTTGCGCCAACAGCAACAGAAAATAGAGCCCATGCCAGATACGGGGAAACGTCGCCCGCCGACCACTCAGCAAAAACGCCAGCACTGCTGGAATGCCGGGAATTAACCCCAGCCAGAAATTATCATGATCGGGATAAAACAGATTCAGCAGCGCAGTACCCTGCTCACGCGACGCACCGGCAATCACAAACAGCACCCAGGTTCGCGCCTGAAGCAGTAGCACAAGCCAGAAGAGAAAAGGTAAACGCAGGCGTCCGTGCGCATCATAATGGACAGGATGAAACTCAGTACTCTTCATCTTCAATCAAACGCTTACCCAGACTCAGCACATCAGCGTGTTCATATCCCAGGCGTTCGTACATTCCGAGCACCATGTCATTGTCTTCCGGCACGTTGATCTGAATTTTCGGGCAACCGCGGGCAATGAGCTTTTTCTCCAGCCGATTAAGCAACGCGTTAGCAATGCCGCGCCCGCGAAACTCCGGATGCACGCCAAGATAATAAGCAGACCCACGATGCCCGTCATAACCGCCCATCACCGTTCCCACCACTTCACCATTCACTTCCGCGACCAGGAACAAACTGACGTCATGGTTCATCTTGCGTTCGATGTCCATTTCCGGATCGTTCCACGGACGCAGCAAGTCGCAACGCTCCCAAAGGGTGATGACCTCTTCGAAATCTTCCTGGCGAAATACGCGTATCTCCATGGTATGAGTTACCTTTTTGGGGGTTAAAAGGGTGATTATGGCGTGAACGACCGAATTAGCCAATATCTGACGAAAATCGGTTGAAAAAGTGGCATAATGACGCGTTGTCATTTATTGAAATGAAAAGTAAAACAATTCTCACCAGCAAACCGTCGTAACGGATTACGCGATACGATATAACATCTGGAACTTCATTATTACAACTCAGGCCGTATGAGCACTTTTAAACCACTAAAAACACTCACTTCGCGCCGCCAGGTGCTGAAAGCCGGATTGGCTGCCCTGACGTTGTCAGGAATGTCACAAGCCATCGCCAAAGAAGAACCTTTAAAAACCAGCAACGGACACACTAAGCCGAAAGCCAAAAAAGCTGGGGGCAAGCGGATAGTCGTTCTCGATCCGGGTCACGGCGGGATTGATACCGGTGCGATTGGCCGCAACGGGTCAAAAGAAAAACACGTGGTGCTGGCAATCGCCAAAAACGTCCGTTCAATTTTGCGCAATCATGGCATTGATGCGCGGCTGACGCGTTCTGGCGATACCTTTATTCCACTGTACGATCGCGTTGAAATCGCCCATAAACATGGCGCTGACCTGTTTATGTCAATTCACGCCGACGGCTTTACCAACCCGAAAGCCGCTGGTGCATCGGTCTTTGCCCTCTCTAACCGTGGCGCAAGTAGCGCGATGGCAAAATATTTGTCGGAACGCGAAAACCGTGCTGATGAAGTTGCCGGGAAAAAGGCGACCGACAGGGATCACCTATTGCAACAAGTGCTGTTTGATCTGGTGCAAACAGATACCATTAAAAATAGTCTGACGCTCGGCTCGCATATTCTGAAGAAGATTAAGCCGGTGCATAAACTGCACAGCCGCAACACCGAACAAGCGGCATTTGTGGTGTTGAAATCACCGTCGGTTCCTTCGGTGCTGGTGGAAACTTCGTTTATCACCAACCCGGAAGAAGAACGGCTATTAGGCACGGCGGCGTTTCGTCAGAAAATCGCCACAGCGATTGCTGAAGGCGTGATCAGTTATTTCCACTGGTTTGATAACCAGAAAGCACACTCGAAAAAGCGGTAAGTGATGAAACCCGACGCACACCAAGTTAGACAGTTCCTCCTCGACCTTCAGGATACAATTTGCCAGCAACTGGCCGCCGTAGATGGCGCAGAGTTTGTCGAAGATAGCTGGCAACGTGAAGCTGGTGGCGGCGGGCGTAGTCGGGTGTTGCGTAATGGTGGCGTTTTCGAACAGGCGGGCGTCAACTTTTCTCACGTCCATGGCAACGCGATGCCCGCTTCCGCGACCGCTCATCGCCCGGAACTTGCCGGGCGCAGTTTCGAGGCGATGGGCGTATCGCTGGTAGTGCATCCGCATAATCCGTACGTTCCCACCAGCCACGCGAATGTGCGGTTTTTTATTGCCGAAAAACCGGGTGCCGATCCCGTCTGGTGGTTTGGCGGCGGCTTCGACTTAACTCCATTCTATGGTTTTGAAGAAGACGCCATTCACTGGCATCGCACCGCCCGTGACCTGTGCCTGCCATTTGGTGAAGACGTTTATCCCCGTTACAAAAAGTGGTGCGACGATTACTTCTACCTCAAACATCGCAACGAACAGCGCGGCATTGGCGGGCTGTTCTTTGATGATCTGAACACGCCAGATTTCGACCACTGTTTTGCCTTTATGCAGGCGGTAGGCAAAGGCTACACCGACGCTTACTTACCGATTGTTGAACGGCGTAAAGCAATGGAATACGGCGAACGCGAGCGCAATTTCCAGTTGTACCGCCGCGGGCGCTATGTCGAGTTCAACCTGGTATGGGATCGCGGGACGCTGTTTGGCTTACAAACCGGCGGGCGCACCGAGTCTATTCTGATGTCGATGCCGCCACTGGTACGCTGGGAGTATGATTATCAGCCAGAAGCAGGCAGCCCGGAAGCGGCGTTGAGTGAGTTTATTAAGGTCAGAGATTGGGTGTAACATCATGAAAATAAAAGAAAAATCACAATTCTCTGTTTGTGATTTGAAATTGCCCCTGTTTAATTTGTGTGCCATAGTGACACCATAATTGTTAGTCATCACTAACATTGAGGTATTATTATGGCTAAGAACATCGAACGAAAAGACACTCGCCTGGTTGCCAGAACATCTTTAGAAATACAGGAAATGATTCAAAGAGCTGCAGATTATTGTGGTTCAACTGTGTCACAATTTCTTATTGAATCTGCTGTGGATAAAGCACGCAACGTCATTGAACGTACTGAAGCGTTGCATTTATCTATGGCAGGAGCAGATGCACTGGTTGCTGCCCTTGAGAATCCACAAAGACCTAATCAAAAACTGCTAAAAGCAGCGCAAAACTACAAGGATGTAGTGAATGTTCGTGATAATTGAAGAGATAACTCAGCAGCATAATCGGAAACTTTTTGACTGTGGGAATCACGAATTCAATCAGTTTTTACAACAGCAAGCCCGGCAGAAAATAGTCAAACATATAGCAAAGACCTATGTGGCCTGCCGAAAATCAGCCCCCACAAATATCATTGGTTATCATACTTTATCAGGATATTCTGTTATTATTCCTCCTGTTTTCAGAGAATATAAAAACTATCCTCATCCTCTTAATGCGGTAAAACTGGCAAGGCTCGCGGTCGATTGTTTAAATCAGGGCGAGCGTTTGGGAGAAAAATTACTTATTGATGCCATCTATAGAACTGTATTAGTTGCCGAGCAAATTTCAGCTATTGGGCTGTTCGTAGATCCACTCCCCCCCAAAGTGATGCCTTTTTACGAACAATATGGATTCTTAAAAGCTGATTGTGGTGATACATCACGTACAGAAATGTGGCTGCCGATTAAAACGTGTATTGAAACAGCCAGTATATTGTTATAAATAAAGTACGTTATTAACGGCAGAGAATTAACCATATATGTGACTTCTAATAACCTTATCTTTCAATTTATTATCTTCAGGCAAGGAGCGCCCCAATGACTGACCGTATTCCCTGTAAAAGCCCCGCGTGTACATCGACCATTCTGCCGGAAACCGCGGCGCGTACTGACGGATACTGTATGCCCTGCGTTCAGGCCCAACAGCAGCGCGAGCACGATGAATATATCAGGAAAAACAAAAAGACCGTGAATGCGTTTGCAGGGTTAAGCGATCCAGTTGCTATGCTGAAATTAGTTCACCAGCCGCGAAAATTCGATGCGTTAATCGAGTGGACTCCCTGCCCCGTTCCCACCGATGCCCTGTATCAACAACTGACCGCCGATCAAGCGCAGCAGATGGCTGATTACGCCACAGACCGCTTTGCATCTGGTGAATATAAGCTCGCTCAGGAGATTTGTCTTTGTCTGGCGGCGTTTACCCAGGCGAATCTGGATGCATATTTCAGAGAATGGATCTCTTACGATGATTTGGACAGTGATTCTTACATGCCTTTCCACCGCGCCCCTGCGGATGTTCGCGATACGCTACTAGAACGGGTTGAGTTTGATGCAGACGACAGAAATTGTATTCTGCAATGTCTGGCATGGATTGGGGATGACGTTGTCGTTGAGCGTTTTGCCTACTGGCGCAATAATCCGCCGCCGTGGCGCAGTTCACTTTACATCGCGCCAGAAGAATATGCGCATGAGGCCGGTTGGGAGCTAACCGCTGAAGGGCAAAGGCGTAATCTCTATTTTCCTCACTGTTTTCATCTGGAGATGAAAAACACCGGGTATTGCGAAGCTTTGCGTGTTGTTGATGAACGCAGCGATACCTGTCCAAATTGCGCATTGCCACTGACAAATCTTTTCGACGTTGACCTGAAGGCAACGGGTCTTAGCGATAACGGCAGGTTTCGCGTCGTGACTTGTGAATGTTGCACCGCCTACAGCACCATTTTCGGTTACATGGACTCACGAGGTAACGCTCATTTGTCTGCAAAAAATATCCCGCCAGCCTGGCTGCCTGATGATGTATCTGAATGGCGTCGGCTACCTGTAAACAGCATGAGACGAGGAAACCTTCGGCCACCATTATTCGCCGCAGACCCATTTTTACCTGTCTCTTTCTCGCAACTTGGTGGGCATCCAACCTGGATTCAGGACGCGGAATATCCTCTCTGCCCGGAATGCTCCCGCTCAATGACGTTTCTTGCGCAACTGGATTATGCCGATATTGAACAATACGGCGAAGGGATAATTTACGCGTTTATCTGCCCGGAGTGCCGGACAACAGCGACGTCTTATCAACAATCGTAGGAATTAATTTGCGCCAGTTTGCTCACGGGAGCATTTAAAAATGTCAGACACATCACATAAAGAAAGTAAATGGCACCCTCATCTGGATATGAGTTTTCTGGGATGCGTGCTGGCATTTGCTATGGAAGTTTATTTTGAAGAACACATTTTTATTCCCCACGGTGGAGGAGCAAGTTTTGGATTGATAGCACTCATCGTTATTAATTTTATGACTATTCCGGTAGTGATCGTGGTAACAACACTATTTTGCTATTTATTTGGAATTTCGCGAAAGCGCGTAAATCGTATTTTGATATTCCTGTTGGCATGTATTTTGACAATTATCGGTTTGTTTATCGCATATCCCGTCGGGCAATAAAAAACAAAGCAACTTAATGTAATTGATAACTTCACTATTGGCCGGATTAAACACCCTCCCCATCCGGCCCTCAACCGCCCCCCAACTCCTGCATCCGCTGATGCAGTGTCAGTGACGGCTTCTCGGCAAACAGTTGCTGATAATCCGTGGCGAATTGCCCCAGATGCCAGAATCCCCACTGCATGGCGGCGTCTTTTACCGTCATACTTTGCGACCATGGGCTTATCAGTTCACGGCGCACGGCGTTCAGGCGAATGCGTTTTAGCCACGCATTCGGGCCAATGCCCAAAATAGCGTGAAATGCGTTTTGTAAGGTACGGCGGCTGACGTGCAGTTGATTACACAAGTCCAGTACGGTTACCGGTTCGGACATGTTTTCCAGCACATATTCACGGGCGCGGGAAAGCAAACGTCGGTAACTCTGATGACTAATACTTTCCGCTGTCACCATTGGTTGCGCTTCTTCCAGCATCGCCCCCATCGCCATCAGCAAATTATCCCCCAGCACTTTACGCACCGCAGGCTGATGAAGATTCTCCGGGTTCTCGCAAAATGTCGCCAGCGCCTGTTGGACAAAGCCCCACAGCGCGGCTTTATGCTGCTCTTTCACTTCCAGCGCCGACTGGTTACGTAACATATGCAGCACCCTTTCCGGGTTATGCAAAAAGTTAGCCTGCCGGGTAATGACATCTTCAGAAAGCACTACGCCAAGGATCGTATAATCATCCGGTGTACTCAGCTCAAACTCGGTGCCGCCAGGGCGCGTGGCAATTTCCGCGCTTCCCAGGCATTGTGAGCCGATAAATCCCTGTTCGCCGCGTGTCGCCGGAATACCAAACCAGAAAGAGTTCGGCCAGACCAGGCACGACTGACGCAGTGCCAGACCAGTGTATTCACGGAAAACCTGAATATCATCAAGCAGAATTTCCGTAAATTCACCATGAAATTTGCCCGGATGCAGCTGATCGTAAATCTGCTGCCAGGCGGTAATCGTCAAAGCATGTTCATAGACATCCGTTGTCTGTCGTTGATGAACATTATCCACTTCGACCTTCGGCGTAAGCTTCAGGTTTTCGGATAAGGGTTCATGATAAAGATGGTGCAAATTAGCTGTACGGGGCTTTTTCATGATGTTAATGCCGGGTGTTATATGACACCCGGCACCTCCGACAGATTAATGGGGCTTGAGACGATAACGACTACTGCGTTTACGTAACGTCCCGGCAGAAAAGAGCTGTTCGAGCGCATTTCTGGCTTTTTCCAACGGCCAGCCAAAGTGGGCAGCCACTTCTCCTGCCGTCATTCCCTGACGTACTGATGTTAACAGCGCCAACAACTCGTCAGCAGATGCCGCAACGATAGCTGGCACGCAGGGTTCCTTTACAGCTTGCTTCGGCTGGCGGTTAAAGCCAGTAACCAGCCACTGGGTGTCATCGTCTGGCCGACCGATCTCCTTGCGGCTAATGACGCGCCCGGTACGCATCGCAGCAGCACAACCTGCGTCCAGCGCCGCACGACACGCCGCCAGATCGCCTTCCACCACCAGCGTCAACCTACCAGGGTCAAGTACTTCATGACTGAGCAGACGTACGTTGGCCGCTTTCAGCATCGCATCCGCCGCATCGATTGCTGCGACCATGCCGTCCACTTCCAGCAATCCCAGTGCATTGATCATCGGCAACCTCCGTTACGCACGCTGGATTGGATTCCGCACGATTTCCAGCACTGCATCGGTAAAGGCATTACAGGCCGCTTTACACGCCGCCTGGCTTCCCGTTAAGAATGCGGCGGAATAGTTGGTTTCTGACGGCGGCGGGACATAAGTCACCAGCTGTACGTCGGCAGATTTTAACGCTGCATCAATGCCATAAGTCGCTTCCAGCGGCGGCGCCACCAGATACGCCATCGGATCGCCAAGCGTAATACCCGCAGTGGAAGAGAGATAAGAACCAGTGCGCGAAACCACATGTGCAAGGAATGCCGTATCTTGCGCATCGTTGGCCCACTGGAAGGCCGCACCGTTTTCAATATGCGCAACCATTGCATCCAGACCAGCACGCACTTCCGCCGGGTTTGGCCCGCCCAGCATAATCAGCACTTCACCGGCAGTCGGTGACGGGCCGTGTGCGGCTCCTGCATACAGCGAGCGGCCATACACCACTTCCACCATCGCCTGTTTGGTCGCTTCATCAGCGGCAATGTAGGTGACGTCATCGGAGTCGGCGGAAATCAGCCCAAGGCTACGAATATGCGGCGGCAATTTCAGCTCACGCGCAAAATCGGCGTTAACGGAGGCAATCACCCGCATGGCGGTGACCGACGGTCGAATCAAATCTAAAGCTGGCATGATGCCTCCTTATCGGGTCATGTTGATGCCGGATGCTTTCTGCTCCAGCATACGTTTCGCCAAATCCACAATAACTGCTGCGGCTTCAACTGGCGGCGTGCCGCCCTGGTGAATGTTAGAGATACAGGTGCGATCGGCCTCAACGGTGGTCGCCATACGCGGTGAGTAAACGGCGTAGCAGGAAAGACTTTCTGACTGCCCTAACCCCGGGCGTTCGCCCACCAGCAGGATCACCACTTTCGCGCCGAGGATCTCACCGATCTGATCTTCAATTTTCACGCGACCGTAACGCACAAAGAACGGCGTGCCGACTTTCAGTCCAGCCTGTTTCAGGCCCGCCATCAGCGGTGGCAGGATCTCTTCATAGTTCACGGTGATCGCGTCAGTAGACAGGCCATCAGAAATAACGACCTGTACGTCCGGACTGGCGACACACTGTGATTTCAGGGCTTCAACAGCTTCTGCACACAGGCGGCGGCCCATATCCGGGCGAGTCAGGTAGAGATTTTTGTCGCTAATTTCAGAGCGCACTTCCAGCAAGCCCTGCGCTTTCACCCACTCTTCCGGCACTTCTTTCAGTACGGTATCTTTCGAACGAGAGTGATCGGCCAGGAAACGCAGCAGCGCCTGGGTACGCGGACGCGGACCAGCACGGCCGGTACAAACGCGGGCCACGGTGCTGCGACGCAGTTCTGTTAATACGTCTGCGCGATGCGGATTTTCAACGCCAATCCACGCCTTCGCTTCAGCGGAACCTAAATCCAGCACACAGCTTTCCGAGGTCACCGGTGCCGAACAGGCTGTGGTGGTGCATTTGGCTTCTGACGGCGCGGGGGCCGCTTGTCCCATTGACGCCATCACGCTGCGTACAATTTCTTCAATCTGTTTTTGATCCATGATGTGTTATCTCCGCGTCATCAGAAGAACAGTGACGGATCGCCCGCCCGTTTGGTCAGGCGACCGTTTGCCATAATGCCCATGCTTTCCAGCCAGCGTTCAAACTCCGGTGACGGACGCAGGTTGAGTAACTGACGCACAGTGGCGGTATCGTGGAACGCCGTGGTCTGGTAGTTGAGCATGATGTCATCGCCCAGCGGCATCCCCATGATGTAGTTGCAGCCTGCGGTGGCGAGCAGGATCATCAGGTTTTCGTTGAGGTTCTGGTCAGCGTCAGCGTGGTTGGTGTAGCAGCAGTCACAGCCCATAGAGATGCCGCTCAGCTTGCCCATAAAGTGATCTTCTAAGCCCGCACGAATAATCTGGCGGTCGTTGTAGAGATACTCCGGCCCAATAAAGCCGACCACGGTGTTGACGATAAACGGATCGTAATGACGCGCCAGCCCATAGTTACGCGCTTCCATCGTCACCTGGTCAGCGCCGAAGTTAGCACCTGCGGACAGCGCAGAACCTTGTCCGGTTTCGAAGTAGAGGCAGTTTTCCCCGGCGATACGGTTGAACTCCGCGCCCACTGCGCGCGCTTCATCAAGCATCGCAAGTTCCACGCCAAACTCTTTCAGCCCTTTTTCGCTGCCGCAAATACTCTGGAAAATCAGCCCGCCCGGCGCGCCGCGACGAATCGCTTCAATCTGGGTAGTGACGTGCGCCAGCACGCAGCCCTGGGTCGGAATGTTGTATTTGTCGATCACGCCATAGATGGTATCCAACACGCGGCTTAAGTTTTCCACGTCGTCCGTCACTGGGTTAACGCCGATCACCGCATCGCCCACCCCGAAGGAAAGCCCTTCGTAGATTTGCGCGGCGATACTTTGCACGTCGTCACGGGTATCGTTCGGCTGCAAACGGGCGCTAAAGGTGCCCGGAATACCGATGGTGGTATTGGCCTTTTTGATCACCGGCATTTTCTTCGCGCCGTAGATCAGGTCCGCGTTGGAGCAAATCTTCGCTACCGCCGCGACCACTTCCGAGGTCAGCCCTTTGCGGGTAAAGGCAATGTCGTCCACGCTGGTTTCATCGCTCAGCACATACTCACGCAGTTCGCTGATGCTCCAGTTTTTAATCTGGTTGTAGGCCGTTTCGTTAACGTCGTCCTGAATCAGCCGCGTGACGCAGTCATCTTCATAGGCAATCACCGGATTATTGCGGATGTCCGCTACGGTCATTTCCGACAACACCTGCTTTGCCGCCACGCGCTCCTGTGAGCTTGCCGCTGCAACGCCCGCCAGCACATCCCCCGAACGCAGTTCGTTGGCTTTAGCCAGCACCTCTTTTACATCCTTAAACTGATATACATTGCCGAACAATGTGGTCTTTAGTTTCATAAGTCGTTCCCTCAGGAAGGAAATGCGAGTGATTTCACCGTCACCGGCACAACCGATCCGCCAAAAAGAGGCGTACCAATGTCGATATAGTCCCCCGCGCGGACAATCACTTCGTCAATGACTGCCAACGGGAGTTGTTGTAGCTGTGGGCGCAACAACATGCCCAGAGCTTTACCAAAGTCCTGCCCGGCCACCACCAGCAGGGGATGCGGATTCGGAAAACGCGCGACGAAATCGACCAGCGCGTTGATGACCGTCAGTACCGCGGCGTAACGCACAGGCAGCGAGGCGGGAGGCGCCAGCACGTACGCGTCAGTTTTGGGATCAAGATCCAGCTGAATCAGCGCCTGTTGCCAGGCACTCACCAGATCCGTTTCATCAATTGGGATCGCCACCGGCAAATTACGCAGCGGCAGTTGTACGCCCTCCAGCCAGATTGTGCTGCCAGAGAGCGAAAGAGTATGTGCGCCCGCGCCAATCACCGTGGCGCGCACGGTTTGCGCCGGAAACTGCACGTTCATCTCACGCAGGCGCGGATGGTCATGCAGCGCCGTTGCCAGCAGCGGACCAATATCGGCAAAACAGAACGGATCGGCGGGCTGGTGGCGATAACATTCGCCCACGCCGCCAGAAAGCGTAATGATTTCGGGCGTAACACCTGCGGGCAGTAAACCGGTTTGCATCAATGCCTGCGCGAGCGGCGAGAGCGTTCCGTCAATCACTTCGACAATCAGTTCCGCCATCCGCCGGGTAACCTGCACCAGCTGCGCGCCAGTCAGCGAACGGGCGTCAGTGCCTGCGCCGAAACACTCATCCACAATCATCTGCCCCGGTTTATGGGCGTAAACCACGCGTCCCTGGCTGTCGGTTTCCAGCAGGCGACCGCCAACGTTGAGGCAGGCAGTACCGCTGATTTTTCCGGCATCGAACAGGGCGTAGTTCGCCGTGCCGCCGCCGATATCGATATTCAGTACCCGACACAGCCGTTGTTCAGAGAGGGTTTGCGCCCCGGCACCGTGACCGGCAATCACGGATTCGAGATGCGGTCCGGCGCTGGCGACCACAAAATCGCCCAGCGACTGGGAGAGCGTCATCACCGCCGGACGAGCATTGCGGGTTTTTGCACTTTCGCCGGTGATGATGATGGCACCGGAATCAACGCTTTCCGGTGCAATGCCCGCAGCCTGATATTGCTCGAGGATTAAAGTTTTCAGCTCCGCTTCTTTTAAACCGCCCTGTTTATCGACAGGGGTAAAGAACACCGGGCTTTGCCAGCTAATTTCGCGTTTGATGAATTCGTAGCGCGGCACCTGCGACACCGCCGCACGGTTAACCAGCTCCAGGTGGGAGAAAATCACCTGGGTGGTGGTGGTGCCGATATCGATACCGACGCTCAGTAGCTGACGAGTGTTCACGATTGCGCCTCCGCTTCGGTTTTAGCCGCAGTCGCGTCTTCTTTTGGTACCAGCATCATCGCCACGCCAATCGCCGTAACGCCGCCGATCAATTTGCCGACAATCATCGGGAAGATCATGGCGTTCATGTTGGCAGCGGCGAAGCCTAAGTGGTCGCCCAGGGCGAAAGCAGCGGAAACGGCGAAGGCGCAGTTGATGACTTTGCCGCGGGTATCCATCTGCTTCATCATGCCGAACATCGGGATGTTGTTAGCAAGCGTTGCCACCATGCCAGCTGCCGCGATATTGTTCATATTCAGCACTTTACCGACGCTCATCAGCGGTTTTTCAAACCAGCGGGTCAGCAACAGCACCATCGGATATGCCCCTAACAGCACGCAGGAGATAGAACCGATAACTTCAATGGCGCGCATCACCTCACCTGGTTTATCGCCAGGGGCCATGAAGATCGGATCCAGGCCCGGGATCAGTTCCCAGCCAAGCAGGAATTTCACCACCGCGGCAGCAAGGCCGAGGGTAATCAATGCAACGAGGAATTTGGCGAAGATCTGGAAGCCGTTGATCATTTTTTCCGGGATGAATTTCAGCCCCAGCGCCACCAGTACCGCGACGATCAGTACCGGGATCATGTTCATCAGGATCAGGGCAAAGGTGAATTCCACAGGCTGGCCGTTGATTTGCACGCCGGAATACATAGCTACCAGACCACCAGCAATACAGCCAATTGGAATGGTCACAATGCCGGCCAGCACACCGAGCGCCAGATAACGACGGTCAGAAGGTTCGATAATGCCGAGCGCCACCGGAATGGAAAACACAATCGTTGGCCCCATCATCGACCCGAGAATTAACCCAGAGTATAGCCACGCTGCTACGTCGCCGCCCGCCAGCTCTTTGGCGAGGAAGAAGCCGCCCATATCGCACGCCAGCAGCGTTCCGGCGAACATCGACGGGTTGGCGCCGAGCATTTCGTAAACCGGGATGATCACCGGCCCGAGTACGTGGGCCAGTACCGGTGCCAGCGCGGTCATACCGACCATCGCCAGGCCCAGTGCGCCCATTGCCATAAAACCTTCTTCGAACTGCCCGCCGGATCCTTCGATACTTTTACCGAACTTACCGAGGAAACGTGCAGAACCGCCAAACTGCGACAGGATCCTGTCTACGGCAGCTATCAGCATAAAGAACATCATGATGTACATGATGATTTCGTTAATTCCCATCGCCTTTACTCCCTGTTAGTTGTTATTTATTGGCGGATACGGCGTAAACACCTTATCCGCCCTACATGTGCAATCCTGTAGACCGGATAAGACGCGGCAAGCGTCGCATCCGGCACTTGCACCGCGCCACTGGCGGATGCGGCGTGAACGCCTTATCCGCCCTACATGTGCAATCCCCCAGGCCGGATAAGACGCGGCAAGCGTCGCATCCGGCATTTATTGCGCCGCTGCGTACAGGCCGACAATCTGCTCCAGGCTGGCGGTACGCGGGTTGCTGCGCAGACAAATATCTTCCTGCGCGGCCTGCGCCCATGCACCGTAATGCGCAGATGTCGCACCAACATCGCCCAGTCGTTTACCAATCCCAACTTCCGCTATCAGCTCGCTTACCGCATTAATAGCGTCACGATCGTCGGATTTTTTAGTTCGCAGTGCCCGACCAATCTGACTAAACCGATCACGACAAACCATCCGGTTAAATTCCATCACCGTTGGCAGCAACATGGCGTTCGCCAGACCGTGCGGAATATGCAGCGCTGCCCCTGGCTGATGCGCCATCGCGTGGCATAACCCAAGCCCGGCGCTAGAAAACGCCATTCCCGCCATACATGAAGCCAGCAACATACTCTCGCGCGCGGCAAGGTCGTGACCGTAGCCCACCGCTTTCGGCAGCGATTGACCAATCATCGCAATGGCGCCAATCGCCAGGCTGTCGGTAAACGGGGTGGCGTTCAGCGCGCTATACGCTTCAATGGCGTGAGTTAACGCATCAATGCCAGTCATCGCCGTGACATGCGACGGCACGCCTTCGGTTAGCGCAGCGTCGAGAATCGCGACATCCGGCATCAGCGAGGCATGTGCTAACACCTGTTTGCGCCCGCTTACCGCATCGATAATCACCGTCACGTTAGTCGTTTCAGAGCCGGTTCCGGCGGTCGTTGGAATGGCAATCAGCGGCAATCGTGGTTGCAGAACGCTGGTTTCTGACATTTTTGCCAGCGTGCTATCGGAATTCGTCACCAGCAACGCTACGGCTTTCGCTGCATCGAGCACCGAGCCACCGCCAAACGCGATGACACCATCGCAGCCTGATTCACGCAGCTGCGCCACGGCTGCGCACACGTCAGTAATGCACGGTTCGCCCACCGGACACGGCCAGAGCGTCATAGCGATACCTTTGACGGTCAGACTGCGAATCAGCCCGGCGGTCATCCCCGACTGATGCAAAAAGCCATCCACCATCACAAACAAATGTTTCAGCCCGCGCGTTTGTGCTTCCTGCCCGCAACTGCTCACTGCGCCCAGACCGCAGAGTGTGACAGGCGGGACGCTAAATATTTTTACCCGTTGCAGATTCAGGGTATCGAACGCCTGAAAGAGCGCGGTCTGCAATTCATTTTGCATAGATCCCCTCCGCTTTCTCTCGCCCACTACTGGCGATCGCCAGCGGGGTCATAAACAAACTGTGCTGCGGTAGATGCACCTGTAACGCCGGGAATTGTTTGCGAAACAGTTCCGCCACGCCCGGTTGCATACAGGAGCCGCCCGCCAGCCATAAATCAGTAATGCCCTGCCCTTCAATATGCCGGGCGACAATGTCCGCCATTTTTTCGTACACCGGTTTCACCGCAGGCCAAATCTCTTCACCATGTCCGCGCTTGTACTGCTCCGCCTCTTCCAGCGAAATACGGCGATTTCCGGCGAGAGTCAGAGAGATGTGATGTCCGCCGGTGGCTTCATCCGCCGAGTAAGTCACCTTGCCCTTTTTCACGATGGCAATGCCGGTGGTGCCGCCGCCGATATCCACTACACCTGCGTTATCCAGTTGCAGCAGATCCGCCACGGCAGTTGGCTCATCCAGCACATGGCTCACTTCCAGCCCGGCGGATTCCAGCACGTTGATGGATATACGCGGGTCCGTACCAGGAGGAAATGAGGTCGCCGCATGGCTAAAACGGCGACCGAATTGCTGCTCAAGCGTGTCGAGATGGCGACGAACAATGGTGACAGCGCCGAAGAAATCCCACACGATGCCGTCGCGGACCACATCGGCCCAGTCGAGGCATACCGCCACCGGCTGACCGTCGCGATCGACAACCATCGACACCACATCGCAGGTGCCCAGATCCACCCCCAGCCACAGCGGAGATTCCGTCGCGGCGGGCGTCTGGTTACACAACGTTGCCGCCGTTTGCAAACGCGGGGTGAGCCATTGTTCGTCGTGCGCCATCGGTTACTCCTTAAACAATGCGAAACGCATCGACTAATACACAGCGACGCAGGCGGACAAAAGTACGCGCGCTGGTTACCCCTTCACCGGTTGGCGTGGTGATGGTCATGGTGGTCCAACCTTCCCCGCCCAGCCCCAGCCCGGCAATGCACGGTCCGTTTTTGACGAAAATGCTGGTATCAATAGCGTTTGCCATCTGGTTCATGTTTTCGATATTGCGCGAGTGCATCGCCGCCGTGTGGTGGCAACCGCCTTCCAGTTTCACCGCCAGCGCAATGGCATCCGCCACGTTGGCGACGCGCACGACGGGCAGCACCGGCATCATCAGTTCGGTCACGGCAAACGGATGTTCTGCGGTGGTTTCTACAAACAGCAATCGCGTTTCTGACGGGACGTTCAGGCCGATTGCCGCCGCGATTTTCGCCGCATCGCGACCAACCCAGTCACGGCTGACGGAGCCTTTTCCGCGCTCGTCGATATTTTTCAGCAACACCGGTTGCAGCTGCTGCGCCTGCTCTGTGGTCAGTTTCACCGCGTGCTGGCCTTCCATCAGACGCATCAGTTCATCGGCTACGCTATCAACAACAATCAGCACCTTTTCATCGGCACAGATGATGTTGTTATCGAAAGAAGCGCCTTTGACGATGGACTGAGCGGCACGGGCGAGGTCGGCGGTTTCATCCACCACCACTGGCGGATTACCGGCACCTGCGGCAATCAGGCGTTTATTGGTGTGTTTGCGCGCCGCTTCCACTACCGCTTCGCCGCCCGTCACCACCAGAAGGCCGATGCCTGGAAACTTGAACAAGCGTTGCGCGGTTTCGATATCCGGATTGGCCACGGTAACCAGTAAGTTTTCCGGCCCGCCTGCGGCAACAATCGCCTGGTTGAGCAGCGTAATCGCCCGCTGGGAGACTTTTTTCGCCGCCGGATGCGGGGCAAAAATGACGCTGTTGCCCGCGGCAATCAGGCTGATGGCGTTGTTAATTACGGTTGCCGCCGGGTTAGTGGAAGGCGTCACCGAAGCCACCACGCCCCAGGGCGCGTTTTCAATTAAGGTCAGGCCGTTGTCACCCGTCAGCACCTGCGGAGAGAGACACTCAATGCCTGGCGTACCGCGCGCCTGGGCGACGTTTTTGGCAAATTTATCTTCAACGCGGCCCATACCGGTTTCACTGACGGCAAGTTCCGCTAAATCTCTGGCGTGTTTTTCGCCTGCTTCACGAATGGCTGTTATCGCCAACTGGCGCATTGCCACACTTTTTAATCCTTGCTGGGCAATTTTGGCTGCCGCAACGGCGTCATCCAGGGAAGCGAAAACGCCCATCTCATGAACGGCGGCGGGCGGCGTGCCACTGCTTTGCATTTTCAGCAGTACCGCTTTCACCACCTGTTCAATATCCTGTTGATTCATGATGTTCTGCCTTATTTGTGGAAAATAACCTGACCGCCAGACACCACCTCATCGACGATGCCAATCACGCACAGATCGACCGGTGACGTTTCGCTTTTATGCGCCTGGCGGGCGGAACTGCCACTCACCAGCAACACCCACTCCCCGGTTCCCGCGCCAATATTGTCGATGGCGACGGCACATTGCCCGTCAGGATTACCTTGTGGATCAATCATTTCCACCATCAGCAATTTGTCATGCGCCAGTCCGTGATGGCGTACGGTACAAACAATTTGTCCAGTGACGATTGCCAGTTTCATACCCGCCTCCGTGGCGTATTTCAGGTAAAAGCTCCCCCTACCCTCCGCGGAAGGTAAAATGAAAAAGGAGAGAGCGTGACGCCCGAATCGACGTCACACAGGGTGATTACAGGTTGCTGCTGTCGCCTTTCAGGCCGATCGGGAAGACTTCTTCCAGGTCGCCGTGCGGACGCGGGATAACGTGTACGGATACCAGCTCGCCAATACGCTGTGCCGCTGCGGCACCAGCATCGGTCGCGGCTTTACAGGCTGCAACATCACCGCGAACCATCGCAGTGCACAGGCCGCCGCCAATCTGCTTCACGCCGACCAGTTTGACGCGCGCAGCTTTCACCATCGCGTCAGAAGCCTCAATCAGTGCAACCAGGCCCCGGGTTTCGATCATTCCTAATGCTTCCATTGTGTTTTCCTCTTTATCAGGGTCCAGAACGGGACCGTTCATTCAACCAGTGTTTGTAAACTGCTTTCGCGGTTCACTTCTGTCTGACGCGGTACGACTGCCACCAGCGCCAGTTCGATAATTTCCTGCACGCTACAACCACGAGAGAGATCGTGCATCGGCGCGGCAAGTCCTTGTATCAATGGCCCGACGGCACGATACCCGCCAAGCCGTTGTGCGATTTTGTAGCCAATATTTCCGGCTTCCAGCGACGGAAAAACCATCACATTGGCTTTGCCCTGTAGCGGGCTGGCAGGCGCTTTTTGCGCCGCGACATCCGGCACGAAAGCGGCGTCAAACTGCAACTCGCCATCGACTACCAACTGCGGTGCGCGTTCACGGACGATTTCTGTCGCCTGTTGCACATTGGCAACGCAGGGGTGACGGGCGCTACCGTTGCTGGAAAACGACAGCATCGCCACGCGCGGCTCTTCTCCGGTGATGGCCTGCCAGGTTTCGGCGCTGGCAAGCGCAATATCCGCCAGCTGCGCCGCCGTCGGCTGCGGCACCACGCTGCAATCGGCAAAGCCCAACGCCGGACCGCTGTACTGTGGCAGCATCAGGAAAATGGAAGAGAGCGTTTTACAGCCAGACTGCAAGCCAATAATGCGTAATCCGGCACGCAGCACATTCGCCGTGGAAGAGAGGTTGCCCGCGATACAGACATCCGCTTTACCGGCGCTGACCATTGCGGCGGCGAACATCAGCGGTTCGGTGAGTTTTTCCAGCGCATCCGGCGGCGTTTTTTCGCCCGCGCGGGCCAGCCAGCGATGAGCAAATTCTTCCCGCATTGCGAGGTTGCCATGCGGATCAATCACCTGTAGCCCGTCCATCGCCACGCCGTGACTGAGCGCAAACTGACGAAGTTCAAACGGATTGGCGACCAGAATGGGCGTTGCCAGACCTTGTTGATGTAAATATTGCGCAGCTTTCAGCACACGTTGGTCTAAAGCATCTGGAAAAACCACTCTGGCGGGCGCTCGCAACGCCAGTTCACGACAACGTTCAATAATCATTGCGTCTCCCCCAGTCGTTGTTGGATCTGCTTCACCGTTAGCGGCTGCTTCGTTACGCTCAGGATCATCATCACGTAAACTGTGCTCGAAAGGCGGTTCAGCGCCTGCAAGATGTCCGGGCGTAATACTTCAAAACTGCGGGTGATAAACACCTGCGCCGCTACGGTTTCGGTTTCACGCACTTTGGTACGTAGCAGATTCAGCAACGCCGCATCGCGCCCGTGGCTAGCTTCCGGCACCAAATGATCGTGGTCGAGATAGCGCAGCGGCTGGTGAGAAAGTCGATGCAGATCTTCGTCAGAAAGCCCGACAATCGCCTGGCAGCCCAGCGGTTCCCCCAGCGCATCGGCACGCATAATGTTGCCAAGACGCGAGCGAATATCCGCCAGCCACGGCTGCCACGGTTCCGCCAGTTCAATTTGCAGCCACACAGCCAGCGCAATGGTGCTGTCGAGAACAGCGCGAAAACCCAGGCGCGGATCGCTTTTGGCAACCATTTTTTCCGCCGACAGATGAGTCAGTGTGTCTGGTTTTTTCGCCACCGGCTGGCGGCACAGTTCGCAGCACGCCTGCGGATGTTCATCGCTACTGGTCAGCCCGTGAACGGGCTGCGGCTGCTGCTGTTCATCATCAACAAACAGGCTACCCTGTTCGTCAATAAACTTGATGCGCAGATGGCGGCTTTCCAGTAACTCCCGGGCAGAGGGCGTCAGGCGACTGTCCGCAGGGAGATGGATCTCTGCGCCTTCGCTGAGCGTATGGTTCGCTCTTAGCCATGCTTCGGTGATGAAATCTTTCATAGGGACTGCCAGTTAGCCGGCCAGGCGACATACAGGAATTTCACGCTGGATGTCGTACCAAATTCGATGCTGGATCCTTTCGGGATAAACATCACGTCGCCCGCTTTGGCAATCATGGTTTCGCCTTCGTGGCGAACATGCAGCTCCCCTTCCAGCACCATGTCGATTTCGTCGTAGTTCAGGGTCCACGGGAAGAAGGCGTTGTCCCACTGCATGAAACCAGCGGCCATACTGCTGCCGTCGTCTCCGGTCACAAGATCAGTTAAGCCCACGCAGTGCGGTTCAGCGCCATCGAAACGACCAAACTTGACGCTGCTGCCATCAATCACTTTGATGCCGCCTTTGCCGGTCACCGATTTGAAGCTCGGCTGCATTGCCCCCTGCTCCAGTGACTGTTTTTCCTTCATCACTTTTTCCATCAGCTGCGCGACCAGGCTTTCGGTAAACTGGCCTTCCGGCAGCTGGGCAATGATGGTTTCGCGGATGCGCTGGCTTTCGGTTTTATCGGCTGATGCACTGGCGGGAACGGATGCCATTACAGGCGTCGATTCATCGCACTCGGTGATGGTAAAACCCAGTAGATCCGCCACTTCGCGCGCTTCAGGGGTAATAATGCTGGCGCGCAGAACCACGGACATTGCCTGTTCGCCGCGCGCGTGTGCTTCACGAATATCATTCGCTGTGATGAGTTTTTTCACCTGCTTCCTCCTGTTCGGTGAGAGATGTCAGATAATCCACCAGTTGCTGCACGCTTTGCGGGTCATGGTTGTTTAGCGCGAAAATTGGCTCCTCAAAGCCAGTCTCAAGCAATAACTGTCGCGTTGCGGTGACGTCAGCATCCGGCATGTCCGTTTTACTGATAACGGCGATTTGCCGTTTACTGGCGCCAATATCCAGCAGCCCGGCAGGTAATCGGCTTTCTGGATCATTTGCGCCGTGGACATATATCAGCATGTCCACATCCTGTAGCGTGGTTATTAAGGCGTGATACCAACGGGGATGGCTAAAATATTCACCAGGAGTATCAATATCGCCATTATCATTAAATTCCACGGCCTGTGTTTTTCTGGCGATGGTATAATTTCCCTGCAACGCATTAAATAACGTTGTTTTTCCTGCCCCGACGCTACCCACAAACGCAATTCGTTTCATGAATGCCTCGTATTAACTTTTAGTCATTTCACACAGCGTATAATTTAATAAGCGTCCTAAACCACTGACGGTTTGTGATAACGCTTCTTCTACTGCGCCCACCGAGCCATAAATCACCAGCGCGCCGCTAAAACGGTCGAGAAAACCGATATGCACATCAGCGGCTTTCAGCGCTAAATCACCGGCGATCATCGCCGTTTCGCCGGGAGTTAGCGTCATAATGCCAATTGCGCCAGCATCCGGAACGCCGATTTTCTTCGCCAGTTCTTCACCCGGATGCGCAATCAAATGCGCCAGCGTGACCTGTTTCCCAGGTACAAATTCCTGAATGATGCGTTCTTTGTCCATGAGTCGCCGCCTGTAAAAAACGTGCGTGTATCGTGACAATTTTTCGTCAGAGTAAATAACAAAATTCGGCAAGCGTGTTTAAAAGGTGAGGTAGATCACTAAGAATGGAGAGATATTTACCGTGATACATAAACTTTCATATGCAGAGCATGAATAAATATAAAGATATTGCTTTATTTTATGTCGGGTAATTTATTTGCTATTAGTAAAAGCAGTAAGACGTATTAATAATATAAAAATCGCTTACCCCGAATTACTCAGGGTAAGCGTGATAGTTAAGCAAGAATTACAGCGGTTGGGTTTGCGCTTCAACCACGGCCAGCGCCACCATGTTGACGATACGACGCACTGACGCGATCGGTGTTAACACGTGAACCGGTTTCGCCACGCCCATCAGCACCGGGCCGACGGTGACACCTTCCGAGCTGGAAACGCGCAGTAAGTTGTAACTAATACGAGCAGCTTCCATGTTCGGCATCACCAGAATATTAGCGGAACCTTTCAGGGTGCTGTCCGGCATACGGTCGTTGCGAATCGCTTCTACCAGCGCCGCATCACCGTGCATTTCGCCATCAATCATCAGCTCAGGCGCACGTTCCCTGACCAGCTCCAGCGCTTTACGCATTTTGCTCGACGACGGGCAGTTGGAAGAACCGAAGTTGGAATGCGACAACAGAGCAACACGCGGCTCAATACCGAAACGACGGACAGTTTCTGCCGCCATCAGCGTGATCTCCGCCAGCTCTTCTGCGTCTGGGTCATCATTAACATAGGTATCAGCAATAAAGGTGTTACCACTCGGCAGCAACAGCGCGTTCATTGCGCCTGCGGTGTGAACGCCATCGCGATAACCAAAGACATTTTTCACTACGCTAAAGTGTTCGTGATAATCGCCCACCGTTCCGCAGATCATCGCATCGGCTTCACCACGCTGAACCATGATCGCACCGATCACCGTCGGGTTACTGATCAGCGCACGTTGTGCCTGTTCCTGAGTGATACCACGACGCTTCATGATCTGGAAGTATTCACTCCAGTACTCTTTAAAGCGTGGATCGGATTCGTTATTGACGATCTCAAAATCAACGCCCGCTTTGATCTGCAAGCCCAGTTTCTGAATACGCATTTCGATCACGTTCGGACGGCCAATAAGGATCGGCTTTGCCAGTCCCAGGGTTACCAGTTCCTGCGTCGCATGCAGAACGCGCGCCTCTTCCCCTTCCGGCAGAACAACGCGCTTCGGCGCTTTGCGAGCCTGGGAGAATATCGGCTTCATAAACAGGTTGGTTTTGTAAACGAACTCGGTCAGCTTGTCGATGTAGACGTCAAAATCGGCAATCGGACGCGTCGCCACGCCGGACTCCATTGCCGCTTTAGCGACCGCAGGGGCGATCTTGACGATCAGACGCGGATCGAACGGTTTTGGAATGATGTATTCGGGGCCAAAGCTCAGATCCTGATCGCCATACGCAGAAGCCACCACTTCACTCTGTTCGGCATGGGCCAGTTCCGCAATCGCGCGGACTGCCGCCAGTTTCATCTCTTCATTGATAGCCGTTGCGCCAACATCCAGCGCGCCTCGGAAGATGAACGGGAAGCAAAGCACGTTGTTAACCTGGTTCGGATAGTCGGAACGACCGGTACAGATGATGGCATCCGGACGCACTTCTTTCGCCAGCGGCGGCAGAATTTCCGGTTCTGGGTTCGCCAACGCCAGGATCATCGGCGCGCGGGCCATTTTCTTCACCATTTCCTGAGTCAGCACTTTCGGGCCGGAACAACCAAGGAAAATATCCGCGCCTTCAATCACATCGTCGAGGGTACGTTTGCCGTCATCCACCACCGCGTAAGCCGCTTTGGTTTCCGCCATGTTCGGCTCACGACCCTGATAAATAACGCCTTTTGAGTCGCATACCACGATGTTATGTTTTTGCAGACCCAGCGCCACCAGCAGGTTCATACAGGCAATTGCCGCTGCGCCCGCACCAGAAACTACCATCCGTACGTCAGAGATATTTTTCTCTACTACGCGTAAGCCGTTGAGAATGGCGGCGGTGCTGATGATTGCCGTCCCGTGTTGGTCGTCATGGAATACCGGAATGTTCATCCGCTGGCGCAGTTTCTGTTCAATATAGAAACATTCTGGCGCTTTAATATCTTCGAGGTTGATACCGCCGAAGGTCGGCTCAAGTGCGGCGACCACTTCGATAAATTTGTCCGGGTCGAGTTCATCAACTTCGATGTCAAACACATCTATCCCGGCGAATTTCTTAAACAGAACGCCCTTACCTTCCATCACCGGTTTGCCTGCCAGCGCGCCAATATTACCCAACCCCAGCACCGCCGTACCGTTAGAGATAACTGCCACCAGGTTACCGCGCGCGGTATATTTGTAGGCGTTTAACGGATCTTTTTCGATTTCAAGACAAGGCGCGGCGACACCCGGTGAATAGGCCAGCGCCAGATCGCGCTGGGTTGCCAGAGGTTTGGTCGGAGAAACCTGGATTTTTCCTGGTACAGGAAATTCATGGAAATCAAGTGCACTTTGTTTTAACTGCTCATCCATTTGGTTGTTCCTTTCACGTAACGTTCACAAAAATAGGTGTGGGCAACTGCCTCAGCCCACAACGTGGCGCACATTATTACCTTGCCGGAGCTTCGAGATTCTGAGCAAGCCCAAACTCTCTCCCATCAAATAATGTTTTGGTAATAATCCCATAACACTGATGTTACCTGCTTCATCCAGCAATACCATGCCTGTCTGCTATGCTTTTTTGATGCGTTTAGCGAAATTTCTCAGAAGTGTGAATTAACGCACTCATCTAACACTTTACTTTTCAAGGAGTATTTCCTATGAACGAGTTAGACGGCATCAAACAGTTCACCACTGTCGTGGCAGACAGCGGTGATATTGAGTCCATTCGCCATTATCATCCCCAGGATGCCACCACCAATCCTTCGCTGTTACTCAAGGCTGCCGGTTTATCACAATATGAACATTTAATAGACGATGCTATTGCCTGGGGAAAAAAAAATGGCAAGACCCAGGAACAACAAGTCATCGCGGCCTGCGACAAACTGGCAGTCAATTTCGGTACAGAAATTCTCAAAATCGTACCCGGTCGCGTGTCGACAGAAGTTGACGCACGCCTCTCTTTTGACAAAGAAAAAAGTATCGAAAAAGCACGCCATCTCGTGGAGTTGTACCAACAACAGGGCATTGAGAGATCTCGCATTCTGATCAAGCTGGCCTCCACCTGGGAAGGAATTCGCGCAGCAGAAGAACTGGAAAAAGAAGGCATTAACTGCAACCTGACGCTGCTGTTTTCCTTTGCTCAGGCACGGGCCTGTGCAGAAGCGGGCGTTTTTCTGATTTCGCCGTTTGTAGGTCGTATTTATGACTGGTATCAGGCGCGCAAACCGATGGACCCGTATGTGGTAGAGGAAGATCCGGGTGTCAAATCTGTGCGCAACATCTACGACTACTATAAGCAGCATCGCTACGAAACCATTGTGATGGGTGCCAGCTTCCGTCGTACCGAACAAATCCTCGCGTTAACCGGCTGTGACCGTCTGACCATCGCGCCGAATTTGCTGAAGGAGTTGCAGGAAAAGGTTTCGCCAGTGGTTCGCAAACTGATCCCGGCATCGCAATCCTTCCCTCGCCCCTCCCCGATGAGCGAAGCGGAATTTCGTTGGGAGCACAATCAGGATCCGATGGCGGTAGAAAAACTGTCTGAAGGCATCCGCCTGTTCGCCGTTGATCAACGCAAACTGGAAGATCTTCTTGCCGCCAAATTCTAAAACCAGCCACGGAGTGTTTTATGTCCCGAAAAGACCTTGCCAATGCGATTCGCGCGCTCAGTATGGATGCGGTGCAAAAAGCCAATTCCGGTCATCCCGGCGCGCCGATGGGCATGGCCGATATTGCCGAAGTGCTGTGGAACGACTTTCTCAAACATAACCCCACCGATCCTACCTGGTATGACCGCGACCGCTTTATTCTTTCCAACGGTCACGCCTCGATGTTGCTCTACAGTTTGCTACATCTGACTGGTTATGACCTGCCGCTGGAAGAGCTGAAGAACTTCCGTCAGTTGCATTCGAAAACCCCAGGTCACCCGGAGATTGGCTATACGCCAGGTGTTGAAACCACCACCGGTCCACTTGGACAAGGTTTGGCGAACGCGGTTGGACTGGCGATAGCGGAGCGCACGCTGGCAGCGCAGTTTAACCAGCCGGATCATGAGATTGTCGATCACTTCACCTATGTGTTTATGGGCGACGGCTGTCTGATGGAAGGTATCTCTCACGAAGTCTGTTCACTGGCAGGAACGCTGGGACTCGGCAAGCTGATCGGCTTTTACGATCACAACGGTATTTCGATTGATGGTGAAACCGAAGGCTGGTTTACTGACGATACGGCAAAACGGTTTGAAGCCTACCACTGGCATGTTGTCCACGAGATCGACGGCCACGATCCGCAGGCGGTCAAGGAAGCGATCCTCGAAGCGCAAAGCGTGAAAGATAAGCCGTCGTTGATTATCTGCCGCACGGTGATTGGCTTTGGTTCGCCTAATAAAGCGGGTAAGGAAGAGGCCCACGGCGCCCCGCTGGGCGAAGAAGAAGTCGCGCTGGCACGGCAAAAACTGGGCTGGCATCATCCACCCTTTGAGATCCCCAAAGAGATTTATCACGCCTGGGATGCCCGCGAAAAAGGTGAAAAAGCCCAGCAGAGCTGGAATGAGAAGTTTGCCGCTTATAAAAAGGCCCATCCACAACTGGCTGAAGAGTTTACTCGCCGAATGAGCGGTGGTCTGCCGAAGGACTGGGAGAAAACGACTCAGAAATATATCAATGAGTTGCAGGCGAATCCGGCGAAAATCGCTACCCGTAAAGCGTCGCAAAATACGCTTAACGCCTACGGCCCTATGCTGCCGGAGCTGCTTGGCGGTTCGGCGGATCTGGCCCCAAGTAATCTCACCATCTGGAAAGGGTCTGTGTCGCTGAAGGAAGATCCCGCAGGGAATTATATTCACTACGGGGTACGCGAATTTGGTATGACTGCTATTGCCAACGGCATTGCACACCACGGTGGCTTTGTGCCGTATACCGCAACGTTTCTGATGTTTGTTGAATACGCCCGTAACGCCGCGCGGATGGCGGCACTGATGAAAGCGCGGCAGATTATGGTTTATACCCACGACTCAATTGGTCTGGGCGAAGATGGTCCGACGCACCAGGCGGTGGAGCAACTGGCAAGTCTGCGCTTAACGCCGAATTTCAGCACCTGGCGACCGTGCGATCAGGTGGAAGCAGCGGTGGGCTGGAAGCTGGCGGTTGAGCGCCACAACGGACCGACGGCGCTGATCCTCTCCAGGCAGAATCTGGCACAGGTAGAACGAACACCGGATCAGGTAAAAGAGATTGCTCGTGGTGGTTATGTGTTGAAAGACAGCGGCGGCAAGCCGGATATCATTTTGATTGCTACCGGTTCAGAGATGGAAATCACCCTACAGGCCGCAGAGAAACTGGCGGGTGAAGGGCGTAATGTTCGCGTGGTTTCCCTGCCCTCGACCGATATTTTCGACGCCCAGAATGAGGAATATCGCGAGTCGGTGTTGCCTTCTAACGTTGCGGCCCGCGTGGCAGTAGAAGCGGGTATAGCCGATTACTGGTACAAATATGTTGGTTTGAAAGGGGCGATTGTCGGAATGACGGGTTACGGGGAGTCTGCTCCGGCGGATAAGCTGTTCCCGTTCTTTGGCTTTACCGCCGAGAATATTGTGGCAAAAGCGCATAAGGTGCTGGGAGTGAAAGGTGCCTGATGCTGATTGCCGGATGCGTCTTATCCGGCCTACCTGTCCCCGCCATGATGTTTAACGGGTGATCCACAACGTGGGCCAGGCGTCTGGCCCATGCCAGTTATCGCAGGTCGGTTCTGCGGCGTAACGCACCAGGCGAAAACGCTGGCCGTCAAAACGCCAGCGCGCCTGAATGCCACAATCGCTTAATCCGCGACCTTTCGCTAAGGTCACCAGTTCACGCGTTTTTTCATCAAATGTTGCGTTCATCAACTCCAGTTCATTCGTCTCCTGACCGTTGTTGAACGGCAAACGTAACCGTACCGGGCGCGAGGCCAGTGGCTTTTTACGCGATACAATCCATGCCAAATCAATGGTGTTATAAGCACCTGCCTCACAGCTAATCATCATTAATGCTTTATCATCGGTCAGTGCCGTAACGCTCACTTCACGACGCAACGGATCAAGCGAGCAGCGCAGACCATTCATCCGCCAGTTACCATAATCCAGCAAATCGTTACGTTCTTCACGAGAAAGCGGTGTCGGCGTTGGGTTAACCACCGCGACCTCTTTCAGCGCAGGCGCGGGCGGTACGCTGAGCGGCGGTTCGTCCCCTTTCTTTATCCACGCGGTTTCACTGCCAACGCGCTTTTGCTGGGCATCAATAAACAACAACGCCGCTTTTAAGCCATTCAAAGAAATGGTCTGATCGCCATCGCGTAAGGTGATTGCCTTCCCTTCCTGAATCATCTGCAAAAACGCGGTGATGGTTGCCGTATCATCGGTTACTAATAACCATGGTGAAATCCGCCACTTGTCACCACTTAACGCCAACGGCTCACCATCTAACAGCAGCCGTGGCGCTATTTCCCCTTCCGACACATCCGGTGATTTCAACCCGCCGCGCTCAATACGTAAAACGGCGTCGGTATGCGCCCCGGCGCTGCGGCTCAGGGTCATCACCAGTCCATTATGATCGCCAGTATTGCGTGCCACACAGAAGTTTTGGTTATTACAGGTGACCTGCCAGTCGGAAAACGCCCGTTGCGCTGGTGCCGCCCACGCCAAAGACGTCGGCAACAAAGCGAAAAAAAAGAGAAGAAAAATGCGATAGCGCATGGACGGTACGACCCCAGAAGTTCAAACAAACAGCACAAGTCGTATCTTCGTTGCGCAGGTAGCGCGGCTCAATCGGATTTATCGGATTGAGCCAATAATAAACAACGAAATATTATTGTTATTTTTCAGTCCATTAAATGTGACGTTTGCAAATAGTTAAGCAATAACACCGTCTTACCGTCACGTATCTCGCCGGTTTTGATCATCTCCAGCGCCTGGCTGAACGGCAGCTCGAGCACTTCAATATCTTCATCTTCGACACCGCCACCGGCGTTAGCGCGCTGATTGTCACTGTATTCGGCGATAAAAAAGTGGATTAACTCAGTCACACCGCCTGGCGACATATACAGTTCAAATAATTTGCGCACTTCGCCCACTTCATAGCCCGTCTCTTCAATCGCTTCTTTGCGAATACAGACTTCCGGTTCGTCGTTATCCAGCAGCCCGGCGCAGGTTTCAATCAGCTGCCCGCTTTCATTGCCATTAACCCAGGTAGCGACGCGGAACTGACGAATCAGAACTACGGTCTTTTTCTTCGCGTTGTAGAGGAGGATCGTCGCACCATTACCGCGATCGTAAACTTCACGTTTATGGCGGATAACTTCGCCATCTTTGCGGGTAAGATCGTAGGTAATGTTGTGCAGGGTGAAATAGTTATCGGAGAGAATTTTGTCTTTGATGAGGGTGATTTGTTGCGTCATACCGACTCCACAGCGCGAAATGAACAATTATCTTACGCTGTGAAGTCGGGTTTGTCTGCGTAGGCTATCAGTGAGATTTGACTGATTTTACGCCTAGCCAGTCAATGATCCCCTGTGCCGCATGACGTCCTTCTGCCATTGCGGTAACCACCAGATCCGCGCCACGCACGGCGTCGCCACCGGCGAAGATTTTCGGATTGGTGGTCTGGTAACGGTACTGGCTTTCAACGTCTGCCACGATGCGGCCCCACTTATCCACCGTTACACCGTGCGACTCCAGCCACGGCATCCCGTGCGGGTTGAAGCCAAATGCCATGATCACCGCGTCGGCTGGCATCACAAATTCACTGCCCTCAATCGGTACCGGACGCCGACGCCCTTGTGCATCCGCTTCGCCAAGACGCGTGCGCAGGAAACGAATCCCGCAGACGTGACCTTGTTCATTCAGCTCAATCGCCACTGGCTGAACATTAAACTCAAAGTTCGCCCCCTCTTCGCGGGCGTTCTTCACCTCTTTCTTCGAGCCTGGCATGTTGGCTTCATCACGACGGTAGGCACAGGTGACATTGCTCGCGCCGTGGCGCAGCGCAGTACGTACACAATCCATCGCGGTATCCCCACCGCCCAGTACTACCACATTCATCCCGGCGGTATTAATAAATGGCTCTTCCGGTAACTCTTCAAGTCCCATCACCTGTTTGGTGTTGGCAATGAGGAACGGCAGCGCGTCATAAACGCCCGGCGCATCTTCATTAGGTAAACCCGCTTTCATGGAACGGTAAGTGCCTACGCCAACGAAGACTGCATCGTATTGTTCCAAAAGCGAATCCAAAGAGACATCTTTACCCACTTCACAATTGAGTTCGAAGTGAATCCCCATCGCGCTGAAGATCTCCCGGCGGCGTGCCAGCAGGGATTTATCCAGTTTGAAAGAAGGAATGCCGAAAGTGAGCAAGCCACCGATTTCGGGATGGCGATCGTACACCGTCACCGCCACGCCATTGCGGGTCAGAACATCCGCACAGGCCAGCCCTGCCGGCCCCGCGCCAATAATCGCCACTCGCTTGTCGACTTTGGTGACATGACTTAAGTCTGGACGCCAGCCTTTCGCCAGCGCCTGATCCGAAATGTAGCGTTCAATATTGCCGATAGTCACCGCACCGTGCTCATCGCGAATAGTACAGGCACCTTCGCACAGACGGTCTTGCGGGCAGACGCGTCCGGTAATTTCCGGCAGGGTGTTGGTCTGGTGAGAAAGCTCAACGGCGGCGTCGATGTTTCCAGATTTCACCAGTTCAATCCATTGTGGAATGTGGTTATGCAACGGGCAGGTCCATTCACAGACGCTATGCTCGCCGCACTTCAGGCAGCGCGAGGCTTCCCGTTGAGCCTGGTCGGCACGAAACGGCAGATAAATTTCATCAAAACCAGTTTTGCGCGCTTCAATCGCCAGTTTATCCGGCTCGCCACGCGCGGGCGTTGCCTGCATTTGCTCGACTTTACTCATTACCGGCATTTCTTGTGCCGCGGTACTGGCATGCCACGGTTGATGTTCCTGGCGCGCGGTGCGCAGGCGGCGGGATTTCGCCATGCCGGAGAGTGCAGCGTCAGTGACCAGTTGCAGCGCGTCCGCCGGGCAATTCTCGACACAGGCAGGGCCGTTTTCGCGCCCTGCACACAGGTCGCATTTATGCGCGGTGGCTTTAACTTTGCCCTCCGCGACGGGCGTCAGGACGATTTGCATCGTACCAAATGGACAGGCCACCACGCAGGATTTACAGCCAATACACTTTTGCTGATTGACCTGAATGCTGTCATCAACGTGGCTGATCGCGCCATTAGGGCAGCTACGGGCGCAGGGCGCATCTTCACAATGGTGACAAGTCACTGCGCTACGTTGCTGCTGATGTTTAATAACCGTAATTCGGGGGTGGAAATGGTGCTGACTCAACACGTGTTGCTCATCATTGTGAGCCATCACACAGGCCACTTCACAAGCATGGCACCCCAGACATTGCTGACTGTTGGCCATAATAAAACGATTCATAACGACCTTCTTTTTTGGTTGTAAAAACCTTATTCTTTATATGAGTGTTGTTATTACCCGACTTAGACGGGGATCGGCAATGTTCATGTGCCCAGAACAAGTAACTATTTCGCTATAAACTGTGGCAGATCAAATAATCTCATCGCTTATCAAATTGCGTTTCAGCGAGCTGTAACATTCATTATTTTATGTGGAGAAGACGCGTGTGATTGTCAAACGCCCCGTCTCGGCCAGTCTGGCCCGGGCCTTTTTTTACATTGTGCTGCTGTCGATTCTTTCCACGGGTATCGCTCTGCTAACTCTGGCGAGCAGTTTGCGCGACGCTGAGGCTATCAATATTGCCGGATCGCTGCGTATGCAGAGTTATCGTCTGGGTTACGATCTGCAAAGTGGAAGTCCACAGCTTAACGCACACCGCCAACTGTTCCAGCAGGCACTGCATTCACCGGTATTAACCAATCTCAACGTCTGGTATGTGCCAGAGGCAGTAAAAGCCCGCTATGCGCATCTGAATGCCAACTGGCTGGAGATGAATAATCGGCTCATCAAGGGTGATTTGCCGTGGTATCAGGCCAATATTAATAATTATGTTAATCAGATAGACCTGTTCGTGCTGGCTCTACAGCACTACGCCGAACGAAAAATGCTGCTGGTGGTGGCGATTTCGCTGGCTGGCGGTATTGGCATTTTCACGCTGGTCTTTTTTACTCTGCGCCGCATACGCCATCAGGTGGTAGCCCCGCTGAATCAACTGGTTACCGCCAGTCAGCGTATTGAACACGGGCAGTTCGACTCGCCGCCGCTGGATACCAGCCTACCCAATGAACTGGGCCTGCTTGCAAAAACCTTTAACCAGATGTCGAGCGAGCTGCATAAGTTGTACCGCTCGCTGGAAGCGTCAGTAGAAGAAAAAACCCGCGATCTCCACGAGGCCAAGCGTCGCCTGGAGGTGTTGTATCAGTGTTCGCAGGCACTGAACACCAGCCAGATTGATGTGCATTGTTTCCGCCATATTTTGCAGATTGTTCGCGACAATGAGGCTGCTGAATATCTGGAGCTGAACGTTGGGGATAACTGGCGGATTAGCGAAGGGAAGCCAAACCCTGAGCTGCCAATGCAGATTTTACCGGTCACCATGCAAGAGACGGTTTACGGCGAGTTGCACTGGCAAAATAGCCACGTGTCATCATCAGAACCGCTACTTAACAGCGTTTCATCGATGCTGGGACGCGGTTTGTACTTTAATCAGGCGCAGAAGCATTTTCAGCAGTTGCTGTTGATGGAAGAACGCGCGACCATCGCCCGCGAACTGCACGACTCGCTGGCCCAGGTGCTTTCTTATTTACGTATCCAGTTGACGTTACTGAAGCGTTCGATACCCGAAGATAACGCCACTGCACAAAGTATCATGGCCGACTTCTCCCAGGCGCTGAATGATGCTTATCGGCAGTTACGCGAGCTGTTAACCACTTTCCGACTGACGCTACAGCAGGCGGATCTTCCCTCTGCGCTGCGTGAAATGCTGGATACATTACAAAACCAAACCAGCGCCAAACTGACGCTCGACTGCCGTCTGCCAACCCTGGCGCTGGATGCGCAGATGCAGGTGCATTTGTTGCAAATTATTCGCGAAGCGGTGCTGAACGCCATGAAGCACGCCAACGCCAGCGAAATTGCCGTTAGCTGCGTCACCGCGCCGGATGGCAATCACACAGTTTATATTCGCGACAACGGTATTGGCATCGGTGAACCGGAGGAACCCGAAGGCCATTATGGTCTGAATATCATGCGCGAGCGCGCGGAAAGATTGGGTGGGACGCTGACTTTTTCGCAACCTTCCGGCGGCGGCACGTTAGTGAGTATTAGCTTTCGCTCTGCGGAGAGCGAGGAAAGCCAGCAGATATGATGCTGCCTACTATTCATTAAATACTGGCATTTTAGGTTCAGTATAAAAGGGCATGATAATTTACATTATCTCCTTTTTTTCTCCACGATTGGCTCGTACCTTGCCGCTACAGTGAAGCAAGGCATGCCCATAACGATACGCAGAACTACGAGGTCCTCTTTTAATGGCGAATTTCTTTATTGATCGCCCCATTTTTGCCTGGGTGCTGGCAATTCTGTTGTGTCTGACAGGAACCCTGGCCATTTTCTCATTGCCCGTTGAACAGTACCCGGATCTCGCGCCACCGAATGTGCGAGTGACCGCTAACTATCCTGGCGCGTCAGCCCAGACGCTGGAAAACACCGTGACCCAGGTTATCGAGCAGAATATGACTGGTCTCGATAACCTGATGTATATGTCATCACAAAGCAGCGGTACTGGACAGGCGTCAGTAACGCTCAGTTTTAAAGCTGGCACAGATCCAGACGAAGCGGTGCAACAGGTGCAAAACCAGTTGCAGTCGGCCATGCGTAAACTACCGCAGGCGGTGCAAAATCAGGGCGTGACGGTGCGTAAAACCGGCGATACCAACATTCTGACCATTGCCTTCGTCTCTACCGATGGTTCGATGGATAAACAGGATATTGCCGATTACGTTGCCAGTAATATTCAGGACCCGTTAAGCCGCGTGAACGGCGTTGGTGATATCGACGCTTACGGTTCGCAATATTCGATGCGTATCTGGCTGGATCCGGCAAAACTGAACAGTTTCCAGATGACCGCTAAAGATGTCACTGACGCCATTGAATCGCAGAACGCACAGATTGCGGTTGGACAGCTTGGCGGTACGCCTTCTGTCGATAACCAGGCACTCAACGCCACCATTAACGCCCAATCACTGTTGCAAACGCCAGAACAGTTCCGTGATATCACTCTGCGGGTAAATCAGGACGGTTCGGAAGTGAAACTGGGTGATGTCGCCACCGTCGAAATGGGAGCGGAGAAATACGATTATCTTAGCCGTTTCAACGGTAAACCAGCCTCGGGGCTGGGGGTAAAACTGGCCTCCGGTGCGAACGAAATGGCAACGGCAGAACTGGTGATCAACCGTCTGGATGAACTGGCGCAGTATTTCCCGCCCGGACTGGAGTACAAGGTGGCGTATGAAACCACCTCGTTTGTTAAGGCCTCCATTGAAGACGTAGTGAAAACTCTGTTAGAAGCTATCGCGCTGGTTTTCCTCGTCATGTATCTGTTCCTGCAAAACTTCCGCGCTACGCTGATTCCAACTATCGCCGTGCCGGTAGTGTTGATGGGAACCTTCTCGGTGCTTTATGCCTTCGGCTATAGCGTCAACACCTTAACCATGTTCGCGATGGTGCTGGCTATCGGCCTGCTGGTGGATGACGCCATCGTGGTGGTGGAAAACGTCGAACGTATTATGAGTGAGGAAGGACTCACTCCTCGCGAAGCCACACGTAAATCGATGGGGCAAATCCAGGGCGCACTGGTCGGGATTGCAATGGTGCTTTCTGCCGTATTTGTGCCAATGGCCTTCTTTGGCGGCACCACCGGGGCTATCTATCGCCAGTTCTCTATAACCATTGTTGCGGCAATGGTGCTGTCGGTTCTGGTGGCGATGATCCTGACTCCGGCATTGTGCGCTACGCTACTTAAGCCACTGAAAAAAGGTGAACATCACGGGCAGAAAGGCTTTTTTGCCTGGTTTAACCAGATGTTCAACCGCAACGCCGAACGCTACGAAAAAGGGGTGGCGAAAATTCTCCACCGCAGCCTGCGCTGGATTTTGATTTACGTCCTGCTGTTAGGCGGCATGGTGTTCCTGTTTCTGCGTCTGCCGACGTCGTTCCTGCCTCTGGAAGACCGTGGCATGTTTACCACCTCGGTACAGTTACCCAGCGGTTCGACTCAGCAACAGACTCTGAAAGTGGTGGAACAGATCGAGAAGTATTACTTCACCCATGAGAAAGACAACATCATGTCGGTGTTTGCCACTGTCGGCTCTGGCCCAGGGGGGAACGGGCAAAACGTGGCACGAATGTTTGTCCGCCTGAAAGACTGGAGCGAACGCGACAGTAAAACAGGCACCTCGTTTGCCATTATCGAACGTGCAACAAAAGAATTTAATAAAATCAAAGAAGCTCGCGTTATCGCCAGTAGCCCGCCTGCTATCAGCGGTCTTGGCAGTTCCGCTGGATTTGATATGGAGTTGCAGGACCACGCCGGGGCTGGTCACGATGCGCTGATGGCCGCGCGTAATCAGCTGCTGGCGCTCGCGGCGGAAAACCCAGAACTTACTCGTGTGCGCCATAACGGTCTGGACGACAGCCCGCAATTGCAGATTGATATCGACCAGCGCAAAGCGCAGGCACTGGGCGTTGCCATTGACGATATTAACGACACGCTGCAAACCGCGTGGGGCTCGAGCTATGTGAATGACTTTATGGATCGCGGTCGCGTGAAGAAAGTCTATGTGCAGGCTGCCGCGCCGTATCGCATGCTGCCAGATGACATTAACCTGTGGTATGTGCGTAACAAAGACGGCGGCATGGTGCCTTTCTCCGCCTTCGCGACCTCTCGCTGGGAAACAGGCTCGCCGCGTCTGGAACGCTATAACGGCTATTCTGCGGTAGAAATTGTCGGGGAAGCCGCCCCGGGCGTCAGTACGGGTACCGCGATGGATATTATGGAATCGTTGGTGAAGCAGTTGCCGAACGGCTTTGGACTGGAGTGGACAGCGATGTCGTACCAGGAACGACTTTCCGGAGCACAAGCTCCGGCGCTGTACGCCATTTCATTGCTGGTGGTATTCCTGTGTCTGGCTGCACTTTATGAAAGTTGGTCAGTACCGTTCTCGGTAATGCTGGTTGTACCGCTGGGGGTTATCGGCGCGCTGCTGGCAACCTGGATGCGTGGGCTGGAAAACGATGTGTACTTTCAGGTTGGCCTGCTAACAGTCATTGGTTTGTCGGCGAAAAACGCCATCCTGATTGTTGAGTTTGCCAACGAGATGAATCAAAAAGGCCACGACCTGTTTGAAGCGACACTCCACGCCTGCCGTCAGCGTTTACGTCCGATTCTGATGACATCGCTGGCGTTTATCTTCGGCGTATTGCCGATGGCGATCAGCAGTGGTGCCGGTTCCGGTGGTCAACACGCCGTCGGTACTGGCGTAATGGGCGGGATGATTTCTGCCACCATTCTGGCGATTTACTTCGTGCCGCTATTCTTTGTGCTGGTGCGTCGTCGCTTCCCACTGAAGCCTCGACCAGAATAAGCAATAAAAAAGGCGACATACGTATGTGTCGCCTTTTTCAACTCTCTGATAAAGAACCTGACGTCAGGTTCTTTCATTTCCTGTTCTGAAAATTACTTACGAAGCATAACTTCGATAAAGTCTTTCCAGTTCCCCAGTTCACGTTCAATCATAACAACCTCTCTTATAATTATGGGTATTCTACGGAAACAATATACCGTGGTGAAGCTAATTTATTCGATTGCTGTGATTACTACCTCCGGGGTGAAGCCTACGTTAATACTATGGCCCTGTGACAGGGATTTTTATGTGATGAACAGCAACATTTCGACATATTCATACGGATTCTAATACTTAATTAATTCTGTTTAAAATACAAAAATATACCAAGAGGAACATTCTTAATAATTGCATTAAAATTGTTCACAACCATTTAATAATTGTTAAGTTAAATACCTTAATAATGTTATATTGCCTGATAATCATTTGCGGGAAATATGTATTGACCGTTAAATGATTAGTTATTCTTAATAATCGCAAAAGGATTCATTATGGTTACCCTTTACGGTATCAAAAATTGTGACACCATTAAAAAAGCACGTCGTTGGCTGGAAACCAATAACATCGACTTTCGCTTTCACGATTACCGTGTTGATGGCCTGAACAGTGAATTGTTGAACTCTTTTATCAATGAATTAGGCTGGCAAGCGTTACTTAACACCCGTGGCACCACCTGGCGCAAGCTGGACGAAGCTACCCGCAACAATATCACCGATGCGGCCTCCGCTATGGCATTAATGACTGAAATGCCTGCAATCATCAAACGCCCATTGCTCTGTGCGCCAGGGAAGCCTATGCTGCTGGGTTTCAGTGAATCCAGTTATCAGCAATTTTTCCATGAGGTGTAGTCTATGTCGTGTCCGGTTATTGAGCTGACACAGCAGCTTATTCGCCGCCCATCCTTAAGTCCTGATGATGCAGGATGTCAGGCAATCATGATCGACCGTCTGCAGGCAATCGGTTTTACCATTGAACGCATGGATTTTGCGGATACGCAGAATTTTTGGGCGTGGCGTGGACAGGGAGAAACCCTGGCCTTTGCCGGACATACTGACGTAGTCCCTCCAGGCGATGCCGATCGTTGGATCAACCCACCATTTGAGCCAACCATTCGCGATGGCATGTTGTTCGGGCGCGGCGCGGCTGATATGAAAGGCTCGCTGGCGGCAATGGTAGTGGCAGCAGAACGTTTTGTCGCGCAACATCCCAACCATAAAGGCCGACTGGCATTTCTGATTACCTCTGACGAAGAAGCCAGCGCCCACAATGGCACGGTCAAAGTAGTCGAAGCGTTAATGGCGCGTAATGAACGGCTGGATTACTGCCTGGTCGGTGAGCCGTCGAGTATCGAAGTGGTTGGCGATGTAGTGAAAAATGGCCGTCGCGGATCGTTAACCTGCAACCTCACCATTCATGGCGTGCAAGGGCATGTGGCCTACCCGCATCTGGCTGATAATCCAGTACATCGCGCAGCACCTTTCCTTAATGAATTAGTGGCTATTGAGTGGGATCAGGGCAATGAATTCTTCCCGGCGACCAGTATGCAGATTGCCAATATTCAGGCGGGAACGGGCAGTAACAACGTTATTCCGGGTGAACTGTTTGTGCAGTTTAACTTCCGCTTCAGTACCGAACTGACTGATGAGATGATCAAAGCGCAGGTGCTTGCCCTGCTTGAAAAACATCAACTGCGTTATACAGTGGATTGGTGGCTTTCCGGGCAGCCATTTTTGACAGCGCGCGGTAAACTGGTGGATGCGGTGGTGAACGCCGTTGAGCACTATAATGAAATAAAACCGCAGCTACTGACCACAGGCGGAACGTCCGACGGGCGCTTTATTGCTCGCATGGGGGCGCAGGTGGTGGAACTCGGGCCGGTCAATGCTACCATTCATAAAATTAATGAATGTGTGAATGCTGCCGACCTGCAGCTACTTGCCCGTATGTATCAACGTATCATGGAACAGCTCGTCGCCTGATGAGTCGTTCTGTAAGAGGAAATAAGCATGGACTGGCTGGCTAAATATTGGTGGATTCTGGTGATTGTCTTTTTGGTGGGCGTCCTGCTGAACGTGATTAAAGATCTCAAGCGCGTCGACCATAAGAAATTTCTCGCCAACAAGCCGGAGCTTCCCCCGCATCGTGATTTCAACGATAAGTGGGACGATGACGACGACTGGCCGAAAAAGGATCAACCGAAGAAGTAAGCTGAGGGGCCGGATAAGGCGTTAACGCCGCATCCGGCAACGGTGAACAATGCCTGATGCGACGCTCACGCGTCTTGTCAGGCCTACGCAGCTGTTATTACATCATTTCAATTACATCATCATCGCCAGGCTTACCGCCACTTAGCGCTTCGTCGAAATAATGTTTCGGAATGGTATAACGCAAGTGATCCAGGGCAAATTGCATACTGCGATTGTCGATCGCATGGCCTAAATCCTCCACGATATCCAGCGTCACATCACCACCGGCACTGATTAACGCTTCCTGCGCCGCAACCGCATGCGCCAAATCGATAACCGGATCTTCACCTCCATGAATCAAGTGAATTGTCGTGGCTGTAGACGCGGTTTCCGGCAGGCTGGCATAGCGTCCGTTAAAAGCAATGACGCGTGAGGCAAGGCCCGGTTCGGCTTTAATGCTCTCCAGCGCCATAATCGCGCCTTGGGAGAAACCGATTAGCGCCGTGGCGTTAGCCGCTACTCCGCTCTGTTTCTGCCAGTAGCGCACCGTCTCAATAAAGGTCGGCATGATGGCATCCACACGCGCCTGGCGATTATCTTCCGTTATGCCCTGCACCGAAAACCACTGACGCCCCGCCGGATTACCGCTCGGCTCCGCGCCACCGACACTCACCACCAGCGCATCCGGGAACAGCGGTGCAAACCAACTGCCGATCTCCCCCATCGCTACCGGGTTATCGCCGACACCGTGAAAAAGCAGCAACAACTGTTGCGCAAGTTTATCCGGGCTTTGAACAACAAAATGGTCATGTTTCATGGCGAACTCCTTAACTGATGTCATTAATTTTACGCCGCTGACTCACAATGACCATGGGATAAAATTGAAGGAGTCAGTGAAAAAATTGCCATTGCGTTATGCGATCGCGCAGGCGTTCAGTGCGGGTATCATCAAGCGCGAATAGCGCCTGTGCCGCCTCTTCACGCTGACGGGCCAACAACGCCTTACGCCCCGAAAGTTTAAGTGTGGTACATAACTGCGCGTCGCTGACGTTTTTCTGCAAGCGCCCACGCAGCGCTGGTAATGTCAGTTCGCTGATTTGCAGCAGACGCATTAAACAGCCTAATGACGTTAAAAGCGGACGATGAGCGAAAGCAAAACCAGCCAGTTCCAGCCAGTCGCCGTCAGTAACCACGATATCGTTAAGCGGATCGACTGGAATAGTTTCGCCATTCCACTGCGCGATATTTTGCGCATCGCGGCGTAAACGAAAATGCTCACGTTCTGCCAGCTGTTTACCCGCTTCGCTAATCGGTAACAACGCCATCGCCGTATAACAGCCGCTGCTGGCTTCGCGATGATTGCCCATCCGCACCAACACAAAACCGCATCGTTGCCAGAAACGCCATAATTCCTCGGTGTAGCCAAAGCTTACCGAAAGGTAGTCGAGGCCATGCGTATATTGCAAAGCGCTGGCAATGAGCTGTTGCCCAACGCCTTCGCGCTGACGCGCCGGATGGACTGCAATCCGGCTGACCCGCCGTCCGCGCAACGTAGCCGCCACTGGATTGCCACCATGTGCCGCTAGCGACTGCGCCACCAGATTGCCCCGTGGACGTCGATAACCCGCCCATACCGCCTGACTGAGTTCTTGAGATAATCCGCCCTCATCCACCAGCCACAGCGCCCCGGCGATCTCGTTTTCACCAGCCGCCTTTAAAAAATGTTGCCCTGGTGCATCCATCATCCGGCGTAAATCCAGCGGCGAGGTCCGGTAATGCGCGCCAGACAATAGCTGATATACCTTTAACGGCGTTTCTGGTTCGCTTCGCCATAACGTCTGTTCAAAAGCAGAAATGACGATGTCACCTTGTGGTTCGTGAGTGAAGTTTTCGTCGTCAAAAACCAGTGCCTCACTAACTATTTTTTCCAGCGGGCATCCCTGCGCCCAGCGGATCGGCTGTTGCAGTTCAAAACGGTGTAAATGCGGAAAGCGGGCGCAAAATTTCAGCAAAAAACCACGTCCGGTGCCTTCATAGCCCTGTACCGTTGTAGTTAACAAAGTGCGTGAGAAACGCGATACAAGCTGATGCAACAGTGGTGCAGGAATGGCTGCGGCTTCGTCAACCACCAGCCAGTCGGCTTTTTCATCACTGGCTAATAAGGCATCTGGCGCCACAAAGCGATACTCCTCGCCCGCAAACTGCGCCAGCACATCCGTTGCAGCCTTCGCAGGTGCTGTAACAATCGCACTGCCAGAGATATGGGAAATGAGTTGCCCCGCCAGCGCCGACTTACCGCGCCCGCGCGCAGCAATTACCGCAGCCACGCCCGGCGGCATGGTCAGCAGTTGCTGTAATATGTGCTGTTGTTCTGGTTGCGGCTCGCCAGTAGCAGGACGCCAGTCTGGATAAGGAGCAAAATGCGCCAACTTGAACGGCTGATTTTGTCGCCAGAGGATAGCGTTGTTATCCGCCGCAAGTACGCGTTTGAGATGTTGGACAAAATGCGGAGTCGCAATAGGACCAGGGCAATCACTCCAGCGCAGCGAATCGACATCAGGATGGTTTTCCCATTCTTCCCACGCAGGGAGCAACAACACCAGCCAGCTTCCCGCTTTCAGCGTTCCGCTAAGTGCCGCAAAAGCGGCGGCATCAAAACCCTGGCGGGCGTCGAATACCGCATGCTGGAACTCGCGCCCAAGTAAAGTTTGTAGCGCTGATGGCGTACAGTGGTTTTCAGAAGCTGGCTGCGGCGAAATCCACAGCCAGTCGCCCGGTAATACGTCACGCAACTTAAGCACATGCTCACCGCACCAGCTTCCTTCGCCGCTCAACACTAACAAGCGGCGAATCCCTTCACGTTTCATTTGCGCTGTTAATGTGTGAAGCGCAGTCAGTTCAGCCATCCCTGCCCCGGAAGTTAAATGCTTTTACCAAAAGTATTGCATTGTGCCGGATCGCCGCTGTCGAAACCACGTTTAAACCAGCTGTAGCGCTGCTGAGATGTACCATGGGTAAAGCTGTCTGGCACTACCTGCCCCTGACTTTGCTGTTGTAAGCGGTCATCGCCGATGGCCTGCGCCGCGTTCAGCGCCTCTTCCAGATCGCCGGTTTCCAGAACGCCTTGCTGCTGCATGCTATGCCCCCAGACACCGGCAAAGCAGTCGGCCTGGAGTTCCATACGCACAGATAAGCGGTTGGCTTCCGCTTGCGTCGCGTTTTGTTGCAGTTGACGGACTTTCGGCTCGATACCTAACAGTTTCTGCACGTGATGACCGACTTCATGGGCGATAACGTACCCTTGAGCAAAATCACCATCCGCGCCCAGTTTGTCTTTCATGTCATCATAGAAGGAGAGATCGATATAGACTGTGCCATCCGCCGGGCAATAAAACGGTCCCATAATGGACTGCCCCGCCCCGCAACCGGTGCGAGTCATTCCACGGTACATGACCAGCTTCGGTTGCTGGTAGGTCTTACCCATCTTCTCGAATTGCTGTCCCCAGGTGTCTTCCGTGGTTGCCAGAATCACCGAAGTGAATTTTGCTGCTTCGTCTTCATTTGGGCTAATTGAACGCGTTGATTGCTGTTGGGAAACGGGCTGCCCGGTCATTAATCCAGTTAAATCAACACCATAGTAGCCAGCGACCAACACAACCACCAGTAAAATTAACCCGCCTTTACCGGTTGGTAGGCGAAAACCGGGACCGCCCATTGACGGACCACCGGAACTGTTTCGCCTGTCTTCAACATTGTCACTTTCACGACGCCCTTGCCAGCGCATAGATACCTCAACAATATATTCATTATAGGAATGATCGTAGGTGGTTCAGGGGAAGATTACCACAGGAAAACGGGAGGAAATGATGGAGGAATGAGCGTTCAATGCACATCTTACGAGAGCGGTTGTCTTGCCGTGCCAGCAGCACGGCAAGACGATGAACAGAAAAATCAGTCCAGCTGTACACCCAGGCGGCGGGCGACGGCTTCATAGGCTTCGATCAGGCCACCGAGGCTCTGGCGGAAACGGTCTTTGTCCATTTTCTCCAGCGTTTCTTTGTCCCACAGGCGGCTACCGTCCGGGGAGAACTCATCACCCAGTACCACTTCGCCTTTGTACAGACCAAACTCCAGCTTGAAATCGACCAGAATCAGACCGGCATCGTCGAACAGTTTTTTCAGCACGTCGTTCGCTTTGTAGGTCAGCTCTTTCATGCGCGCCAGGTTCTCTTTGCTTACCCAACCAAAGGTTTCGCAGTAAGATTCGTTGACCATCGGATCGTGCATGGCGTCGTTTTTCAGGAACAGATCGAACAGCGGCGGGTTCAGCTCAATACCTTCTTCGATTCCAAGACGTTTCACCAGAGAGCCAGCAGCACGGTTACGCACGACACATTCAACCGGCACCATATCCAGTTTTTTCACCAGACATTCGGTATCAGAGAGCAGACGCTCCATTTGAGTCGGGATACCCGCTTCAGCCAGTTTGCTCATAATGAAGTAGTTGAACTTGTTGTTCACCATACCTTTGCGATCAAACTGCTCAATGCGCGCGCCATCCCCTGCTGACGTATCATTGCGGAATTCGAGCACCAACAGATCCGGGTTTTCCGTGCTGTATACGGTTTTCGCTTTACCACGATACAACTCAGCTTGCTTTTGCATCTTTATCACTCCTGGGTGTGAATTAACGTTTTAAAATCTTTTGCTGTCTGGTGTGCCTGTCGTTTTGTCGGCTGTACCGTGTACGCCTTAACCGACCTACGCCGACAAACAAATTTCGTGCGAATTAACGCTAAAATCGCGATTTTCTGCTGACGCACACGTTTGCGTATCATATCAGAAAAAAGGGCCGGATGACTCCAGCCCTGTATTTTTACTTGCTAAACGCAGCCTGGAAGACTGATACCAGTGCGTCGTTTTGGCTTTGGGTCAGCGTATGACCTTTTGGATCAATAAACTGTAAGCTGCTGCGGTTATCTAAATCACCGACTTGCAATTTGTAGTCGCCGGATGCCAGTTCAGGATCACGGGCGCCCAGTTCCTGCCAGTCGCTGTCAGACAGTGGCTTGTAAGTTACGGCCATGCTGCCCTGTGAACGAGTGCTGTCGGTCACTTTCATGCCCACTTTTTCCAGCGCAGCAGGCAGACGTTGCCATACTACGTTGAACGGACCACGCACGACCAGCATCGGTAAACCAGTGTCGTCAGCGCCGCTTTGTACATCCATTGTTGTGGAAGCACGGTTTTGCGCCGCATTAGCCGCGTCAGTGACGGATTTATCCAGGCCAGCGGAAATGACGTTCATCATCTCAGCACTGTAACGCTGCATAGACGCCGCATCTGCAACCGGCTTGCCAGCCTGCTCCAGGTTCAGCAATTTCACCGTTACCGCCTGCTGGTAACCCTGCGGTTTAACGGAGATTTGATAACGACCACGATATTGCTCGTCTTCGTCCAGACGGTTCCATTGTACCCAATCGGTGGTCAGCGTCTGACCGGCATCATCGCGTTGGGTAATGGTATAGTTTTTCGCCTGCAGCACGCTAACGACCTGCGGCCACAGAGTATTGCCACGACCATTTTCCACCAGCAGCGAAGCGGTATCGCCCGTGAACTGGGTACGCGCACCTGAAACCAGCGCCAGCGGCTGGGCTGGTGGACGAATATCTAACGCTTTGCCAACTGCGCCACTACCGTTAGTTACCGGAATCGCATAGTCGCCGGAGGTCACCGGCAAAATCATTCCTGCCGGGGCGTGAAGTTCTGCAAGCGGTGCCGCTTCCAGGTAGGCTTCATCGCCGCTCACCTGACGCTTATAACGTGAGTCCGAACTACAGGCTGCGAGTAAAAGAACAAGCGAAACACCCGCAACCTTCGCTAGGCGCGACTTTTGTACAGAGTAAGCCATCAAATCTCCCTAAACTTTACAGCAAACCGGCATGCTTAAGCGCCGCTCTGACCGTCTCACGACCACTGTCGGTGATTGGCGTCATTGGCAGGCGTAGCGTATCGGTCGCCACAAGACCCAGTTCCTTACATGCCCATTTCACAGGGATTGGATTGGGTTCGACAAATAGTTTGTTGTGTAATGGCATCAGACGCTGATTAATAACGCGTGCCTCGGCAAAATGCCCTTCTGCCGCCAGTTTGCACATCTGGGCCATATCTCGCGCTGCGACGTTAGCCGTAACGGAAATTACGCCATGACCGCCTAACTGCATGAAATCCAGCGCGCTCGCATCATCGCCGCTCAGCAGAACAAAATCGTCTGAAACCAGCTCTTTGATCTGGTTTACCCGCGTTAAGTTCCCTGTTGCTTCTTTGATTCCGACAATATTTTTTACTTTCGCCAGACGGCCCACCGTTTCTGGTAGCAGATCGCAACCAGTACGGGACGGCACATTATACAGAATTTGCGGCAGGTCAGTATGTTCAGCGATGGCTTTGAAATGCTGATACAGACCTTCTTGCGATGGGCGGTTGTAATAAGGGGTTACCGTCAGGCAGCCAACAACACCGCTGTCGTTGAAGCGCTGCGTCAGGTTAATGGCTTCTGTGGTGGCGTTAGCACCGGTCCCGGCAATCACCGGAATGCGCCCATCAGCCAGCTCCAGCGTCATCATCACGACATCGACATGCTCGTCATGGTTCAGAGTAGCGGACTCACCAGTAGTACCAACAGAAACGATCGCCGAAGTACCGCTGGCGACATGATAATCAATCAGTTTTTTTAAGCTAGCCCGACAGACATTACCTTTTTCATCCATCGGAGTAACAATCGCGACAATACTTCCCGTGAACATGGGCCATCCTCTGTGCAAACAAGTGTCTCAATGGTACGTTTGGTATGGCATTAAAAGCAAGCAAACAGAACCGTTCTGATTGTTGTATGCATGTTTTTTTTATGCTTTCCTTAGGAACATCTCACCCCCTTAAAGGAATAACCAGTTTGACACTGTCATCGCAACATTATCTGGTGATCACTGCGCTGGGTGCCGATCGCCCAGGAATTGTGAATACCATCACCCGTCATGTCAGTAGTTGCGGCTGTAATATCGAAGACAGTCGCCTGGCGATGTTGGGAGAAGAGTTCACGTTTATCATGCTGCTTTCCGGTTCATGGAACGCCATCACCTTGATTGAATCAACGTTACCGTTGAAAGGCGCCGAGCTGGATCTTTTAATCGTGATGAAACGAACGACCGCTCGCCCACGTCCACCTATGCCCGCATCTGTCTGGGTTCAGGTCGATGTGGCGGACTCCCCGCATTTAATTGAGCGCTTCACAGCACTTTTCGACGCGCACCATATGAACATTGCAGAACTGGTGTCACGCACGCAACCTGCTGAAAATGAAAGGGCTGCGCAGCTACATATTCAGATTACCGCCCACAGCCCGGCGTCTGCGGACTCAGCAAATATTGAGCAAGCGTTCAAAGCACTATGTACAGAACTCAATGCGCAAGGCAGTATTAACGTCGTCAACTATTCCCAACATGATGAACAGGATGGAGTTAATTAATGAATCCACTGAAAGCCGGTGACATCGCACCGAAATTTAGCTTGCCGGACCAAGACGGAGAACAAGTTAATTTGACCGACTTCCAGGGACAGCGTGTTCTGGTTTATTTCTACCCGAAAGCCATGACCCCCGGCTGTACCGTACAGGCCTGCGGCTTACGCGATAACATGGAAGAGTTAAAAAAAGCGGGCGTTGATGTGCTCGGTATCAGCACCGATAAACCTGAAAAACTTTCCCGTTTCGCAGATAAAGAACTGCTTAACTTTACGCTTCTGTCCGATGAAGACCACCAGGTATGCGAACAATTCGGCGTCTGGGGCGAGAAGTCTTTCATGGGCAAAACCTACGATGGTATTCACCGTATCAGCTTCCTGATCGATGCCAACGGCAAAATCGAACACGTATTTGACGATTTCAAAACCAGCAATCACCACGACGTAGTGCTTAACTGGCTAAAAGAACACGCCTGATTACTTTGCTCCATTCCGTGTTGGCTGCGCTTGCGGCCAGCACATTTCACATCCGGTGATGTAAATCACGCCCTGCGACACTCGTTTCAAAGCCCTTTTCGCTGAAGATTACTCTTGCGGGATTTGACCATCCGGCCAGGCATGGATTACTGCTTTGATTAGCGTTGCCAGTGGGATAGCGAAGAATACGCCCCAGAATCCCCACAGCCCGCCGAAAATCACCACCGATAAAATAATCACCAGCGGATGCAGGTTCACGGCTTCAGAGAACAACACCGGTACGAGTAAGTTACCGTCCAGCGCCTGGATAATCAGATACACCGCGAAGCAGCTCCAGAACTCGGTGCCAGCGCCAAACTGGAATAGCGCCACGCCGACCACCGGAATGGTCACCACAAATGCGCCAATGTACGGAATAAGCACCGAGAAACCGACCAGCACCGCCAGCAGCAGCGAATAGTTCAGCCCGAAGAGTAAGAATCCCAGCCAGGTGGCGATCCCCACAACGATCATCTCCAGTACCTTGCCACGGATGTAGTTGGTGATTTGCTGGTTCATCTCCTTCCACACCTGCCCTGCCAGTCCACGGTTGCGCGGCAGCACCCGACGAACGGCATTCAGCATTTGCTCTTTGTCTTTCAGCAGGAAGAAGACCATCAATGGCACCAGCACCAGATAGACGGCAATGGTCAGCAAACCGACCAGCGAGGCGAGGGAGATTTTCACCACTGAATCGCCCATGGTAAGCATCCGGCTACGCATATTCTCAGCCATCGCATCAATAATGCCCGCGTCCATCAACGCCGGATAGCGGCGCGGCAACGTGGCGGCAAAATCAGAAAGCTTATTGAGCATACCCGGCATATCGCGGATTAAATAAATGCCCTGTTGCCAGGCGATAGGCATGACCACAAATGCCATCAGTAGCAGGATGCCAACAAACAGGACCAGCACAATCGACGTCGCCCAACGGCGGGAACAGCCAATAGATTGCAGGCGCACAGTGGGCCATTCCAGCAAATAGGCCAGCACAATAGCCACCAGCAGCGGCGCGAGTAATCCACTAAAGAAAAAGATAATGCCAAAACCGGCAACTAAAATAACCAGCAAGGCAATCGCTTCCGGGTCGCTAAAACGGCGGCGATACCATTGCATCAACATTTCGAGCATAAAGACCTTCCCTGAACCTCAAGAGGGGGATTGCGATCCGCAATTGTATCGAAATGTCACAAAAAAGACTTCGCTTTTTATGACGGATTCAGGAAACTAAAAAGTCATTTGAGTGGGTTAATCTTCACCGTTACACTCAAAGACGGCGCGGTGGGAACGATATTTCACAGTATCGGTCAAATGACTATCTCCAGAAATACAGGACAGAGGTTATGTTCAGGCAGTTGAAAAAAAACCTGGTTGCTACCCTCATTGCTGCTGTGACCCTCGGTCAGGTAGCCCCGGCGTTTGCCGATAGCGCAGACACCTTGCCGGATATGGGAACCTCCGCAGGAAGCACGCTTTCCATTGGTCAGGAAATGCAAATGGGCGACTATTATGTTCGCCAGTTACGCGGCAGCGCGCCGTTAATTAATGATCCGCTATTAACGCAATACATTAACTCGCTGGGGATGCGTCTGGTTTCGCATGCCAATTCAGTTAAGACGCCATTCCATTTCTTTCTGATCAATAACGACGAAATTAACGCCTTTGCTTTCTTTGGCGGCAACGTAGTGCTGCATTCTGCCCTGTTCCGTTATTCCGATAACGAAAGCCAACTGGCTTCGGTTATGGCGCATGAAATCTCCCACGTCACCCAGCGCCACCTGGCGCGAGCGATGGAAGATCAGCAACGTAGCGCACCACTCACCTGGGTCGGGGCGTTAGGTTCTATTTTACTGGCGATGGCCAGCCCGCAGGCGGGAATGGCAGCGCTGACCGGTACGCTGGCGGGAACACGCCAGGGGATGATCAGCTTCACCCAGCAAAACGAACAGGAAGCAGACCGCATTGGGATTCAGGTGCTGCAACGCTCGGGGTTCGATCCGCAGGCGATGCCGACCTTCCTCGAAAAATTGCTCGATCAAGCGCGTTACTCTTCGCGTCCGCCGGAAATTTTGCTGACTCACCCGTTGCCGGAAAGCCGTCTGGCTGATGCTCGTAACCGTGCTAATCAGATGCGCCCGATGGTGGTGCAATCGTCAGAAGATTTCTATCTGGCAAAAGCGCGTACTCTAGGGATGTACAATTCCGGACGTAATCAGCTCACCAGCGACTTGCTGGATGAATGGGCGAAAGGCAATGTTCGTCAGCAACGGGCGGCACAGTATGGCCGTGCTTTACAGGCGATGGTAGCCAATAAATTCGATGAAGCACGGAAAACGCTTCAGCCATTATTGGCGGCAGAACCGGCTAACGCATGGTTTCTCGATCTGGCAACCGATATTGACCTTGGGCAACACAAAGCCAATGACGCGATCAATAGGCTGAAAAATGCCCGCGATTTACGCACCAGTCCGGTGTTGCAGCTCAACCTGGCAAACGCGTATCTGCAAGGCGGTCAACCGCAGGAAGCGGCCAATATTCTGAATCGCTATACTTTTAATAATAAAGATGACAGCAATGGCTGGGATTTGCTGGCACAGGCGGAGGCCGCGCTAAATAACCGCGATCAGGAACTGGCTGCGCGAGCAGAAGGTTATGCGCTGGCCGGGCGACTCGACCAGGCCATTTCTCTGTTAAGTAGCGCAAGTTCGCAGGTGAAATTAGGCAGCCTACAACAAGCGCGTTACGATGCGCGCATCGACCAGTTGCGCCAGTTGCAGGAACGCTTTAAGCCTTATACCAAGATGTAATTCGCATTAAAGGAAGAACAATGACCAAACAGGTAAAAATCTACCACAACCCACGCTGCTCAAAGAGCCGTGAAACGCTGAACCTGCTGAAAGAAAATGGTGTGGAGCCGGAAGTGGTGCTCTATCTTGAGACACCCGCCGATGCGGCAACGCTACGTAATTTGCTGAAAATGTTGGGTATGAATAGCGCCCGTGAATTGATGCGCCAGAAAGAGGATCTTTATAAAGAGCTGAATCTTGCAGACAGTTCGCTTAGCGAAGAGGCGCTGATTCAGGCGATGGTGGATAATCCGAAGCTGATGGAACGCCCGATTGTGGTCGTGAATGGCAAAGCGCGTATTGGTCGCCCACCGGAGCAAGTGCTGGAAATCGTGGGTTAAGATGTACCCCTTCGGTAGCTAAGGCATATTGCCGGATGCGACGCTTGCCGCGTCTTATCCGGCCTACAAATACAATGAACTTGATTCGAGTAGGTCAGATAAGGCGCTCGCGCCGCATCCGACAATAAACGTCCTGTCTACAGCTTCAGGATCTCTTTCACAAACGGAATGGTCAACTTACGTTGTGCAGTAATCGATGCGCGATCCAGCTGATCCAACGTCATAAATAACGTGCGCATCTCTCTGTCGAGCCGCTTCAGCAAGAAACGTCCCACATCTTCCGGCAGTTCAAAACCACGCAAACGGGCGCGTAACTGTAAAGCCTGCAATTTGTCTTCATCAGAAAGTGGCTGCAACTTGTAGATCTGCCCCCAGTCAAGACGTGACGCAAGATCCGGTAACCCCAGATTCAACTGACGAGGTGGACGATCACCAGTGATCAGCAACCGTGTTTTACCTGACTCCAGAATCCGATTGTAGAGATCGAAAATCGCCATCTCCCACAACTCATCGCCAGCAATACACTCAATATTGTCGATGCAAACCAGCGACAGTTGTTCCATACCATCGAGCACTTCCGGAACAAACCAGGTGCGTTTATCCAGCGGGACATAACCTACCGCATCGCCACGCTGCGACAATTCCGCGCAAGCCGCGTGCAGCAGATGGCTGCGCCCCGCGCCTTCGCGTGCCCAGAGATAGATGTAACCGCTATGTTCCTGACGCAGCACGTTTTTCATCGCGGCCAGTAAAGAGGAGTTATCCCCCGGCCAGAAACTTGCAAAGGTTTCGTCGTCAGGAAGATAAAGTGGCAAAGAGAGCTGTGCCGGTGTGTTCAGAGATACCTCAACCAGGGATTTCACAAAATCACGAGAAGTTTACCACAGAATTCCATCATGTTTGAACCGGGCAGCATTACTGCCCGGTCGCTACATTATTTTTCTGTTATATCGGCGTCTTCTGCATCCAACACCACTTCTTCCGGACGGAGCACGCTAATCAATTTAAAGATCAGGCTTAAGCCAATGCCGACGATGGTCGCCAACGCCATACCTTTCAGCTCTGCCGCACCGATGTTTACCTTCGCACCGCTGACACCGATGATCAGGATCACGGAAGTCAGGATCAAGTTCTGTGCTTTGTTGTAGTCCACTTTCGATTCAATAAGTACACGAATACCAGAAGCGCCGATGACACCGTAAAGCAGCAGCGAAACGCCGCCCATCACCGGCAGTGGGATCATCTGGATAGCCGCAGCCAGTTTACCAACACAGGAGAGCAGAATGGCGAAGATCGCCGCACCACCGATTACCCAGGTACTGTAGACTCGGGTGATCGCCATAACGCCGATGTTTTCCCCGTAGGTAGTGTTTGGCGTGGAACCAAAGAACCCGGAGATAACGGTAGACAGGCCATTAGCGAACATGGAACGGTGCAGGCCCGGATCGCGCAGCAGATCTTTTTTCACGATGTTAGCCGTTACCACCAGATGCCCCACGTGTTCAGCAATAACCACCAGCGCCGCAGGCAGAATGGTCAAAATGGCAAACCACTCAAAGCGCGGCGTGTAAAAGGTCGGCAGAGCAAACCAGTGAGCGTTAATAATCGGCGTGGTATCGACAATACCCATTGCGAAGGAGAGCGCGTACCCCACCAACACGCCAATCAAAATCGGGATAATCGCCAGGAAACCGCGGAACAGAACGGAACCTAAAACCGTAACCGCAAGGGTAGTAATGGAGATAATGATGGTTTTGGAATCTGGCATTTGCCCTTCAGTCGGGAGTAAGCCAGCCATGCCAGCGGCCACGCCCGCCAGCTCCAGACCGATGACAGCAACGATTGCCCCCATTGCCGCTGGAGGAAACAGCACATCCAGCCAGCCAGTCCCTGCTTTCTTCACAATAAAAGAAACCAGACAGAACAGCACGCCGCACATAATAAAGCCGCCCAGCGCGACTTCATAACCCAACGGCAACAGCAATAACACCGGAGAAATAAAGGCAAAGCTCGAACCAAGATAAGCCGGGATTTTCCCTTTACAGATGAAGAGATACAGCAGCGTTCCGATACCGTTAAATAACAGTACGGTCGCCGGGTTGATATGAAATAAGACGGGCACCAGGACGGTTGCACCAAACATGGCGAACAAATGTTGTAAACTAAGCGGGATTGTCTGTAAAAGTGGCGGTCTTTCACTCACCCCGATAGCACGGCGCGTCATAGTATTATCCTCTGTATATTATGTGTTATAGGCGCTTTACTCAAAAAAAAGCCGACTCTTAAAGTCGGCTTTAATTATTTTTTATTCGTTATTTCGTACCAAAGATTTTATCACCAGCATCGCCGAGGCCCGGGATAATGTATCCGTGCTCATTCAGCCCCTGGTCAATCGATGCGGTATACAGCTCGACGTCCGGATGCGCTTTTTCCAGCGCAGCGATACCTTCTGGCGCAGCCACCAGCACCAGCACTTTAATGCTGCTGCAGCCCGCTTTTTTCAGCAGGTCGATGGTCGCGATAACGGAACCACCGGTTGCCAACATTGGGTCAACGATCAGCGCCATACGCTCATCGATGTTAGAAACCAGTTTCTGGAAGTACGGTACCGGCTCCAGTGTTTCTTCATCACGGTACATACCGACTACGCTGATGCGCGCGCTCGGAACGTTTTCCAGAACACCGTCCATCATCCCCAGACCCGCACGCAGAATTGGCACCACGGTAATTTTTTTACCTTTGATCTGGTCAATTTCTACCGGGCCGTTCCAACCTTCGATAGTGACTTTTTCCGTTTCGAGGTCGGCGGTCGCTTCGTAAGTCAGCAGGCTACCCACTTCGGAAGCGAGTTCGCGAAAGCGCTTGGTGCTGATATCTTGCTCACGCATCAGTCCCAGCTTGTGTTTGACGAGTGGGTGTTTGACTTCCACGATCTTCATACTCTTTCTCCTTTGAGGGCAGCCACAAAAAAAATCGACGGATTATACCGCCATTCTTTTCATCGACAACATTTTTTTACTTGATGCTGATCAAGCATAGGCGGGGTTGCCAGGAATAGAGTAGCAAATCTCAGTACTCATCAGCTTTTGCGCCAGGATGCGCGAGACATGAAAAAACGGAAAAGTAAAAAAGAGCAAGCGTGGGCGGAAGCCTCTACTTTTGAGAAGGTGTTATACCGGAGCTATCAGGCAGCTTTTGTGATTTTTAGCCTGTGGACTGGCTGGGTGGTTTATGATGAAGTGCAGATGCGGCAAGACTCAGTTGCGACGATGTCGACGATTTACAATGTGCGTTTCATCTCACCGGAAGAAGCTGCAAGTAAAGGCTTATGTAAACTACATGGCCGGAACGCGAATTGCGATTTTCGATATACCTTCACCGTTGAATTTCAGGCGAGTGGACGCAAAAGAACAGCAGAATTTATTGATACATCCTGGAATCCCGGCAACAGAAAGTCTGTCTGTATCAATTATGTGAAAAGCAACCCCGAAATTGTAAAATTTTGCCACGCCTTCTGGTTCAAACTTCACAAAGGCTATTTTGGATTCCCCTTTGGCTTCTGGTCATTGACCATAATGGGTGCATTAGGCATCGCTGTAACCATTGCCGCTGAAAAAGTAAAACAGCGATTTCGGCGAGCATCTCAACCGCCACCAAAACAGCAGTGGTATCGGATTAGCGACAGGCAAACCGGACAGCTACTGTTGGAAACAAATAATAAAAAAGAGGTCAATATTCTGCTGAATCAAAAGAAAATAACCGCCATCAGAGGCGGGGGGAACAGCGAGATTGTGACGATCAACGGCAGGAAAATAGCGCGATCCTGGGTTATTTACGAGGTGATTGAACGCAATTCCAGGCGCACGAAGAAAAAAGCATCCTAACGCGGCCAGCTTTCGCTGGCCGTCCCATGATTACAGCTTCTCGCCGTTAGAGGCGATCACCGCTTTATACCAGTTGAAGGATTTTTTACGGCTGCGTGCTAGCGTGCCGTTACCTTCGTTATCTTTATCAACGTAAATAAAGCCGTAGCGTTTTTTCATCTCGTTAATATGGGCTGCGAGATAATCAATACGGTACTGGTCGTTCACCGTACCGTCGCTTTCCTGCACGTCGATCGAGCCAAAACCGTTCTCTACGATAAACAGCTGTAGCTGATAGTGGTCACAGAACCAGTTCAGCGAATAGCGCAGCCCTACCGGGTCAATCTGCCATCCCCAATAGAATTTATGCACGTATGGGTTAGAAACCAGGCTGGTTGTTTATCTCGTTAAAGGTCATCCAGTACTTCACTGGATGCTGATAATGGGTGAAGACAACCTGGGCAAAGCGCACGAAGAAGTCGATGAGTTTACGGTTACGCCTGCCGTCATTACATCAGCCACGTTTTCATAGCAAAGTTATCGAAGCGACGGATAGCGCCGCCCATTTTTAGCGCGGTGCCGCCAATATCAAATGCTGCAATGCCCATCGTTCTCATCCTTCCCGAATGGTAAAACGACACGCTGACTTCTCGTTTTCGCAAAAACAGAAACCGATTTCAGTTGCACCATGTGCATTCAACGCAACTGATGCAAGGACAAAAATGTACCCGGTTTCATTTTCGTGAATAGTATCAAAGTTGACCACGTTCTCAGGCCGAACGGCAAAAATCCACCCCCTAAAAAATGGATGCACAATGGGCTCGCAAACGTTTGCTTAGACTGTTAGAATTGCGCCGATTTTTCTTGCTAACGCAAACGCGTGGAGACTTAGCAGTGACCGACAAAACCTCTCTCAGCTATAAAGATGCCGGTGTTGATATTGACGCAGGAAACGCTCTGGTTGACCGAATCAAGGGGACTGTGAAGAAAACCCGTCGCCCGGAAGTGATGGGGGGATTGGGTGGATTCGGCGCATTGTGCGCGCTGCCGCAAAAATATCGTGAACCCGTACTGGTTTCCGGCACTGACGGTGTAGGCACCAAGCTACGTCTGGCGATGGACTTAAAACGTCACGACACCATTGGTATTGATCTGGTCGCCATGTGTGTTAATGACCTGGTGGTGCAAGGCGCGGAACCGCTGTTTTTCCTCGACTATTACGCAACCGGAAAACTGGATGTTGATACCGCTTCAGCGGTGATTAGCGGCATCGCGGAAGGTTGTCTGCAATCGGGCTGTTCGCTGGTGGGCGGCGAAACGGCAGAAATGCCGGGGATGTATCACGGCGAAGATTACGATGTCGCTGGTTTCTGTGTTGGGGTGGTAGAAAAATCAGAAATCATCGACGGTTCTAAAGTTAGCGACGGCGATGTGCTCATTGCGCTCGGCTCCAGCGGCCCGCACTCGAACGGTTACTCGCTGGTACGCAAAATTCTCGAAGTCAGCGGTTGCGACCCGCAAACTACAGAGCTGGACGGAAAACCTTTAGCCGATCATCTGCTGGCGCCAACCCGTATTTATGTGAAGTCAGTGCTGGAATTGATTGAAAAGGTTGATGTTCACGCCATTGCGCACCTGACCGGCGGCGGTTTCTGGGAAAACATTCCTCGCGTATTACCAGAAAACACTCAGGCAGTGATTGATGAATCCTCCTGGCAGTGGCCGGAAGTGTTCAACTGGCTGCAAACGGCAGGTAACGTCAGCCGCCATGAAATGTATCGTACCTTCAACTGCGGCGTCGGGATGGTTATCGCCCTGCCTGCTCCGGAAGTGGACAAAGCTCTCGCCCTGCTCAATGCCAACGGTGAAAACGCGTGGAAAATCGGTATCATCAAAGCTTCTGATTCCGAACAACGCGTGGTTATCGAATAATGAATATTGTGGTGCTTATTTCCGGCAACGGAAGTAATTTGCAGGCAATTATTGATGCCTGTAAAACCAACAAAATTAAAGGCACCCTACGGGCAGTTTTCAGCAATAAGGCCGACGCGTTCGGCCTTGAGCGCGCCCGCAAAGCAGGTATCGCAACGCATACGCTTATTGCCAGCCAATTTGACAGTCGGGAAGACTATGATCGGGAGTTGATGCACGAAATCGACATGTACGCCCCCGATGTGGTAGTTCTGGCCGGTTTTATGCGCATTCTCAGCCCAGCGTTTGTTTCCCACTACGCCGGACGTTTGCTAAACATTCACCCTTCCCTGCTACCGAAATATCCCGGTTTGCATACCCATCGTCAGGCGCTGGAAAATGGCGATGAAGAACACGGTACATCAGTGCATTTCGTCACCGATGAGCTGGACGGCGGCCCGGTGATTTTGCAGGCTAAAGTTCCGGTTTTTGCCGGTGATACGGAAGATGAAATCACCGCTCGCGTGCAAACTAAGGAACATGCTATTTACCCGCTGGTCATTAGCTGGTTTGTTGATGGTCGTCTGAAGATGCTGGAAAACGCCGCGTGGCTGGATGATCAGCGTCTTCCACCGCAGGGCTACGCCGCCGACGACGAGTAATCTTCCGCATATTTAAAGCGCCAGCGCTACTGCTGGCGCTTCTCATTTCTCCTGTAAATCGCAGGCTTCAGCAGTTTTTTTCCCCCTTTTCTGGCATAGTTGGACATCTGCCAACATTGCTCGCCATAATATCCAGGCAGTGTCCCGTGAATAAAACGGAGTAAAAGTGGTAATGGGTCAGGAAAAGCTATACATCGAGAAAGAGCTCAGTTGGTTATCGTTCAATGAACGCGTGCTTCAGGAAGCGGCGGACAAATCTAACCCGCTGATTGAAAGGATGCGTTTTCTTGGGATCTATTCCAATAACCTTGATGAGTTCTATAAAGTTCGCTTCGCTGAACTGAAGCGACGGATCATTATTAGCGAAGAACAAGGTTCTAACTCTCATTCCCGCCATTTGCTGGGCAAAATTCAATCCCGCGTGCTGAAAGCCGATCAGGAATTTGACGGCCTTTACAATGAACTGCTACTGGAAATGGCGCGTAACCAGATCTTCCTGATTAATGAACGCCAACTCTCCGTTAATCAACAAAACTGGCTGCGTCATTATTTTAAGCAGTATCTGCGTCAGCACATTACGCCGATTTTAATCAATCCTGACACTGACTTAGTGCAGTTTCTGAAAGATGATTATACCTATCTGGCGGTGGAGATAATTCGTGGCGATACCATCCGTTACGCGCTGCTGGAGATCCCATCGGATAAAGTTCCGCGCTTTGTGAATTTGCCGCCGGAAGCACCGCGTCGACGCAAACCAATGATTTTATTGGATAACATTCTGCGTTACTGCCTTGATGATATCTTCAAAGGCTTCTTTGATTATGACGCGCTGAATGCCTATTCGATGAAGATGACCCGCGACGCCGAATACGATTTAGTACACGAGATGGAAGCCAGCCTGATGGAGCTGATGTCTTCCAGTCTGAAACAGCGTTTAACCGCAGAGCCAGTACGTTTTGTTTATCAGCGTGATATGCCTAACGCGCTGGTTGAAGTGTTGCGTGAGAAACTGACTATTTCCCGTTACGACTCTATCGTCCCTGGCGGTCGTTACCACAATTTTAAAGACTTTATTAATTTCCCTAATGTCGGCAAAGCGAATCTGGTTAACAAACCACTGCCGCGTTTACGCCATATCTGGTTTGATAAAGCCCAGTTCCGCAACGGTTTTGATGCCATTCGCGAACGCGATGTTCTGCTCTATTACCCTTATCACACCTTTGAGCACGTACTGGAACTGTTGCGTCAGGCCTCGTTCGATCCGAGCGTGCTGGCGATTAAAATCAACATTTACCGTGTGGCAAAAGATTCACGCATCATCGACTCGATGATCCACGCAGCGCACAACGGCAAGAAAGTGACCGTGGTGGTTGAACTACAGGCACGTTTTGACGAAGAAGCTAACATTCATTGGGCGAAGCGACTAACCGAAGCTGGCGTGCACGTTATCTTCTCTGCGCCGGGGCTGAAAATTCACGCCAAACTGTTCCTGATTTCACGTAAAGAAAACGGTGAAGTCGTCCGTTACGCGCATATCGGGACCGGGAACTTTAACGAAAAAACCGCACGTCTTTATACCGACTATTCGCTGCTGACCGCCGATGCGCGCATCACCAACGAAGTGCGGCGGGTGTTCAACTTTATTGAAAACCCATACCGTCCGGTGACATTTGATTATTTAATGGTGTCGCCGCAAAACTCCCGCCGTCTGTTGTATGAAATGGTGGATCGCGAGATCGCCAACGCACAACAAGGGCTGCCCAGCGGTATTACTCTGAAACTGAATAACCTGGTCGATAAAGGACTGGTCGATCGTCTGTATGCGGCATCCAGTTCCGGCGTGCCGGTAAATCTGCTGGTACGCGGGATGTGTTCGTTGATCCCCAATCTGGAAGGCATTAGCGACAATATTCGTGCTATCAGCATTGTTGACCGTTACCTTGAACATGATCGGGTATATATTTTTGAAAATGGTGGCGATAAAAAGGTTTACCTCTCTTCCGCCGACTGGATGACGCGCAACATTGATTATCGTATTGAAGTGGCAACGCCGCTGCTCGACCCGCGCCTGAAGCAGCGGGTACTGGATATCGTAGATATTCTGTTCAGCGATACGGTGAAAGCACGTTATATCGATAAAGAACTCAGTAATCGCTACGTTCCCCGCGGTAATCGCCGGAAAGTTCGGGCGCAGTTGGCGATCTACGACTACATAAAATCACTCGAACAACCAGAATAACCTATGCCAATACACGACAAATCCCCTCGCCCGCAGGAGTTTGCTGCGGTCGATCTTGGTTCAAACAGTTTCCACATGGTTATTGCCCGTGTGGTGGATGGCGCCATGCAGATTATTGGCCGCCTGAAACAACGGGTACACCTGGCAGATGGTCTGGGGCCAGATAATATGTTGAGTGAGGAGGCGATGACGCGTGGTTTAAGCTGTCTGTCGCTGTTTGCCGAGCGCTTGCAAGGTTTCTCTCCCTCTAGTGTCTGCATTGTCGGGACACATACACTGCGTCAGGCGCTGAACGCTACTGATTTTCTGAAACGCGCCGAAAAGGTTATTCCCTATCCGATTGAAATTATTTCCGGCAACGAAGAGGCTCGTCTGATTTTTATGGGGGTGGAACATACCCAGCCGGAAAAAGGTCGCAAACTGGTTATTGATATTGGCGGCGGCTCAACGGAGCTGGTAATTGGAGAAAATTTCGAACCGATTCTCGTCGAAAGCCGCCGGATGGGTTGCGTTAGCTTTGCCCAGCTTTATTTTCCGGGCGGAGTCATCAATAAAGAGAATTTTCAGCGCGCACGCATGGCGGCTGCACAAAAACTGGAAACATTAACCTGGCAATTCCGTATTCAGGGCTGGAACGTTGCTATGGGGGCTTCCGGCACCATTAAAGCCGCCCACGAAGTGTTGCTGGAAATGGGCGAGAAAGACGGCATCATCACACCAGAGCGCCTCGATAAACTGGTGAAAGAAGTTTTACGGCATCGTAACTTCTCGGCGTTAAGTTTGCCGGGTCTTTCGGAAGAGCGTAAAACAGTTTTTGTTCCTGGTCTGGCTATTTTGTGTGGTGTATTTGATGCCTTAGCTATTCGTGAACTGCGGCTTTCTGACGGGGCGCTGCGTGAAGGCGTTTTGTATGAAATGGAAGGACGTTTCCGCCATCAAGATGTGCGTAGCCGCACCGCCAGCAGTCTGGCCAACCAGTATCACATTGACAGTGAACAGGCCCGACGGGTGCTCGACACAACTATGCAAATGTACGAACAATGGCGGGAACAGCAACCGAAGCTGGCGCATCCACAACTGGAAGCATTACTGCGCTGGGCCGCCATGCTACATGAAGTCGGATTAAGCATTAATCATAGCGGCCTTCATCGCCATTCTGCGTATATCTTGCAAAACAGCGACTTGCCAGGGTTTAATCAGGAACAACAACTGATGATGGCGACGCTGGTGCGTTATCATCGTAAAGCGATTAAGCTCGACGATTTGCCACGCTTTACGCTGTTTAAGAAAAAACAGTTCCTGCCGTTAATTCAACTGTTGCGTCTTGGCGTATTACTTAACAATCAACGTCAGGCAACCACAACACCGCCGACATTGACTCTGATTACTGATGATAGCCACTGGACGTTACGTTTTCCGCATGACTGGTTTAGCCAGAACGCGCTGGTATTGCTTGATCTGGAAAAGGAGCAAGAATACTGGGAAGGCGTGAATGGCTGGCGGTTAAAAATTGAAGAAGAAAGCACGCCGGAAATCGCGGCTTAATATGAAATGAAAACGGGCCAACCTGTTGCGTTGGCCCAAATGAATTACGCGCTTTCTCGAACAGGTTCTCTTTCAGCTGTAATCGCAATTAACGGCTGCGGTTCACCAATCAAAAAGCCTTGCAGGTAATCAATACCCAAAGAGTGTACGGCTTTGCGAATCTCTTCATTTTCAACATACTCCGCAACCACTTGCATTTTCTTCATTCGTGCCAGATGACAAATCGATGCCACTATCTGGTAATCCAGACTATTCGAGGCAATATTACGGATGAAGCTGCCATCAATTTTTAATAAATTGGCATTCACATTTTTTAGCCGCGCATAACTTGCGTATCCGGTGCCGAAATCATCAATAGCAATCTGGCATCCTAACTCCTGAAGATGTTGTAACGTATTCTGTGCCTGCTTAACATTGGTAAGGGCATTACTTTCGGTGACTTCAAAGATAAGCTGCCACGCCTCTATTTGGTATTTCGCTAATAACTTACTAATTTTAACAGGAAAGCGGGCCTGACAAACTGAAGTTGGCGACAAATTAATCGCAAATCGTTGGGCGGGCATTTTCTCTTTATTTTCCGCCATAAATTGCAATGTATGTTCGATGACCCACATGTCGATACTGGACGATAAGCCAAATTCATGCGCAACCGGCAAGAAATTATCAGGATTGATGAGTTCATCATTCTCCCCTCGCATACGCAGCAAAATTTCATGATAGATATCGCCGCGCACTCCAGTAATTGGCTGGGCCATAAGGCAAAAATCGTCGTGCTCAAGCGCCTGCTGTAGCCGATTCATCATTGCCACTTTGTCTTTTAATTCTCGCTGCAGATACATTGCTCCGCGACGCTGCATATTTTCCGGGGCATTAGTCACTATAGAGAGTTCAGCAACCGTACTTAGCTCGCCTAACAGCAAATAAATATGATTCACTGGCGAACGGACATAGCAATAGCTGACACCAATCTGTGGTTGCAATGGCATATCATCCCAAAAGAAACGAAACTGCTTAAGATGGTTATCCAATGCGATAATGCGCTCCTGGTGAGACTCTGTATTCAGTCGCAGCGCGAGATCATTGCCAGAAAGCTGATAAACGTCTTCTCCGGGTTCCAGTAAAGGTGCCAGCCAATGTGAAAGCTTTTGTTTGTATTGGATACGCAGCATGATGCCATAGTTCTTTACCAGCATTTCCATACCGGGAATGCGTAAAAAACATAGCGCGGACCAGGGCGCATCACGCAGCGCGCGATTCAAAGCTCGAACATTCGGCAGATGAACAACCGGGTCCACGTAAGCCAGCCGCTGAATGCGTTTGGTCACCGCTCGTTGACGCGTTGCCAGAACCGCCATGTAATTGACGATAAAAGAAAATACCAGATAGCTGGAGGAGGTTATGGTTAGTTGAGTGGTATACCCATGATAAAGGGGAATATAATTCTGGTAGCTATGGATACTGATCATCAGCACTATTGCCCAGAGCAACGAGATCAGCTTGTAGCCATAACGCATCGCTCCCCACATCATCAGCGGCAGCAATAACGACAAGGTATAGTTGGTGCTGAAAATTGTGCTTTTTTCATTTAAAGGCATACATAGCAGAAATAACAATGCGCCCAGAGCAAGCAACCACAGCGCGAACTCTTTTTTTGTAACTTTACTGTCAATCTGTTGTTTTAATTGAGAATAATAGCTTCGTAAATAAAATGGATTTCGTACAGAACGAACGATGAAGTAGCAAAGCGGGACGCCTATCAGATTACCCACCAGTAAAGCCTGATAATTAATTAAGGTTCCCAGATTAAAGGGCATGACGCCAACCAGATTTGTTCTGTTCGCCAGTAAACCTACAAACGCCGCAAACTGGAAGAGCACCAGAAACAACGTTGCAGGGAAAACAATCTGCCAAAAAATGCGCTGGGAAATTAAGCGGGTATCGCCATGTGAAACGTTGTTACGTCGGGGAGTAAACACCCTGTAGCCGCCCCAACAAAGAATGATAATGATAATGAAATTAACCGTTAACGAGAGCGTTTCATAAAAACCAAGCTCGGCATACTTGCGAATAAAAATCCCTAAAGCAATACCTGGCAATGCTGCCCAGCTAAAAAACATCATCATACTGATCATCAGCGCTAGCGGCAGATAAAAGAGAAAAACTTCACCAGAAGAAATATGTGCGTACGTATTTATATGGGCAAAAACAGGCAAGATTATAGACGGCAGGATCAGCGGAAGCCCCCACCATTTATCACGTATATTTATATAAGTTGCATTCAGTTTCATAGATGCTCAGCAGAACCCCTTACATCCTGAAAGGGTGTATTCAGACAGGCATCCCACCTGACTTCGATGGATGATTATTCATCGCAATTAAGGAGCATTGATTCTAATTGTCATATGAAAGTTCCAATTGATATATATCAAACAAAATTACCCTGTTCAATGAATTATTACGTTTATCATGTTAACCCGTCATTATTACATCATTATTGTAAATAATTAAATTAACTTCCATAACATTAAAATATGTATCAACTGACGCTTTTTTACATAATGAACAATTGACCATTGCGCCCGGGTATGCCTTAATGTAAGTACCGTCCATGGCATGGACATACCTTGAGGAACCCTTTGTGAGTCAGCCAACCAGTATGCGAAAACGACACCGATTTAACAGTCGCATGACTCGTATCGTATTGCTTATCAGCTTTCTCTTCTTCTTTGGCCGCTTTATCTACTCCTCCGTTGGCGCCTGGCAGCATCATCAGAGCAAAAAAGAAGCTCAGCAATCCACATTCTCTATCGAATCCCCGGTACAACGTTAGCGGTTACCTTCGTCACCTTTACTGAACAAGACGGCTCAATGCTGTCAGATACAGTTGCTCTTTGTTGTTATCAAAGCGGCAGGCATTTGTTTATCTAAATTTTTACCTCTTTGTTCTGATTTCGAATCATTCTGCAATAAGACGCAATGTATATTAGACATAATATATATGTTTTTATTATGCATTAATGCATATATATTTATTCAATGAATTTAAATAAATTTAATCTATTCCTTCATAGTCTATACATTTACTTTCCTCTTTCGATGATCTTAAATGTCTTGTTTTTCGTAAAGTCTATAACAAGGAATAGTGATGAAATTTAAAAAATGTCTTCTGCCTGTGGCAATTTTAGCGTCATTCATGTTGGCAGGATGCCAATCAAATGCTGACGATCATGCCGCCGATGTTTATCAAACTGATCAACTGAATACCAAGCAAGAAACTAAAACCGTTAATATCATTTCCATTCTTCCCGCAAAAGTTGCCGTAGACAACTCCCAAAATAAACGGAACGCACAAGCCTTCGGCGCACTTATTGGCGCAGTCGCTGGCGGCGTTATCGGCCACAACGTCGGGTCTGGCAGTAATTCCGGAACGACGGCAGGTGCAGTTGGCGGCGGAGCTGTAGGCGCAGCAGCAGGTTCTATGGTGAATGATAAAACCTTAGTGGAAGGTGTTTCTTTAACTTATAAGGAAGGCACCAAAGTGTATACATCCACACAGGTGGGTAAAGAATGCCAGTTTACGACGGGTTTAGCTGTCGTTATTACCACGACGTATAACGAAACGCGTATTCAGCCAAATACCAAATGTCCTGAAAAGAGCTAATAATCAGGAGGAGTCATGAAGAAAGTTTTTCTTTGCGCCATCTTAGCCTCCTTAAGCTATCCGGCTGCCGCCTCATCATTGCAGGATCAACTCTCGGCTGTCGCAGAAGCGGAACAGCAAGGTAAAAATGAAGAGCAAAGGCAGCATGACGAATGGGTCGCGGAGCGCAACAGGGAAATTCAACAAGAGAAACAGCGTCGCGCAAACGCTCAGGCCGCCGCCAATAAAAGAGCGGCGGCAGCAGCAGCGGATAAGAAAGCTCGCCAGGATAAACTGGACGCCGAAGCCACTGCGGATAAAAAACGCGATCAAAGTTATGAAGATGAGCTGCGCAGCTTAGAGATTCAGAAACAAAAACTGGCGCTGGCGAAAGAAGAAGCCCGCGTTAAGCGCGAGAACGAATTTATCGATCAGGAGCTGAAGCACAAAGCCGCGCAAACTGATGTCGTGCAATCTGAAGCTGACGCTAACAGGAATGTGACAGAAGGTGGTCGCGATTTGATGAAAAGCGTGGGTAAAGCAGAAGAGAATAAATCGGACAGTTGGTTTAATTAATCGCTGTCAGTCACTTCAAGCCTATGATTCGTGAGGATTACAGGCTTTTTTATATTGCTAACTTTAGTCAGCAATATAAAAAACCCTCTGTAGCAACAGAGGGTTTTGTTCATTCATAGTGCAGGAATTAAATCATTCCCACTCAATAGTAGCTGGTGGCTTGCCGCTGATGTCATACACCACGCGGGAAATACCGTTCACTTCATTGATAATGCGGTTGGAAACGCGACCGAGGAAATCGTACGGCAGATGTGCCCAGTGTGCGGTCATAAAGTCGATGGTTTCGACAGCACGCAGAGAGACAACCCAGTCGTATTTACGACCATCGCCCATTACGCCAACGGAACGTACCGGCAGGAAGACAGTAAACGCCTGGCTGACTTTGTCGTACAGATCCGCTTTACGCAGTTCTTCAATGAAAATGGCATCAGCACGGCGCAGCAGGTCACAATACTCTTTCTTCACTTCGCCCAGCACACGAACGCCGAGGCCCGGTCCCGGGAACGGGTGACGGTACAGCATGTCGTATGGCAGGCCCAGCTCCAGACCAATCTTACGCACCTCGTCTTTGAACAGCTCTTTCAGCGGTTCAACCAGGCCCATCTTCATCTCTTTCGGCAGACCGCCCACGTTGTGGTGAGATTTGATGACGTGTGCTTTACCGGTTGCAGATGCGGCAGATTCGATAACGTCAGGATAGATAGTCCCCTGCGCCAGCCACTTCACGTCTTCCAGTTTCAGCGCTTCTTCATCGAATACTTCAACGAAAACGCGCCCGATGATTTTACGTTTTGCTTCTGGATCGTTTTCGCCAGCCAGCGCTGCCAGGAAACGCTCTTCTGCCGGAACGTGAATGATGTTCAGACCGAAACGATCGCCGAACATATCCATTACCTGTTCAGCTTCATTCAGACGCAGCAGACCGTTGTCGACAAATACACAAGTCAGGTTTTTACCGATTGCACGATGCAGAAGCATCGCGGTAACGGAAGAATCCACGCCACCAGAGAGGCCGAGGATCACTTTATCGTCGCCCACCTGCTCGCGAATGCGGGCTACAGCGTCGTCGATAATTTTAGCTGGCGTCCACAGCGCTTCACACTGGCAGATATCGCGCACAAAACGCTCCAGCATACGCATACCCTGACGAGTATGAGTCACTTCCGGGTGGAACTGAACACCATAGAAACGTTTTTCTTCGTTAGCCATGATGGCAAATGGGCAGCTTTCGGTGCTGGCGACGGTAACAAAGCCTTCAGGAATTGCTGTTACCTTATCGCCGTGGCTCATCCACACATCAAGCAGCGGCTTGCCATCTGCGCTTAACGCATCTTCGATACCACGAATCAGCGCACTATCAGTTTGAACTTCAACCTGCGCATAACCAAATTCACGTTCGTTGGAGGCTTCAACATGACCGCCCAGCTGCATTGCCATGGTCTGCATGCCATAGCAAACGCCGAATACCGGTACGCCTGCTTCAAAGACATACTGCGGCGCACGCGGGCTGTTTTCTTCGGTGGTACTTTCCGGGCCGCCGGAAAGAATAATGCCGCTTGGATTGAAGTCACGAATTTGTGCTTCTGTCACATCCCACGCCCATAGTTCGCAGTAAACGCCCAGCTCACGCACGCGGCGCGCAACCAGTTGAGTATACTGGGAACCGAAGTCCAGAATGAGGATGCGATGCTTATGAATGTTTTCCGTCATTGACGCTTATTCCGAGGCAAGTGAAACAGATAATATAAATCGCCCGACATGAAGTCGGGCGAAGAGAATCAGGAGCCCAGACGGTAGTTCGGGGACTCTTTGGTGATGGTCACGTCGTGAACGTGGCTTTCCTGAATACCCGCACCGCTGATACGTACAAACTCCGCTTTAGTACGCAGTTCGTCGATAGTACCACAGCCGGTCAGGCCCATACAGGAGCGCAGGCCGCCCATCTGCTGGTGAATGATCTCTTTCAGACGACCTTTGTAGGCTACGCGACCTTCGATACCTTCCGGAACCAGTTTGTCGGCAGCGTTGTCGCTCTGGAAGTAACGGTCAGAGGAACCTTTGGACATCGCGCCCAGAGAACCCATCCCACGGTAAGATTTGTAAGAACGGCCCTGGTAGAGTTCGATTTCACCCGGAGATTCTTCAGTACCCGCCAGCATAGAACCTACCATCACCGCGCTTGCGCCAGCGGCGATAGCTTTGGCAATATCGCCAGAGAAACGGATACCACCGTCAGCGATAACCGGAATGCCGGTGCCTTCCAGGGCTTCAACTGCGTCAGCAACGGCAGTGATCTGCGGAACACCTACGCCAGTAACAATACGGGTAGTACAAATTGAGCCTGGGCCGATACCCACTTTAACCGCGCTGCAACCTGCTTCTGCCAGAGCGCGTGCGCCCGCAGCTGTTGCCACGTTGCCGCCGATGATTTGCAGATCCGGATATTTAGCACGAGTTTCACGGATACGCTGCAGAACGCCTTCAGAGTGACCGTGAGAGGAGTCGATCAGCAGAACGTCAACGCCTGCGGCAACCAGCGCATCAACACGCTCTTCGTTACCCGCACCTGCGCCAACCGCAGCACCAACACGTAAACGGCCTTGTTCGTCTTTACAGGCGTTCGGTTTACGTTCTGCTTTCTGGAAATCTTTCACGGTGATCATGCCGATCAGGTGGAATTCATCATCAACCACCAGCGCCTTTTCAACGCGTTTTTCGTGCATTTTTGCCAGCACAACTTCACGGGCTTCCCCTTCACGCACAGTTACCAGACGCTCTTTCGGCGTCATGTAAACGCTAACCGGCTGGCTCAGGTCGGTGACAAAACGCACGTCACGACCAGTGATGATGCCGACCAGTTCGTTTTCTTCGGTAACAACCGGGTAGCCAGCAAAGCCGTTACGCTCGGTCAGTTCTTTCACTTCACGCAGCGTCGTGGTTGGCAGAACAGTCTGCGGGTCAGTCACCACACCAGATTCGTGTTTTTTCACGCGGCGAACTTCTTCCGCCTGGCGTTCAATGGACATGTTTTTGTGGATAAAGCCGATACCGCCTTCCTGAGCCAGAGCAATAGCCAGGCGCGCTTCCGTTACGGTATCCATTGCTGCGGAAAGCATAGGAATATTCAGACGAATAGTTTTCGTCAGCTGAGTGCTGAGGTCAGCAGTATTCGGCAGAACGGTAGAATGAGCAGGAACGAGGAGAACGTCGTCAAACGTCAGAGCTTCTTTAGCGATACGTAGCATGGGCAATATCTCGACCAGAGTGGTTAATAAATATTGCCGCGGCATTATACAGAGCGTAACCGATTGCATCTACCCCTTTTTGCAAATAATGCTTGCGCTCCCCGGTCAGCACGTTACTATCGATTGAATAACCTGCTGATTTAGAATTTGATCTCGCTCACATGTTACCATCTCAATCCCCCGCAATTTTTACGGTTAGTCGCCTGAATCAGACCGTCCGTTTGCTGCTTGAGCAGGAGATGGGGCAAGTGTGGATCAGCGGCGAAATTTCTAACTTCACGCAACCGGCTTCCGGTCACTGGTACTTTACGCTCAAAGATGATACCGCCCAGGTACGCTGCGCAATGTTCCGCAACAGCAACCGCCGGGTGGCCTTTCGCCCGCAACACGGGCAGCAAGTGCTGGTTCGCGCCAATATTACACTCTATGAGCCACGCGGCGATTATCAGATTATCGTCGAAAGTATGCAGCCCGCCGGTGAAGGTTTGTTGCAACAGAAATACGAACAACTCAAAGCGAAATTGCAGGCTGAAGGTTTGTTCGATCAAGAGCTTAAGAAACTACTCCCCTCCCCTGCGCACTGTGTAGGTGTCATCACCTCAAAAACAGGTGCCGCACTGCACGATATTTTGCATGTGCTTAAACGTCGCGATCCGTCATTGCCAGTGATTATTTATCCTACCGCGGTACAGGGTGACGATGCGCCGGGGCAAATTGTTCGCGCCATCGAACTAGCGAATCAGCGCAACGAGTGCGACGTGTTAATTGTCGGGCGCGGTGGCGGTTCGCTGGAAGATTTATGGAGTTTTAACGACGAACGCGTGGCGCGGGCAATTTTTGCCAGTCGCATTCCGGTTGTCAGTGCCGTTGGACATGAAACCGATGTGACCATTGCCGATTTCGTTGCCGATTTACGAGCACCAACTCCGTCGGCTGCCGCTGAAGTGGTGAGCCGTAATCAGCAGGAGTTACTGCGCCAGGTGCAGTCTGCGCAGCAGCGGCTGGAAATGGCGATGGATTATTATCTCGCCAACCGCACGCGTCGCTTTACGCAAATTCATCATCGCTTGCAGCAACAGCATCCGCAGCTTCGGCTGGCGCGTCAGCAGACTACACTCGAACGTCTACAAAAGCGGATGAGCTTTGCGCTGGAAAATCAGCTTAAACGAGCCGGACAACAGCAGCAGCGGTTAACACAGCGGCTGAATCAGCAAAATCCACAGCCGAAGATTCATCGCGTGCAAACGCGCATTCAACAACTGGAATATCGTTTAGCAGAAACCCTGCGCGCACAGCTTAGCGCCACGCGTGAACGTTTCGGTAATGCGGTGACGCATCTGGAAGCGGTTAGCCCACTGTCAACGCTGGCGCGCGGCTATAGCGTCACCAGCGCCGCAGATGGCACGGTGTTAAAGCAGGTGAAACAGGTAAAAGCGGGCGATACGATGACCACGCGTTTAGATGATGGCATTGTGGTAAGCGTAGTGAGTGACGTGACGAAAACTCGCAAACCACGCAAAAAAGCGGCTAATCCGTAGGTCGGACAAGATGCGCCAGCATCGCATCAGGTAATATCGCCATGCTAACATCAGATACAACCAGGCCATCACTGAAAGCAGGCGATTAGACCAGCCTTATTTTGCAGAACTACACTACAATCCTGCGTCCCCGTGTCTTCAAACATTCCGCATTGCTCGGAGGATAAATAGGGATAGCTTGGCGTAATTGAAGGCCACCCCAACGAGCTAAAACTTGTGTGCAGCGTTTCTAACTCACTGTACGTTGGCGCATTGCTCATACTTCCACACTGCTTTGCTATATCCCATTTGGCTGAATCAACTCTGTGTCCCAACGCCCAAGTTTCGTTGACCACATTTGGAGCCAACACAGCAACCGCACCAGCAGGTAATTCTGTTTTCAGCAAAGGTCGATGTAATGTTTTGCCATTCACCACTACCGAGTCTGCCATATGTCCCCAGAAGTGCGCGGAAGAAACATTGGGACTGGTTAATACGGTGAAAATAGTGTCCATCGTTGCTGTCAATGTTGGGTAATTATCCAGCGTTACTGTCAGCGGCGTTTTATAACCCGGCGTATTGTCCTGACGAACAGTAAAGCTTGCCGTGCCGTCTGCACCTGTCACGCCACTGATCTCGTCCCCACTTGCAGCCAACCGAGTAGCCACTCCTGATGATGGCTGGATGGTGATATCATCCATTTCCGCTACACTAACTCCATTTGCAGGCGACAACGTCGCCCCGCTGTTACGCGGCGCAGCATCGCCGCGGTGTAACATAAAGGCCACGTTCGGCACCGCTCTTCCGGAACTGTCTTTCACCGTAACCATCACCGACATGGCATCGCCTTTTTTTGCCACCGCCGCCTGATAAGCAGAATCAAACGTCGTCGAGGTCAGCGTCACGGCAGAAACCGTCGAGTGTGGATGCACCAGGCATGCCTCATAGGCCCAGGTTTTCCCTGATGCCAGTAGCCCCGTGTACAGATCTATTGCTTCACAAACAGTGGACCCTTCTTTCGCTGGACAGGTTGCATTGGTCCACCACGCATAACCGCTCTGCTTCACTGGCCAACCAATCTCTTTCACGATAGTGCCATTAGGGTAGCGAGCGTATAACGATTTAAGTTCGTCCAGCGAAGGGTGGCGCGCTTCTTCACACGGATCGGTTCCCCCCGCATCGCCTCTCTGCGAGGAATGTGGCGCAGGCCAGTCTTCATTATTAAGCTTCACTTTAGTGAGCGTTTTACCCGCACCGCTGGTGGCACCCATTTCAGCCCACAGTTTGGGTCGTTCAAATTCCGTACCGTCAGCCGCGGTGACCGTTTCCGGCATATGGCCCCACATATGCGCTTTGTCGCTGTTCGGGCTGGTGATAACGGTAAAGATAACGTCCAGCGGTGCTATAGGTTTATTGGCGTGCCCAAACGCCGTCGCGCTCATCGGGGTTTTCAGGCCGGTTGATTGATCCTGATGGAGCTTAAAGGTGACCTGCCCCTGAGCATCCGTTTGCAAGAGCAGATAGTTAAGGTTGGCACTTCCGTTGAGGATGCTGGATGTCATGGTTTCCGCCGGATTAAATTCATCCAGCACAAGATCATCTAAAGTAGAGGAACTCCCGATAGTCGTACCGTCTCGTTGCGTGCTGATGCCACGCTGGATCCCCACCGACTCATACGCCGCAGGCGAACCATCCGTATGGGTTACCGTTACCGTCACAGGCAGCGCATCTCCCACCTTCGCTTTTCCGGCAGACAGCGTGCTGTCCCAGTTTTCCGCTGTAGGCATAAAGGTCACGCTGCCAATCGGTTCCGCTGTCTCCAGGCACACCTGCGAATAGGTGTTGGACGTACTCGACGTCGCGCCGGCTTCGCCCGTTTTGAGATTCATATATTGATACAAAGGCGTGGTAGTTCCGGCGCTTGATTTCACATTACGCGACCAGAACAAAGGTGATGATGAATAGAGAGGCCATCCCTGCGCAGTCTGTAACGTTCCGTCAGGCCAGGCATCATACAATGACTGGAGATCGTTCATCACTGGCAATTTGTCTTTGCAGCCGCCATTGCTGCCGTCCAGTGCAGACGTGATGTTAACCCGCGGCCACACTTCATTATTTACCGTTACAGTAGCTGTTGATGCGGCTTCAGCCTGCAACAGTGGACGGCTGAAAACCTTGCCATTTTTTGCCGTGAGGGTTTCAGACATATGCCCCCAGTAGTTCGCTTTCGGCGTATCAGGGCTGGTCACAACCGTAAAGATCGCACTCAAAGTCTGGGAAGCTACGCTGGTATCATCCAGCGTAGCCTGCATCGGTATTCTTTCACCAAAACCGGTATTGGGCTGGTTGATGGTCAGCGTCGCCGTACCGTCCGACCCGGTCGTGCCATAAAAATTATCACCAGTGTTCAGCAGATAGGCCTGGTGATTATACTGGTCTGTCACTGAAATCAGTCTGGACTGATAATCGGTCACCTCGACATTCTGGCGACTAACCGTTTTCCCGTGGCTCAGTAAGAATGGCGTGTTGCCTACAACATTCCCCTGGGCATCACGGGTCGTCACTTTGAACGTCATTTGCTCATGAACATCTTCATAATTGGTTTTGACTTTTACTGCATCAAGACCGTCGACGCTAACCGTTTGTTCTGACGTCAGCTCAATTTTCGCCACTTTCTTATTTGCCGTCGTCTGACAACTCAGGTATCCCCCGTTCGTCTCCAGCACGCTGCTGGTACCGCTACTGAGCTGTACGCCGAGATAATTACGATTTTCCACGCTGGCGCTATCCGCCGTACTGGAGTCATAAACTTTCAACACCGGCCAGCCGTCTACGGTATGCCCGCCCCAGTTGCCGGACAACATAGTCAGCGCGTCTTTTGTCGGGATAAAATCCGCGCCGCAGCCGTTATTTTTAGTATTTTTAGCAGCCTGCGCTTCGGTAAACAGCGCCCAAATCTCATTGTCTTCTTCAGGCCCTTTGCGCACATTGCCCGCTGAACCGCTCAGTTCCGAGAACAGCAAAGGACGTTTAAACGTTAGCCCGCCCGCCGTTAGCGTTTCCGGCATATGGCCCCACATTTTGGCATTTGCGCTATCCGGGCTGGTCACCACAGTGAAGATGGTGTCCATGCTGGCTTTTTTGGTCGGGTCGGAATACAACGCTGCGATCAGCGCCGTTTTAGTGCCGTGGGTATCCGGACGGGTAATGGTGAGGATCTTGCTGCCATCGCTGCCGGTCATTGCGATATAGCTCGTGGCGGTATCGCTCAGCGTTATCTCATCAGCCTGGCCGCCATCGACAACCACTGAGGATACAATGCCATCGCCGCTGCCCGCCACATGACGTTCCTCTGAACGGGTATAACCATCACCACGTTGAAGGATAAACGGCATATCTGCCATTGGATTACCCGCGGCGTCTTTTACTGTCACCTTGACCTGTAATGTCTCGCCCTTTTTCAGCTTTGCCGCATTGAGGCTACTATTCCACTGAGCTGGATCCACAATTTCTAACGTGATGCTGTTGGCAACAGTATTTGCAGTAGTCAGACAGCTTATATAAACAGGAGGGGTAACATTGCTTTGTACATTACCATTATTTAACCAGACTGCCGCAAAATGCGGCACCTTATCGACTGGAGTGCTACTCCAGTATTCCTGGAGCTGAGTCGGCCAACCGTGTACTGTCTGAATGGCATTGTTAGTGTTGGCGCTGTACAACGCAGCAAGTTGGTTTTTGCGTGGTACTTTATTTTTTTCACAACCGCCCGCAGCACTGTTTTCAATATCCGCCTGAGTGACTCGTACCCAGCTTTCATTATTTTCTACTTGTGGACTACGACCGCCACTGACCTCCTGAATTAATTTCGGGCGATTAAAGGTCATGGTTCCAACAGTAATTGAGTCATCCATATGCCCCCACATTTGTGCCACAGAAACATCAGGACTTATTGGCACGGTAAAGGTCACATTGTAATTTACAATATTATTCGGAACCGCTGATTGAGTTGGGGTAATTGTCAGTGGTGTACTTAAGCCAACGCCTGCGGGCTGCTCAATTACGATTGTCGCCACTCCCTGCGCATCCGTGAGGCCGGAATAAATTACTGATGGTTGCGAGGTACCATAGGCGGTTCCGTTCATTGTGAGAGCACCACCAGACGGATCGGTAAAACCAGATACCAACCCAGCTCTGTTCTGACTCATCCCTTTGGTAACGGTAAATGCGGTAAAAGGGACAGGAGTATCATTGTTCATCGCGTTAACGGTACGAACCGTCATGGTTATTTTTTCACCCACCTTCGCTTTAGCAGAATTGGAACCGGGTGAGATATCTTTGTCTGTTTCTACCACGACACGAGCCACGAGATCATTGGCAGAACAAGTGAGATAGTTTTGCCTGAAACCAGAATAAGTGGTAACCGAGCCATTATCGAGAGCAACAGAGGAATGTGAATCTGCTTGTTCAACCGCTGTGAGGTAATCTTGTTTTATCGTCGGCCAACCATACTCAGTACCAATCGCATTTCCTTGATTTGCTACGTATAAAGCTTCCAGAGAACGTTGCCTCGGAATATGTCCAACGCCGCATTCCTTCTGCATACTGGACTCTTGATCAAACAAAGCCCAGTCCTCGTTGTTTTCGCGCATTACCCCCACTTCATGCGCCGTTTCATCTGCCAGCAGTGGGCGTTTATAGATATTCCCATCGGAAATAATCCCTCTTGCCATATGCCCCCACATCCGGGCCTGATCGCTGTCCGGACTGGTGATAACTGTAAAAATCACGTCCTTCTCATCCGATGCAGCAAAGTTGCTGCGCATTGTCGCGGTGATATGCGTTTTAACACCAGCACCGTCTGGTTGCGAAAGTGTAAGCGTAGCCTGACCGTTAAAGTCGGTTATGCCTTCATAGTTGTGTGCATCAATCTGGTGTAAATTCGAGTCGCCGGAAATATGTACGGGATGCGCTTCCCACGTGGGATCGGATTGATTTTTACGGTTAATTCCATCATCTAAATGAAGTGAGAAATAGTAGTAAGCCAGCGGCTGATTATTATTTTTTTTATCAGTAATGGTCAGGCGCATGAGTGTATCTTCACCCACCTGAACTTTTACTGCCTGCAAACTCTCATCATAGTTTTCGGGGGTCAGCACCAGTTCGGGGTCAACCTCCGGTGCGTCTTTGTCCACACAACTCACCAGATACTTCGTACTATCTGCTTGCTGTGTTTCGCTATGGTTCGTAACATCTGCGGCATGATGCTTCCCGGAGGTCCCTGCCAGCGAAGACCAGTAATAATCTCCCTGCATTGGCCAACCGACGACTTCTTGCACTGAAGTAGGAATGACGGTTTTCATCGCACCAAACTGCCGCATACCAGGCAGAATGTCGCAGTGGTTATCTGCACCACTCCAGGTGAAGGTTGACCATGTTTCGTTATGATCGATGACTGTACCCGCTTCATTATCCACTTCTGCTGCCAGTTTCGGACGGCTGAAGGTGTATTGCATCGCCTTTAACGTTTCTGCCATATGGCCCCACATATTAGCCTGCGGGACATCCGGGCTGGTGAGAACGGTAAAGATCACCGCCGTTTCGCTGCTTTGCGTAATGCCAGAAAGACTGACAACCAGGGGCGTTTTTACACCGGGACCGTTCGCCTGCGTTACTGTAACAGTAGCGGTACCATTGGCATCGGTAGTACCACGATATTCCGTAGCTGTAGTCGTTAACTCTGTACTTCCGAGTCTTACTGGACCGGTGTTATTCACAACATTCTGCCGGTTTACCGCATCTTTACGTTTGATAATAAAAGGTATATTACCTGCCGTATTACCCTGACAATCTTTGGTCGTTACGGTTAAAGTGATTGAGTTGCCAACGGTAGTTTTAGCCGCGTTTAGTGTTTCATCATAGTCACTGGCACTGACAGTAACCAGATCACCCACTGCGCTGGCAATATTTAACGTGACCTGTTTTTCATTAAGTAACACCGTTCCCTGATTAGGTACGCCTGTAAGGGTAAAGAGATCCAATGTTGGGAGCGTTTTGTCTGGATCAAACTGCGGAATCGCCACCAGTTTATGACCCGCCAGGTTTTGTACACAAAAGGAACGATCAGGACGTGGTTGTGGGGTGAGCGGCACATCGGGCGTAGCGGCGTCTGCCCAGATAAGGGTGACGGCTGGCAACATTTGATCTTCCCAGCGCAGTAATGGCGGACTGTTGAATATGTCACCTTCATTGTCGCGCGGGTTGGTTAAAATCATGCTCGTTGCGCTGGCCTCAATGCTGAAATTACCGGGCATAGCTGTATTAGCAATATCATGCTCCACAGTGGGATCAAGCTGAACACTTCCTTGATAGACGGGTACGCTGGCGCTATCTGCAAAGGGAACGGTGCCATTTATAGCATCAGTTGAAGCGCTTGATTGTTGCCACTGTCCCCCTTTTAACACGGCCATTGCAGGCAAGGTCAGGGATAGCAATAAAATCGCCGTTATTACTTTTATTAGTTTCAAAGCCCCGTCCATGATTGAAACCTGCCCGTTAAAAGTTGCGTTTTCACCTCAACCCACTTTGCTTAACGCTGGCTAAGCAAAGTGCGCGGAAAAGCACCATTCCCTGGCGGGAATGGTGCTGGTAACGATTATTTTCTCTGGTAGTCGATAGATAAGCCGTAGCCCTGAACGCCATCGTTGCCGAGGACAACGCCACTTCCGGCAAAATCGAACGCGGTTTTCGCTTCGGCGTTGGTAACAGGGATAACCAGGTCGCTGTTGTTGTAAGTCGGATTAACAAGACCACCGGCTGTGCCCAACTGGAGGCTGGTTCCGGTAAAGCGCCAGCGATAGTTGTACTGGCTGGTAACCTCTTCGCCTGCATCATAAGTACTGTTGTTGTTTTTATCTTTCCACAACATGACTTGATAAGTGGTATTAGTTTTGAGTTTCGTCGTTTTACCCAACAGATTCGTATTGATGTCTTTTTCGTGAATTACGACGTGAACGGCATCATCAAATACCGGACCTTCTGGAATATCATCGCTGTCAGAACCACCGCCCGCATTGGTGGAAAGGTCAAGCATCACCACCTCATCCGCAACATTCGGATCACCGGTAGTGGTAGTCGGCGTGATTTTCAAACCTATGTATCGATCAGCATCCGCAGCCGCGATGGTATATGTATCGCTCCCTACGGTACCAATCTCTTTAGGATCTGCTCCTGACTGGTCGCTATAACTCATCCACTGGAGGGTTGCTTTAGTCGCTGTGTTATTGTCATCAAGGTCCCCCTGAGTATCACCAATCGCCCAGTTGGCTGTCAGTGTGTCCCCCACATGAAACTGCTTATCACCGTCCGTTGTGACCGTGCGGCTACCACGATCAATATCAATAGTGACATGTGATTTATCAGCATCCGCTATCTCTGAAGCACTTCTGGTGATCCACGGCACGGTCCCCTGAATGGTGCCGGTACTTTGTGATTCTGATTGCCACTGCCCAGCTCTAAGATTGCCCTGCCCTTCAGCCATTGCGACAGGCACTGCACAGTACCCCGCTAAAGCCAGCGCTAGCGCGACTTTCGTCAACGGCCGCGTTAAATGATTGTTCATTCAATTCTCTCCTTGATTAATATCCAGCGACTGGCCGATCGGCCATTACGCCGATCTAGTGCTTGCTGTAAACCACACGTAATCCATACCCCTGCACGCCATCTTCTTTTTGGGCACCAAATTTCTGTACGGCCTCTTCGTTTGTCGCAGGGATGACAATATCTTCATTACTGGTATTCGATTGCGCACCGGTATAGCCATTGACGCTGTGCCCGGTAAACTCCCACTGGTAGTCGTATTGCGCCATTTCCTCTTCCGTCAGTTTTTCCGACTGCTGGAAAACGCCATCGTTGTTGACATCGCGCCACAAGACAAAGCGATAGGCATTATCAACAGGCAAATGCTCTTTCTCATTGCCGATAAGATTGACAGGGTTAGTCGCAGATACACGGTAGATAAAGGCATTAACATCATTGCCCCCCGCGCCGAGGAAAGTCACATCTACATAGTTACTGTCGTCATACGGCGCGGCTCTCGCTTTCCAGCGGAAAGTACCGGGTAGCGTACTGGAGAGCGTAACGGTGCCTTTTTCTTTATCCTGCTTAGCGATAAAGACGCAGGGATTCTCGGTTGAACAGGGTTTATTGGTGAGCGTAACTTTTTTATCCTGCGCATCGTAAAGCTGCGGCGAAAGGTTATCTACTGGCAGAGCATTGCCGTTGCGGTCAGTGTCATCCCCAAAGCTATCGGTGACGTCGAGATCCATCACCACGCCATCGACGCCATCCGCCTGGGCGCTGGCTTCGTGGCTGTGATTGTTCTCATCCGGCACATCTGCGATGTTATTGACGATCAGCTCAATTTTACGATCCTGCTGCACGGTGATTTCCACCACACCGGAATTCTGCCGATTACCCTTTTCATCTTCCAGCGCCAGACGCACGCGCCAGGTATTGAGTTTTTCCTGGTCGGCAGGATCGGAGCTGTACTGCCAGGCTGGCAGCACCAGATTCCAGTGGTTGTTGTTACCTTCAGTGATGGTATTCGCTTTAACAACAGGCATGACCAGCGTGCGGGAAGCGTTATTTTTCGCCTGCCACGAGGCGGCGACAATTTTGTAATGGTGGTTGATCAGCGCGTTGATGGTCCATTTACATTTTTCCAGGCCAACCGCTTCCTCTGGCGTGTCTTTAATCACGCATTCCGGGTGCTCATTGGTGGCGTCTGCTTTAAGCCACAAGGTGACATCAAGTGGGTCTTTTTCTTTGTATTCCAGCACGATAAAGTTATTACGTTCGACGAAGTCATGGCGACTGCCCATCAGCGAGTGAGCAACTTTGACGTTATCGCTATTCAGTTGATCTTTTAGCGGAACACCGAACTGATAGTTAATCGTGGCGTTAACACTAAGATCACTGTTATCTCCGGTACCTGCTTTATAGTCTGTCCCGACCGTCAGTAACGGAACGGGTTGATAGTTCACGCCGAGCGTCACTGCATAGGGATCTTTTTCTAAATTATCGGTGCCGAAGAGCGCCACTTCGTCACCATAATATTGCTCGAAAACAATTTTGCCCCCCAGCTGCGGATAAGAAGGTAACCAGGCTTCAGCCCGGATATCCCAGCCACGTGCGGGTCGTTCTAAATAGAAATCAAAATCTTTTGAATCTTTCCAGTCTGAAAGCGGATGATAATAGTTACCAGAAAATTTTAAATAATCCGTCCAGGCTTCTGTTCCTAAGCCTAAACGGCGATGTCCGCGGGTGAAATCATAATCATAAAATATATTTCCCCCCAGAAGCCATTTATCAAAATTATGTCTTACGCCTAAACCTATATTACCTATCGTGCGCTCTTCTTTTCGTTGCGCAGAAAACTGACTGAAATAGACCGTGCTCTGATTATCATACCAGGGGACAAAATAGTCGATTGAACTGCCGTCCAGATCGCCATCCTGACCGATGGAAAGGTTAGAGCGAACTTTACCATAAGGAGAAAGCGCACCTTCGATATAAGACTGTGCAGATGATGTGATTTGCCCTTGCAGATAGCTTCTCGCCTGGGATTCAAGCGCTTCTGGAGTCAGGTTCTCAAAGCCCTGTTGGGCGGACTCGGTAACGTAATTGGCACCACGTTCCTTGACGGATTTGCCCTTGTTACTTTGTTCTTCTTGTTGAGCAGCTTCGCTTGCCAGATCAGGTAATGAAGATTCGCTTTGCTTAATATTTATCTCCGGTGCTG